>MGTA01000052.1 GCA_001799225.1 Deltaproteobacteria bacterium RIFOXYD12_FULL_50_9
AGCTCTTGGGAACCGCCGGGTGCGGACCCGCATGCCCGGTGGTGTGGGGGCCGGGGGAGAAAATCCCCCGGCTACCCGATTATTAAAGGAAACCGTATTGTCCGCAGTGATGGAGATATTGAGAACCTAGCTCCATTCTGCATGTTTTGGACTCAGCACCAAAAAGCTCAAGTACCTCAAGTAGTTCTCGATAAACTTATGCAAGCAGATGCAGAAATCTCAGCCATAAAAGAGATGGCCAAACGCAATGTAGGCAGTGTTCAAGATGAGAAAACGTTACTGGTGGTTGCAAAGAAATATCTCGAAGACAATAAAGACAAATATAAACACATCAAGCCAGAATACATTAATGAAACTTGGTTTAACACCGTCCATGGACTCCGTAATGCACGAAGTATAGTCTTTCCACGCCTGGCAGAAGAAGAAAATGTTATAATAAACCAGCGCCACGCATTAGCTATTCATAATGCAAAATGCAAGAACAAGCCAATACCGGAAGTTCCATTTTTGCACTGGCAGCCAGATTAACCATTTAACAAATTGATAATTTAGAACATTTTCCCCTTTATGCGATGTTTGCATAGAGGGGATTTTTTTTGCCCAAAAGCCTCTATGCATATTGTTGGTGAGCTGTTGGTGAATAATTGGTGGGACCTTGGGATAGGAGACTTGTTCCAGACCGAGTAAATGTATTTTTTAGATGTTGCGCAACGTCTAAACAAGGGATTTGGCAGTGATTGGAAATTGAATTTAACCCAAAACCGCAATTATGAAAAGGAGATTGTTCACCATGGCAAACCAGGCAGCAGTAAAAGTATCCGCAGTAGAGACTGAAGGTTCAAATACTCAAAAAGAGGCACAGGCAGGAGAGAATACAACAATACCAATGTCACTCACTGAAATTCTTCAATCAAAGTTTAAGCAGGCAGGAAGTAATGAAAATTTATCAGGAGGCCCTGTTGCAAAAAAGAAACGAACCGGTCGTCGGGGAAACTTGTTGACCGATTATCCTGATACTCTAAGGCCTATTTCACAACCTCAACAACAAAAGGCCATGAAACTGGCTTATCCTACCGAGAAGTCTGTTTCTTATATTTTGGTCACCCCAGAGTCCTCCACAGAATATGTTCACTGGGGAAAAGAACCGGAGGTCAAGGGCTTCTTTTTATGTAATGGCCCTGGATGCTCGTATTGCCAAGCAAGAAATAAACCATTTGAAAAGATTCATATAGTTGCATATCGCCTTGACCCTTTTCCGGGTCTTGTCCTCTTCTCTTTCGACAAAAAAAATGAATCTGGAGATCTTCTTCCTCAGCTGCTAAATATTTTTCATTCGGGGAAAAAAGTGGGTGTAGAAATTGTTAAAACTAACGGAATAAACACTGTTGACACCTTTGAAATTACTGATGACATGGAGATGAATACGGCATTAGTGGCTTTCCAAAATTTTGAAAAAACTAACCCAGACGGTGAAGTTGATCTTAATGAGTTCTATAAGGAATTTTCCAATGCAGAGTTGGAATCTATCCCAGAGGTCGCCAATGTCTTAAAACGTAAGAGAATCACTCTGTGATTCTAATATCCGACCCCATTAGCCTGGATAGATTTCGACGAGAGAATACCGGTTCGAAGTTGCTCGAAATCCATCCAGGTGAAGGGGAAATATTGTTGGATAGCTCAGCCCCTGGTGCAGGTAAAAGCACCAGGGGTGATCAGGCAATGGTGGCGGCCATCAGATCATACGAATTCGATCTGGTGGTTTACCTCACCCAATTACGGCAAGTCATTGCTGAAAGGCCTTTGGTCAAAACACCACAGGCTGATATCAATGTCCTTAACTTGCAGCCTAGACCTCAGTCTCAATGTGGAGAGATTAACAACCAATTATGGCTTCCGTTAGAAAGACGGGGTTTGAGCCTGCTTGGCAAGGTTGACATTTGTAGCAATTGTGAAAACGGATCTGAATGTGATTGGCCATCACAATATAGTGATGGTCTCAAAGGCCGCCAGGTGATTTTTGGAACTCAATCACATCTGTCGCGGGATCCCAACTTTCTAGGTCATATCATCCAAGTTACTAAGGCCCAAAATGTGTTGCTTATACTCGATGAGATTGATTTTGCTATAGCTACATTCCGAAGGAGTATTCTGCCTCAAGAATTATACAATTTTATTGGTGCTCTCAATGAAGCTAACGAAGACATTAAGGGATGCCGTCAACAGTGGTTGAATATCTGCAACTCTTTACTCCGAGCAAGTTCAGAAGAAATAAGGTCTTCTCGGTGGAGAGTACCCCAGATGAATAGAGAATTGTTGTTACAGGTACAAAGGGCTGGATCTTTAGTGTTTGGTGATGAATTCAAATGCCTTACTTACAATATCCAGCAGCTTTGTAAATCACCAATTTACTCCAGAGAAAAAGATGAATATGACCAAATTTCATATGCCAATTTACCAATTATGTCTGGAGCATGCATTGTCTTCAGTAGTTCAGCTAATCCAGAATTCATAGAACATAGATTAGGTGCAAAAGTAGTAGACATTTTTGGGGATTACCGCTTCGAACATTCGAATACGGAATTGATCAACATTGCATCCCGAATTGGAATGAAAAAATATTTTAAGAAAAATTCACCCCAAATTTTTGACTTTTTCGCACAACGTATTGCCCAGCAGATCCAGAGTGGTCAGAGATGTTTGTTAATAACAAAGAAAAAATTCTTGGAGTTCTGTGCAGATGAGATTGGTGACAGGCTTAGGCAGGCAGGATTTTCACCAGTAATGCTCTTGCCAGGTCAAATAACTCCTGAAACATTAAAAGAACCTAATGCTATACCACTTATTAATTATGGTATAGCAGGCACTAACCTTTTCGAGGAGTTCAATTGTGCATACTGCTTGATGGGTTATTACACAAGGTTAGATGCAATTAACATGATTATCCAAGACTTGTTGCCATCATATCTTGAAATTCCTTTAAAAATTTTTACCGCTGGGCTCCCTTTACGCCGGAGAATTACAGTCATAGATCCAATACATCGATTCTATTATGTGAACCGATCAGCTACAGCAGCTTTAGCTCAAATGGAAATGGAAGTTGTGTGGCAAGCCATCGGTCGAGTCAGACCATTTACCAAGCCCAGGGAGATAATAACTTTCCAGTGTGGTTGCCCTACAAAGTGGGAATACACCTACGAATTTGCCGACCTTGCAGAGGCTAGAAAACATTTCGAGTTACACCATAGGCGACAGTTAATGAAGATGAGTACAACAGCGGCCATTAAAAAAGCTAAGCTAGAAGGCTTATCCCAGACAGAAATAGCATCATTATTGGATCTCCATGTTCGAACTATAAAGCGGCATTGGAACCTTTAGGCTGGTGACACATGACCTTATATATACTTACTAAGACTTGGTGTCACCAGTAGAGCCAAATTAAACAAGGAGGTGGTGACGCAAAACCTTATATATACTTATAAAGGTTTGGTGTCGCCAGACTATATGCATCTACTGCCATTTTGGAAAGAAATGTTAGAAAAGCCTAGACCTGTTGTATTGGCCAGGCCCTTGCTACTACCCAAGGATCCTAAATATTTTTCGGAATCAATCCAATATGTAAATAATAGTTCTGGTATAGAGAGGCTTGTTGAATTTGCCCAACAGAGGCCATTGTCCCATATAGGATTTGACACTGATCTAATGGTGCAAGGCCATAGCCAGTTATTGTCAATATCCATGGTTGAGCTTCAAGGAGATGGCCTTCATATTTATAATTTTGTAATTGACCTAAGGGGTAAGGAATATTTAGGCAATCTTCAACCCTTATTCGATTTGTCAGTCTGTTTTGTCAGCCATAACCTTAAAAGAGTACTGTTTTTCTTGTGGGAATATGGATTATCAGCCCCTGCCATTGTTTGGGATACATCAATAAATGAAAAGGTACTTCACCTGGGCAAGAACAATATTGGATACCTAAGGAGCTCTAAGGAGGATCTTTGCAGCCAAATAAGGGCTAAGGCAGATAAGAAAGCAACTGACCAATTTCAGTTATCCTTGTTAGGGACTTGTCAAAGGTATGGTGTTCCTTATAGAGATTATCAATGCATAGCTTCACTATCAAAGCTTAACCAATTCCAGTTAGACATTGCCATTGAAGATGCCAGAGCAGCAGCTCGTCTGTACTTGCCTCAGGTAAATATTGCTGCTCAACATGGATTGTTGCACCACCTGACCACAGTGGAGATGCCTTGGGCAATTACCAATGCCAAGATCCAGTGGAAAGGGGTGAAAATAGATTGTGCCAAGAGAGATGATACTTTCCAAATACTCCAGGCTTATCAAAGTATGCTTGAGGACCAATTATCTCAACTTGGGATAAATGATCACCGAAACAATGACCAGTTGATTACCTATTTTAATAATCTTGGCTTACTTCATTTGTTCAAGAAAAATGATGGTTATAGCTTTGATCATGACCAGCTTAAGCAACTGCAATCACATCATCCAACCATAAAGGCTTTAAGAAATCTCAGGAGGATATCAAGTCTATTGGATGACAAAATCCTGATGCCTGAACTGGTAAAGAATGGCAGGATACAACCTAATCATATTCAACTTGGCACTGACACCGGTCGCCAAACAAGTGAATATCCCAATATTCTTGGTATGGATGCACTGCTTAGACCTTTGATAATCCCTGAGGTTGGCTATGGGATTGGTGAGGTTGATTGGTCCCAAAATGAGATTGGGATTGCAGCCGCCATTTATGGTGATGAAACCTTGATTAAAATGTTCAACACAGGTGATGTCTACTCTGCAATGGCTAGACATTTTTTTGTCAAAGAGCTTCCTGAAGACCTTACTGACCAGGAGTTAAAAGATAAGTATCCCAACTATAGAAAAATCATGAAGGAATGCACATTAGGAATTCTCTATGGCATGACTCCTTATGGGCTGGCCGCCAAACTAAATATCAAGGAATGGGTTGCTAAAAGTTTACAAGCTCGATTCTTTGAAATGTTCCCACAGTTACAACTGCAATTACAAAGGTTGCCTAAGCTTTCTGCTATTCGAGGTTATGCCACCACAATAAGTGGGTTGAGGCGAAACCGAGGGATAATAGGACCACCGACAAACTGGGAATTGAATTGGTTATCTAACCATCCTATTCAGGGTAGTGCTGCTGTCATATTCAAGGTGGCTGGCAACAGACTTGCCAAGCTTTATGAAAGGTATGATGCCCACCTGATCATTCCTCTACATGATTCCTTTGTGTTTGAAGCCCCATTGAACCACCTAAAAGTAGTGGCAGAGTTGACTGAACGCGTGATGTGTGAGGCTGTTCAAGAGTATTTTCCTATGCTTAAACCGAAAGCAGAAATCAACATTAGCAACCCTGATTGTTGGAACAAGGGTGATCTTGATCCACTTGGAAAATGGCTGGCTAAAATACTTGAGTCAAAACTAATTTAAGTTACTGATTTTTCAATGATATCCAGGCAATATATGAACAATTACATTCATGACATAGCATTATTAAAGGTGTTGTCATGATATTTCTAACACCTGCAGAAGTAGCAGCCAAACTCAAGAAGTCATTGAGGTGGGTTTACAATCATGCTGCTGATTTAGGTGCTGCCAGGATAGGAAAGTCATTGATCTTTACTGAGGAGGGTTTGATAGATGCCATACAAAGAGGGCAAGAGGTGGAAGGGGTGCATCACTCTCAAAAACGGCAAAAGGATCACCAAGCTGTTCATAACCAAGAAAGAGGCCAGAGAGTGGGAATTAAGCATGAAGAAGGACTTACTGAAGCAGAGTCAGCCATCAGGGCTAGATTTCTTGACTCTTTGCACCAAGTATGTTGATTTTTCTGCTAGATTCTCAAAAAAGGTGATTGCTGAGAAGGAAGCCCTTTGTAAGAAATTACTTAAATGTTGGAAACCTGAAACATTGGTAACTGACATTACACCAGCCATGGTATTGTCCTATTTGACAGCACAGGCAAAGAAAAGGTCACCACATGCCTCAAATAAAGATAGAAAGAACATGCTGGCTATGTTTAATTTTGCCAACAAGTTTTTAAACTTGGCAGTAAATCCAGTCCTAAAAGTTGAAAAATTGCCTGCTGATAGTCAACCTCAGTACACACCACTGACCGAGGATATTCTGAAGGTTTTACTTGCCTCCACCAAAGAAGAAAAAGTATTCTTAACCAGCTATCTTCAGACTGGTGCCAGGAGATCAGAAATATTTCGATGGACTTGGTCACAAGATATCAACTTTGCCAAGAGAGAGGTGAGATTAGGCACCAGGAAGACAAAAGATGGTTCCATGGAGTATGTCTGGTTGCCAATGAGTGATGAATTGTATACCGAGTTATATTGGTGGTGGGAGCATAGGCCATCTGATCAATATGTTTTTGTGGTGACTGACAAGGATAGCTTATCTTTTGGTCAGCCTTATACAACTCGAAGGAAATTCATGCATGGTATATGCAAGAGGGCTGGAGTCAAAGAGTTCGGATTTCATGCATTAAGGCGGTATGTGGCTAGTGTGTTGGCAGATACCCACAAGATATCAGCCAAGACCATTCAGATCATTTTAAGGCATAAGTCTATTGTGACCACTGAGAAATATATTCACAATATCAACCGGGATTTGAAAGGGGTGATGAACCTTTTAAGCACTGAGGATAACCAAGAAAATAAGGTAAGCTCAGGGGCTGGTTTATGATCTTACACTTTTTAAAAAGTTTTACACTTTGGTTTACACGAAAAAGGGTCAAGGGGTTAGCCCTGATGAGCTAACCCCTTGAATATGTTGGCGTCCCCAACCGGATTTGAACCGGTGTTGCCGGCGTGAAAGGCCGGTGTCCTGGACCTGACTAGACGATGGGGACGAGAATCGAGCCCTGCTCGAATATCACTCGTATGGTGGGTCGTGCGCGACTTGAACGCGCGACTCTCTGCTTAAAAGGCAGATACTCTACCGACTGAGTTAACGACCCTGAAGAATCGTGCTTATTTACAATAGACGGTTCCGCCTGTCAAGCCAAGAAATAAAATTCTTGTAGCGGCTTGCCTGAGTTTTTTCTATCATGGGGGTCTTTTCGGCAATCAGTGTGTACATTGTTATATCATTTACCCCAAGGGAGAGATATGGGCCTATTATCCAATTCCGCCAGTTTTGTCCGCTATTCCGTGGAAGGCGAACTGCCGCCGGATTTTCTGAATTTTGCAGCGGAGCGTATCAAAGAGCATGCCTTTCATGATATTGACGATAGCTTCGAAGAGCGCTCGGTCGGCTGGGTTTCGGTTATGAATATGTTTGACTCCGAGTTCCCTTATGCCTCGTTTGAAGTGGGTGATTACATTGTCCTTACTCTCCGGATCGACGAACGTAAGGTCTCGGCTGCCGCTCTTAAAAAATTCAGCCGCAAGGAGGAGGAGCGGATCAAGAAGGAGAAGCAGGTGCCCAATCTGAGTCGCTCGCATCTTCTGGAGATTAAGGAGAACGTCAAGATCCAACTGATGAAAAAAGCGGTGCCGATCCCGGTTATCTATGATATGTGCTGGAACCTGGCGCAGGGCACCTTGCTGTTTTTCTCCACCAGTTTGAAGGCGCAGGAGACACTTGAGGACTTTTTTAAAGAGACCTTCGGCCTTCAGCTTGTTCTGCAGATCCCGTATCTGACGGCCAATCATCTGCTTGACGATGATGAACGCCACTCCCTGGCCGAGGTTACTCCTGATATTTTCGTCTGATTCTTTTCAGGTGGATAGATTGATCTACTTGCAACTATAGGTGGTATTTTTTATGGATCTTATCGATTTAATTGAAGAAAAAAGGTTTCTCGGCCAGGAGTTTCTCACCTGGCTCTGGTTTAAGAGCGATGAACGGGGTGGCACCGTCTATCTGCCCGGTACCGGAGATGTTCAGGTCGTCTTTGAAAAACACATGCTGCTTGAGTACGGCGAGGGCGAGTCGCACGAGAAGGTGATCTGCCAGGGGTTGCAGGCCGAGTTGCGCGAGGCCCGCACTGGCCTGGTAATGGGTAAGAAGCTTGAACAGGCGCGGATCCTGCTGGCCTGGGGCGACCACGAATGGCGGTTGACCCTCAAGGGCAGTCTGCTGGAGTTCCGGAGCGTCAAGCCGCCCAAGAGTATGTCGTCGAAGGATGAAAGTTCCGACCCCGGGGCGATCGAGGCGCGGCTGCTTGACCGGATCGGCATGATGGAGCGGGCAGTGGGCGCGGTGGATGGTCTGTTTCATCTGTTCTTGAAGGTCAGGGTGAGTCGGGATTGGCCGCAGGAGCTTACCGCTCTCCGGGCCTGGGTCAATAAGGAGGCCTTGTTCCGACCGAGTCCGCTGGTCGCCTGAGCATAAATAATGAGGAGTGATGATGGAGTTTGAAACAATAATCGGGCTGGAGGTGCATGCCCAGCTCAAGACGCTTAGCAAGATCTTCTGTGGCTGTTCGACCGCCTTTGGCGCGCCGCCCAATACCAATACCTGTCCGATCTGTTTAGGCATGCCCGGCGTCCTGCCGGTCTTGAACCGAACGGTTGTCGAATACGGCATGAAGATGGCCATCGCGACCCATTGCCGGATCGGGGCGGTCAACCAGTTCGCCCGCAAGAACTATTTCTATCCTGACCTGCCCAAGGGTTATCAGATCTCCCAGTTTGACCTGCCCCTTGCCGAGCACGGCTGGGTTGAGATCAAGGTGGCTGAGACCAGCCGGCGGATCGGTATCACCCGGATCCACATGGAAGAGGATGCCGGCAAGCTGATCCACG
>MGTA01000053.1:0-2124 GCA_001799225.1 Deltaproteobacteria bacterium RIFOXYD12_FULL_50_9
GACCCGGTTCAGCACCACCCCGGCAAACTTGACGCGATGGTCCATCTCCCGGCAACCCAGAACCAAGGCCGCGACGGTTCTGGTGGTCTTGGTACAGTCCACCACCAGCAACACGGGCAGATTAAGGACCACGGCCAACTCCGCCGAACAGGCGGAACCCGCCACATCGACCCCATCGTAGAGACCGCGATTGCCCTCGACTATGGCCAGCTCCGTCTTCTGGCAATGCTCGGCAAACGAATCCTGCAGCGCCTGCCAGGTCATCAGAAAAGGATCAAGGTTATAGCACGACCGGCCGGCGGCCAGGGCCAACCACCCTGCATCAATATAATCCGGCCCTTTTTTAAAGGGAGCGACAACCAAGCCCTGCTTGGCATAGGCGGCACACAGGCCAACCGCCACAACGCTTTTCCCGGACCCGCCACTTAACCCCGCAACCAGTAAACCTTTTTGCATACCTCTCCTTATGGCTTGATTTTCCTACCATTACGGGTAATCTAAACCAGTCGCCTTTGACCTGCAAAACAAATCTTTATTTTGGATGAATCCCATGCCAGGCTTTGCCACATTTTTTAAAAGATTACTGCTCGTAATTGGGATTATTCTCACTGGGTTGGCACTCTTTATCGGGGTACGAATCTATTTGAACAACCAGAAGGAGGAGATCCGCCTCCAGGAAGCCCAAAAAACAGATATCACTCTTGAAGATGCGCAGAGACTCGATATGGGCGGAGGCCGCGAGGGCGATTTCATGATTATCAAAGAGCCGGAAAACACTGTGCCAGCGCCCTCCCCGCAACAATGGCGTGGTCTACTTGACGCTATAAAAAAAGGGACGGCAATCCCCCTGCTTTTTCCTGCTCAGAGCCCTTCCACCTCGCTCAAACTGGGCAATATCCGCTATCTGGTCGAACCTGGTTCCTACCGAGTTCTGCTTGACTGCCGGAGCAACCTTTCCGAGGCAGAAAAAAACAACTGCGGCGCCGTAATGATCTCGGTAAGCACCCTTTCCGAAGAAAATCGGGCCGTGGCGCAAAAGGTCATCGACATGCTGGAGCAAGAGCAGCCAGTCGATTATGCCAAGTTTTACTCAAAAGGCACGGAAGGCATGGACAAGCCGATCAGATCAGGGAACCTGACCATGGCCTACAACGAGTTCTGCTCAGAGGTCGGTTGCAATGGCAGCGTCTCTTTTCTGCTGTATAGTATGGAAGTTAAGGTAGAGGGCACCGGGAATCTGGAGCCCTGGTTCAGCGCTCTGGCACTGAAGGCCGGCCAGGACATGCAAACACCCCATTAAAATGTTAAGGACTTAAGCTCTGTGAATATTCGACAAAATTACCTGATCCCCCTGCTTTTGTGGGCTCAGAGCCCTTCCACCTCGCTCAAACTGGGCAATATCCGCTATCTGGTCGAACCTGGTTCCTACCGAGTTCTGCTTGACTGCCGGAGCAACCTTTCCGAGGCAGAAAAAAACAACTGCGGCGCCGTAATGATCTCGGTAAGCACCCTTTCCGAAGAAAATCGGGCCGTGGCGCAAAAGGTCATCGACATGCTGGAGCAAGAGCAGCCAGTCGATTATGCCAAGTTTTACTCAAAAGGCACGGAAGGCATGGACAAGCCGATCAGATCAGGGAACCTGACCATGGCCTACAACGAGTTCTGCTCAGAGGTCGGTTGCAATGGCAGCGTCTCTTTTCTGCTGTATAGTATGGAAGTTAAGGTAGAGGGCACCGGGAATCTGGAGCCCTGGTTCAGCGCTCTGGCACTGAAGGCCGGCCAGGACATGCAAACACCCCATTAAAATGTTAAGGACTTAAGCTCTGTGAATATTCGACAAAATTACCTGATCCCCCTGCTTTTGTGGTTTTTGACTTTAACACTTGGCGATATCCAGCCAGGAATCTGTGCAGCAGACGCGCCGACGAGCGCCACGCCAGCTGCCGAAACGATCAAACAGGTGGTCGGCAAAATCTATGTCGCCATGCAGAAGCTTGAAGGAGAGGTCTTCTACCGACACGTCGACATGACCACGGTTGCCGATTCCCTGGCAGTTGATGCCGAGGCTCTGGTGCGCGGCTTCAAACAAGATGAGATGGCTGAACTGGCCAAGCTCTCCCCCAT
>MGTA01000053.1:2148-10820 GCA_001799225.1 Deltaproteobacteria bacterium RIFOXYD12_FULL_50_9
ATCGACACGGCCCGCTGGTTCAATATGTCGGCCAAGGGCAAAATCGTTTCGGCCTTTGCCGGCGATGCAGGTCTGTTGCTCAAGCAATTTCACCTGCTCTCCAAAACCAACGATATCCACTACAAAGGGATAAAATATATCCAGGTCCAGGGCAATAAAGCGGTGGTTGCTATAACGATCAGGGTGGACAAATACCACTCGGACATCCAGCCGATTGGTCAGCTGGAACTTGAGAACAACGTCTGGCGAGTTAAAAAAGTTCTGAATGCCAAGGCACTGGTCCAGCGGATTCAAGCCCTTGATCGCGCCCAATGGACTACAAAAGCCAAACCAAAACAACCGCAAAACGGGGTACAGACAAACACATCACAGTCTAAGTCCTTACCGCACTGAGCCAGCCGTGCCTTATTTGGCAAATCGCCGTACGGCACATATCCTCAGGCATTTTTTCTCGAACTTGACAGGCGACATTCCTTACATTAATATATCAAATGTAAGGAATATCATTTGGAGGATCCCATGAATTCAACAGTTACGTCAAAGTTCCAAACGACCATCCCAAAAGCTGTACGAAAAGAACTCGGCATTTCCGTCAATGATTCCCTTGAATGGGTTCTTGAAAAGGGGAAAGTAGTAGTCCAACCAGTACATGGCGATTTTCTCCGTTATCAAGGGACAGTAAAAATAGGCGCCGGAGATATTACCGCCGATATGCAAGCTGCCCGACTTCAACGTCTTGAGCACTATCGATGAAGAAGTCGGATTAGCGACACATCAGGCTTAACATCTACCTCATAAAATCTCAACTTTCCACCCATGCCCCACAAGCGTTGCCACCAACTCCTGCTCAAACGATTGAAATGCATTTATAAAACGTAAAGGAGAAAAATCATCTATGAACTGGGATACACGGAAAGCACATTGATGGAGATTCAATTTCTTCAGACGAACTCCGCTCCGCCCGCTTGAAGAATCCTTGAAGATAATGACGATTACCCTTGTTTGCGTAGAAGAACAACCTCCAGCCAAATACAACAAGTATTATGAGCATATTCTATGTCCCATCATTCTTCTTTATAACACGCCTGACAATAGTTGTAAAAGTGAATTTAGGTTTGATTTGTTTTGCCGACCGCGAATAATCATCCAAAACTGAGCAACTTGCGAAAACCAACGGCTGAAAAGACTCATCACGATTGACGCAATGATGGTCCTATGGTATTTTATTTGACCTTGGAATTTTAGCATTTTTTCAGACTTGATGTAACTATTCGAAGTAATGAAATTTAACTAACGAGGCGCCATCTTTTTTCTAGTCGCGAAATCCCAGTATGCTATATTCGCCTGATATGAAATGGCCAACAACAATAGATTTAGCAATATTTCAAAGAGTTAACAGAACTCCGCAAATGAATACGGTTTATTCACGCCCGGAAGGAGAAATCGCATGGCTGACAATCAAATCATTGAAAATCTTCCCGGTGTCATTGAAGAACTTGAAAAGAATTGCACCGAAAATCCCGGCTCGGTAATCGCCCACCATCATCTTGCTTTGGTTTATCGAAAAGCGAACAGGATAGATGACGCCATCAGAGAACTTACCAAGGCTTTGGAGCTTGATCCATACTCCTTTGAATCACTTATCAATCTCGGCTCCATATACTTTGAAAAAAACGAACTTGATAAATCCTTAGCTATTAACGAGCAGGCTGTACGCATCAACGAGAACTCAGCACAGGCCCATGCCAACATCGGCTTGATCTGGCAACGCAAAAACGATCCGGATAAAGCGATTGCCGCCTATACCAAAGCCACCCAGCACAATCCCAAGCTTGCGACAGCCTGGGTCAACCTGGCATCAGCCTATATCGAGGCCGGCAATATCGACGAAGCCCTGAAGGCTGCAAAAGAAGGTGTTGCCCTCGAACCGGATTTCGGCATGGCCCAGAACAATCTGGCAGTAGCCTATTACTTTGCCAAGGACTGCAAGAGCGCCAAGATCCATGCAGACAAGGCAACAGTACTTGGTTATGCAGTGGATCCCCGTTTCATTGCAGCCATTAACGAGGCGCTACGCTAACCGACTATGCCGAAATCAGAGATACATGCCAGACCTTGGTGCCCCTTCTGCAGTCAAATAATCAGCAAACCCAGGGAACCTGACATACGCAAGATCGGTGAGTTTTCAACAGGTAGCTGTACTAACTGTGGCGCAGTCTATACCTGCGATCCTACCGGCTTTAATGTCGGGGCCGCCATGGTCGACTGCCTGGTACACGCCTGCAACGACAACTGGGAATTAGCCTGGGATCTGTTGCCTGAAATCGATTATTTGACCGACCAGATCGACAAATACGACGAAATCACTAACCAGGTTGTTGATGTCGGTAACCTCGACGGCCGAGCAGTCAGGGGCGTGCTGTTTTTTGTGCGGATGCTGGGGGACTTTACAAAAATAGCCGAGAAGCATGGCCAACCAAACTCAGGGTTCATGATTGGGCCAATATCCGGGCCGTCTATAGCCATCGAGATCGAGCCGGCCCGAGATCCTAAGAGAATAAAGAAAAAAGCTGATAAAGCCGTGGTGCAGGCCATGGTTGAAAGCTTGGATATTGACGGTCTTGTCGATCTGGCATTAGACGATCTTAAGACCATACGCTTTATCCAGCGGCTGCTCTTTACCCCTGATACTGCCATACGATGGAAAACCGCCTTTATATTCGGCAAGGTTTGCGCCAGACTCTCGACCCGTAAACCCGGCGCGGTAAGCGATGTCTTGCATCGGTTATTTGCCGCTTGTTCCGACTCGGCCTCGACCAACTGGGGAGCAATCGAGGCAATCGGCTCGATCATCAGCGAACGACCGGACATCTTCGGCACCTTCACCCGCTATCTCTTTAATTATTTAGGTGACCGAGCCGATCTGCCTGCAACTCTCTGGGCTCTGGGAGCAATAGCTAAAAGCCGACCTGATCTTATCCGCAAAACCCCTTTTTACGGCCTCCTCGATTTTCTTAATGATGATGATTCACTGATTCGCGGCCTTACTCTGCGCATCTTCGGTCACGTCCAGGCAAAAGAGGCAAAACAAACTATTAAAAACCTTCAGAACGACAACGCGATACTGACAATCTACGAAGAGGGCAAACCAGTCAGCACCACGATTGCCGAACTGGCGACTGAAGCGATACGACTCATTGAGCACTAGAGGAGCTTAACTAACTATGAATGATAATGAAAAAAAAGAGTGCCAACCGGAAAATGTTCAACCCATTGATCCGGCTCAGTCCGATTTTGAAAGCGGCAAAAAATTCCTGCAGGAAGCAAGCTACGGGCAAGCAGCTAATGCCTTCCACAATGCCCTCCTGGGGTTTGAACAAACCAATAACGAACAAGGCATTGCCAATGCCAATGATAAACTGGGAGACATCTGCCGGGAACGCCAGGAGTTTGAAAAAGCCCTACGCTACTATCAGGGCTCTCAAGAAATCTGCGAACACCTCAAAGACACTCCCAGCGTTCTAGCGCTTCTCAAGAAAAAAGCCTTCTGTCATCGCAGTCTCGGGCAATTATCTGAAACGCTTTCCTTATCATTCCAGCTCCTCGACATATACACTGACTGGCAAAACCCGGCCTTGAGCGTGGAGATCCTGAGCGACATTGCCGGACTATTTACTGAGATGGGCGAACGGGAAAAAGCGGCTGACACCTATAAAACAGCGGCAGCAATCCATCGTAATTACGGGCATACCATCATCGCGCAAGAACTCCTCGACAAGGCCGACACCGTACTGGCAGGCTAATTACAATTTACTGTTATAATTGCCATTTTTTTAAAATTTGGGTCGGTTTGTAAAACCTACCCCCCTCAAAAAAAAGAGTACGTTTGGACTATATCAGTCCAAACGTACTCTTTTTTTAAAAACTATTACTGGAAGAAAAGTTTATTATTATTTCTTCTCTTCACTCTGGCCGCGGCCTTTAGCAGCGTACATCGTGCTGCTGCCGCTTGACCAGTATTCCAATTTTCCATCCTTGACCAAGGCATTAGCTGCATTCTTGATTTCACGCGGAGATACATCACCGACCTTTTTCTGCATATCTTTCAAATATAACTGCGGTTTAACAGCAGTCATGCAAAGGTCCAAAATCTTTGCCTTGAGTTCTTCCATGTCAGCCATACTCTTCCTCCTTGGTTAAGGGTTATTTGATGTGGCTGGTGTACTTGAATTGTGTGCTGGTCCGCCAGGTGTTATAAGCTAGACGATAGTCATCAACGCACTTATCTGAGAATGGAATGTTACATTTTTCAAAGAACATCTCCCAACCAATTCTCTCAGCCCATTCGCCCAGACGCTCGTATTTCTTGGCGTCCTTAGCATAAACTTCGACAATATTCTTTACTGCGGCAACGACTTCCGGCCAACGCGGCGGTCTATTGGGCAGGAATGGAATAACCATTTTAGAGAACTTCGGCATTGACCTCGAGTTCGAAATCTTGCCACCTACCAGGATTGCAATACCGTCACCATCGGGATCGGCAAGCGGCATGGCCGGGCACATTGTATAGCAGTTACCGCAGAACATACATTTTTCTTCATTGACTGTAACAGACTTGACTTCCTTACCCTCGCTGTTGATACCCTTGGCCGGTTTAACGGCTCCAAGCGGACAGGCAGCAATAGCTAACGGTAATTCACAGACGTTAGAGATCAAGTCTTGATCGATCATCGGCGGCTTGCGATGGACACCAAGCACTGCGATGTCTGAGCAATGTACTGCACCGCACATATTCAGACAGCAAGCCAAGGCCACGCGAACCTGAGCGGGCATGGTCATGCTGGTGAAATAATCGAACAACTCATCCATGATGGCTTTAACAACGCCGGATGCGTCGGTTGCCGGGGTATGGCAGTGAATCCAACCCTGAGTGTGCACCATATTGCTGATACCGGCACCGGTTCCGCCGACTGGCATGCTGCCATGTTTCTTAAGATCGGCAAGCAGAGGCTCAACCTTAGCGGCGCTGTCAACCATGAATTCAACGTTGTTTCGGGTGGTCCAACGCATAATGCCGTCAGCGTGCTTGTCGGCGATATCGCAGTAATCCCTGATCAATTCAATGCTGATCAAACGGGCGCAAGCAATGCGCACGGTATAGAGTTCGTCACCGGTCTCGCTGACATGTTTCAACACACCGGGTTTAAGAATCTCATGATATAGCCACTTGCCGTAGTTCTTTTTAACAAGCGCCGGGAAAAATCGTTCGAAATGTGGGGGACCAATATCAGTAATTCTATCCTTCATAGGATTTTCGGGATCATAGCCCATAGCACAACCTCCTTATTTATTGTTATCGAAAGACCTTTTTCAAGTTTGAAATAAAGTCAAGATATCATAAATTATGTTTTATCCTGAATTCCTTAACAGTACGAGCAAATCCACCCTCAACCTCTTCGTCTTTCCAGAAAACATATGGGTTGGAGCGCGGTTCTCTAACGTGCTGCGGAATCGGTTCAACACCCATAACGCTCAAAAAGGTAGGCAGACCAACACGCTGAATTGATTCACCGATACGCTCACGATTCTTTCCTTCTGTCATCCACCAATCCCAGCACTTCTCGATAATAGCCTTCAACTCCGGAAATTCGTTTTCAGTACTCATCTCGATAAAGGGGAAGATCAGGGTTGCGAACTGGGCGCCATCAAGAATCGGGGCCTTGGCGCCGATCAGGATGGAAGCACCTTGGACCTTGCCGGGTCGCAGAGCGCGCGGCATGACGTTGATGCAATGCATACAACGGGTGCAGTTGGCATTGTCGATCTTAAGCGTGTCGCCGGCCATTTTCATACATCCGGTCGGACATAGGGCGATGACTTCCTTCTGGATGTCGAACTTACCCCAATCACGGCCACTATGGGCTCCGGCGTTCGGTGCAAAGTCACCCTTAATGTAGCCGGCGACTGCTTTCTGATCGATGCGGATATCATCTTTCCAGGTTCCGATGACGGAACAGTCGGAACGAGCAATGGATGCAACGCAGTCATTCGGGCAACCAGAGAATTTAATTTTGAACTTGTAAGGGAATGCCGGACGATGAAGTTCGTCCTGATAGGTCATGGTGATGTTGTGGCAAGCAGCCTGGGTGTCATAGCAACCCCATTCGCAACGAGCCCGACCAACGCAGCAGGAAGGAGTACGAAGATTGCCGCCTGAGCCGCCCAGATCAACGCCTATATCATGAGTTAAATCGTAGAAAATAGGCTCAAGCTGGGGGGTTGTGGTGCCGAGCAGAACAAGATCACCGGTTGAACCGTGGAAATTGGTCATACCGCTGCCCCGTTTCTCCCACAGATCACAAATCTGACGAAGTATTTTTGAACTGTAGAACTTGCTGGAAGGCTGGTTGACACGAACGGTATGGAAATGGGCTACTCCCGGGAAGCGGTCAGGAACATCGGAATACCGACCGACAATACCACCACCGTATCCGAAGACACCAACGATACCGCCGTGTTTCCAGTGGGTGATTTTATCCTTATAGGAAAGCTCCAGCTGACCCAAAATGTCCCAGCATTCGTCCTTTTTCTTTGCCATTCTCTTCAGGTCCGATACAAAACTCGGCCACGGACCGCTTTCAAGCTGGTCCAAAAGGGGCGTATCGTGCTTTGGCATTCTCTTACCTCCTTAAGATTGTTGTTTAATTAATAAAGCCGCCAACTAAATAGCTAAAAAACCTTGGCATTAAAGCAACTCTGCCAGTCATTGCAAAAAAGATTTTCCTCAATGGACGTATTGCCATACCATTTAAGGAAAATCTCAATTTGAATCCTCATTCATTTTCATGTTGACCATATCCATCTGAAAACTGTTTGTCAACAAAAAATAAAGTAAAAAAACCACTTCGTTCACTCCATGTCTAAACGACTGCTTTTCCAATTATCATGCTAATTCCATAACCGTCGATCAACTCTATGGTTTTAGAATAATCCCGCAATAATCCTTTATTATTTGACTTGGGTATGAGAATATCCTCAACACTCATTTTTTTAACTATTCAAAAATTCTCTTTTGGTCGGCATCTATGAATTTTGACTATTTTCTCTCCTCTCCTCAAGGCGACAGAAAAGCTGACACAGCCCTTCTGGCCAGCCCATTCTTAATCAGCTTGACAGAGCATCACTCCATCCTCACACTTGGAGATTATTTTTCCGCCTTAAAAAAATTCGCGCTCAACAGGCCAAAATTAACTGGTGCTGAATCCATCCGGATCCGCTCCGAAAAACACGGTGCTCTTTATCATATTGCCAGCCTGACAGCAACATTGCCCGAACAAACTCTTAAACTTACAGTTAGTTCCGCCCTCTCTGAAAATGGCAAAATCTGCCTGGCCCGGGATTTCAACCATATTGATCAACTTAACAAATCATTAAACTTGCCATTTTTGCCGGCAGTTTATGCCATTGAACCAATCGCACCGGAGACTTTTCCAGGCAATCTCAGTTTTCTGATGGTTCTGGCCGAATGGTTTGACGATCACCACGAATGGCACCTCACAAAAAACGGCCAAGAGATCATGCTCTGGGATCATGTCCGCGGCAACCGACTGCTCGACCAAACGGCAACCTTTGCTGTTTTTCGTCAGATTGCCGCAATCCTCACTCAATATTATGATGTTCCTTCCGCCAGACAGATCCATCCCTGGCATCATGCCGCCGGTGATTTTATCGTTAATGAAGAGGATGGCGATATACGAGTTCGACTGACCACCGCCAGGGACTATTGCCGGCTTTCTCTGCCTTTTAGAGACTCCGGAGATTCACCGTTGATTGCCCTGCTTTTCTTCTTTCTTCATCTGACCATTCGAACTCGCCTAGACAGGGTTGAAGGAGTCGACGCCCCGGTCTGGGCAGCAGAATTTGCGGTGCCGGCGACTGTAACTGGCTTTTTTGAAGCATTAATAGCCATGACCGGCAGGAATCAGATACCTCCCGGCATGGTTGATAGCCTACTTACTATGTTAAGATCCTGCACCCCGGCAGAACTCGCTGCCATGTCCAAGCCACTGCTCAATTTTTACAACGAAGAGAGTCCCCACGAGGTCGCCTTTATCGCCGATCATTTGGAAGAGCATAGCACGAATCTCCACGCGGCTTTAAAAATGATAAACCCTAACGCTTAAATTTCAATAACCGATCCATGGACTTATGCAACTGATTGACGCGAACCATTATGGAGGTTAGTCCCGATCATGATACTAAACATTACCCCCCTGAAACAAACTACATCTAACATCTTCCGGCGCAAAACATCCTGGTCAGCACGACCTGGCTTGCTCGGGTTGGTAATCCTTACATCACTCTTGCTGGGAGATCTATATCCGACATTCGCAGGTAGACCGGACCACAGGCCTATCGACCTTTTTTCGGCTGGAGCGGCAACCCACCCTGGCGAGGTCAGGCTGCTTACAGACAACTCCTACTACGATACCCTAATCCTGCATATCAAACAGGCCAGGGAAAAGATCAATATGGCCATGTTTCTATTCAAAACAACTGGCTCCGCCCAAAACCGGCCAGCGTTGATCATGAAAGAGTTAATCCAGGCAAAAACGCGCGGAGTCGCAGTACATGTACTCCTTGAGGTGTCGAACCACGATCAAAATTTAAAC
>MGTA01000053.1:10847-11654 GCA_001799225.1 Deltaproteobacteria bacterium RIFOXYD12_FULL_50_9
CTTTGACCAGCCAGAGACCACCACGCACACAAAGCTTGTTATCATTGACAACCGCTATGTTTTCCTGGGCAGCCACAACCTGACCCAGGCGGCCCTGGCTTATAACCACGAATCCTCCCTGCTGCTGGACAGCCCGGAGCTGGCCGCCGAACTGGCCCGGTACATGCAGACACTGGGATACTGACTTCTTCCGCTTATATCATTTTTCACCCCCTGGCGGTAAATGGCGGCAGGGATAGACGAATTACTAGCGTTTCACTACCCGCACCCGGCGGACTGATCCACCGGTCCCTGATCCGGCTGTCCCCTTGCGGACAAACACCTTTTTCTTGACCGGGGCGCCTGACTCCGCTGCCGGGGTGGGGGCCGACTGACCAGCCAAAGGCTCTGTATAACCACAACCGGCTCGTGGGCAGCTAAGTATTGCCAGGCCGTTTCTCTCTTGTTTTTCGACCAGATAGGGTGACCGACAGACTGGACAGGGAACTCCATGCGGCGTTGACCAGGCCACAAAATCACAACCGGCCTGCGGACAAACAAAGAAATCCTTGCCGACCGGGGTCCGCTTCAAGAGGATATCAGCGCCCCTGCAGACCGGACAAAGCATCTTTGGCCCACTGCTTGCCTGATACATCTCAGTATGACGGCAGGCAGGAAAACCGGAACAGGTCAAGAACTTGCCATATTGGTCCTCCTTGAGCAGTAGTGGCCGCCGGCATACCGGACAAGGCTTGCCAACGCCTGCTATCGTCCCATCCACAGACTGCCCAACCGCCTCCTGTTTTCCTGGTTCTCTCCCCTGCTGAT
>MGTA01000053.1:11680-13967 GCA_001799225.1 Deltaproteobacteria bacterium RIFOXYD12_FULL_50_9
TCAACTGCAGCAGCAACCGCCTCAGATTGGTCGGTCTTACCCGGCTGCCGATCACCTGCCTTTTCCTCCTGTGCTTTTGCCACAAAATCGGCCTGTGGTGTTTCGACAGGGCCGAACAACGGTGGGAGTTCGGAGTTCAGTTCAGGGGCAGCAGGGATATCCGGCAGGCCCTCACAAATTCCGGCAATCGCTGGGTCACCAACAATGGGCTCCTCCTTGCCCGGCTCAAAAGGTGAAACCTCATCTACCGGCAATGCCAGCACTGAATCTCCTTCTCTAACGTCTGACTGTGCCTGTTCGACCTCTACCGGCGACAGGGCCTCCTTCTGCGTAAGTGGTACCGCCGATATAGGAATAAAAGGGCTGGCCTTGATAATATTCTTCGACAGCCTGCTGGTCCTGACCTGAACATATTCAGGACGAACCGAGGGGGTATTAGCTGCAGTCGCCTGCGACCTGAAAAGCACTCGACCATGCATGTTGATCGCCTGATGGAACTGTTTGAGAGCACTCTCCAGGGATTTCCTGGAGTCAAGAACCTCCAGCATGAGCTGCTCGATATAGCCGGTCAGATTGAGATTCTGCATGGAGGGAAAGACACGGTTCATCGAAGAAACCACCTTCATGGTTCTTTCCGTGCTGTGCAGACGTCCATCTTTATCCATCCGCAAGTAGTCGTTATCTAACATATCCTGCAACATGGTGATGGTAGTTGATTCCGGCTGAACCGAAAATTCGGCCAGATTCGCCAACAGGGTTTCCAGGGTATAATAGTCGGAACCTGCGGCAGGAACCCGCTGCGGTTCAACTTCGCCGGGGTAGATTTTTTGTCCGATGGACAAGGCTGTCAAATAACAAGTCTTGCTTAATTCCTCTTCTATGGCAGGCAAAGAGACGGCAAAAAATCCTTCGTCGTTCACGGTCCGACCGACCGCAGTAAAGGTGAAGGCCGTACCGACGCTCAACTCTATCTCAACATTCTCACCCTGTGCCGGTTTCAACAGTGCAGCCAGAGCTCTTTTTCTTATCATTCCATATAGAAGACAGAGATCTTTATCAATATTACCAACCAAGGCATCTTCCGTAATCTCGGGCTGTAAAGGTAATAATATATGACCGGCAGGTGCGAATGCCGGCACCCCCGCCAGCTTTTCTCCTCCATATGTAGCGGCTGCCACATCCCGTATAGCGACAATCCACTCCGGTCTGACACCTGAGGGGGATGGCAGATAGGAGGCGATCAGACCAGTACGGCCGGTTGGCAGGGTTACGCCGTAATACAACCTCTGGAGCATGGCAAAAGATCTGGCCAGCGGGATCCCTAATAGTTGCCGGGCATCTTGAAGCAGACCTACCAGGCTGTAAGGCGATGGCGGATCAAGAGAAAACGGGGTACGCTTGATACCCTTGACAACGAAACGATCTTGCCGCAGCAAAGACATCGCTTGTTTGGCCTGGATTTCGCTTTTAAAGCAACCGTCCTCACTTACCCCTTCATATCTGTTTAATTGTGCAGTAAATTCACCCCCAGGGCCAGGAAGTTGGGCCATCAACCGCCAGGTGGACTGCTCGACATGTTTGGTGATCTCCTGCTCGCGATCATTCATCAAAAACATCGTGGTCAGGCTGGGAACGGTAATCAACACATTTCCCGGACCATATTGAGTGCCGATCAAACGCTTGAGTTCGCTATTAAAGGCGGTATTGAACAGGGTCCGCACCAGAAGCGTCAGGCCTTCAACCTGAGATACCGGAGCTGCTTCCCGCATGGACCGGTCAATCTCGGCTCGATTCAACCCGGTGCAGATCAAACGTTTTGATCTGGCAGCACCGGCTGAGGCCTGAGCAAGATATTCCGAGATCATCCAAGCCCAGTAATTGCCGCGCTGATCATTGTCACAGGCAAGATAAATATCGCGGTCGATATTGGCTTCGAGTTTTTCGGCAAACGCTTCCTCCTCAGGGATCAAAGTAAAACAAAACTTGGAAGATCCGCCGGTATCGGCATCATCACCGGCTTGGAGAGAAGCATAAAATGGCGTTACCCGGACCAGCAGGGTTTCAACCTGACCATCAAGCTGCTTGGCAAACGTCTCTGCTTTTTCCTCGGAATCCACGACAATAAGATGCTTAGCCATTTATGTCATACCCTATTTATATTGGATAATATTACGAATAACTTTAGATTATACTATAAAACTATTTATAATTATGGAATAAATTCTTTAAATGAATCCTATTGTAAAATAACTTTATTGCCAAAACGGAATACTTATGCCTTCTCTCA
>MGTA01000054.1:0-562 GCA_001799225.1 Deltaproteobacteria bacterium RIFOXYD12_FULL_50_9
CGATTTTTTGCAACTCGCAATAAATTGATTTTATTAGAAAAATATTTTAGGCTGTTAAACTTGGGTTAACAATAAACAAATGCAAAAAAGCGTACAGAGCGACTTAATCGACCTCATGAAATCCGCCGACAACCTCTTTTCCACACCAAAACGCCTGATTGGTGATTTCTGTTTTGACGAAAAAACCGCTGCTGTTTTTGACGACATGTTGGTCCGTTCGGTCCCTTTTTACCTTGAAATTCAGCGCATGCTGGCAGAACTGACCAACGATTTTGCCGTTCCAGGCACGAATGTCTACGACCTGGGCTGCTCGACCGGCACCACCCTTATCCTCCTTGACCAAATTCTGCCCAAAGGGGTTCGGCTGGTGGGATATGACTATTCCGAGGATATGCTGACGAAAGCCCACCAAAAAATGGCTGGTCACGGCATGACCCATGAGTACAAGCTGCTGCCCGTCGACCTCAACCAGGAGGTCCACGTTGAAAATGCCTCGGTTGTTATCATGAATCTGACCCTGCAGTTTGTCCGGCCTTTACAGCGGGAGAAGCTCATAAAGCAG
>MGTA01000054.1:837-2509 GCA_001799225.1 Deltaproteobacteria bacterium RIFOXYD12_FULL_50_9
TACATGTTTTGCGGTTATATTGCCAGAATAAGAGCGAAATGAATCGAACCCTCAGGAGAACTTAATGCGCGTTGCCATGTATTACAACAACCGGGATGTCCGGTTGGAGGAACACCCAACGCCTGCGATCGGACCCGGTGAACTGCTGATCCGGATCCAGGCCGGCGGGATCTGCGGCAGCGATGTCATGGAGTGGTATCGCATCCATAAAGCCCCGCTTATCCTCGGCCACGAGATTGCCGGCGAGATAGCGGCCATCGGCCAAGGCGTTACCGGCTTTGCGATCGGCGACCGGGTCTGCGCCACTCACCACGTCCCCTGTTTCTCCTGCCATTACTGCTACAACGGCCACGAGACCGTTTGCGACACCCTGCTCTCCGGAACCCATTTTGATCCGGGCGGCTTTTGCGAATTCGTCCGTCTCCCGGCAATCAATGTCCGGCACGGCACCTGGAAACTGCCTGAAGAAGTCAGCTTTGAGCAAGGAACATTCGTTGAGCCGCTGGCCTGCGTTCTGCGCGGCCAGCGCACCGCTCGTTTTGCGCCCGGCGCCAGCGTCCTGGTGCTCGGCAGCGGCATTTCCGGACTCCTGCACATCCATCTGGCCGCCGCCACCGGCGCCGGGTTGGTGATGGCTACGGACTTGAGCGCCTATAGACTCCGTCTGGCCAGACAATTCGGCGCCGATCTCACCTTCCCGGCCGATGCCGAGGTAGCCGACCTGACCAGCGAGGCAACCAAGGGCCGGGGCGCTGATCTGGTGATCGTCTGTGCCGGTGCCACCAGCGCTTTCACCCAGGCCATGGCTGCCGTGGCCCGCGGCGGCACGATCCTCTGTTTTGCCTCGACCGCAGCCGTCGCCACTATCCCTCTCTCCATCAATGATCTGTTCTGGCGGCGGGACGTCACCATCACAACATCCTATGCCGGCAGCCCGGCCGACTGCGCGATGGCCCTCGAACTAATCAAGACGAGACGAGTTAAGGTCACTGACATGATCACCCACCGGTTCGGCCTGGCCGATACCGGTAAAGGCTTCAGCCTGGTTGCCCAGGGCGGCGAATCCATGAAGGTTATCATTCACCCCCAGGAGTAGTAAGGAAAGGCGGTTTACTCGATAATACAGCTAGCCCACCGCCACATGGGGCGAAAGGTTTTGTAGGGATGCCCCTTGCGGGTATCCTCAAAAAGTTTTCCGAATATCCAGGGTACCCGCGAGGGGCACCCCTACAACAACATCAAAAAATAATTATACCAAGGAGATATAACCATGCCCGAAGCTGATAAAGAAGGAAAGGATTACTGTCTGGATATCCCTGCCGAATGCGAAGGTTTTTTCCTTAAGGGATCGAACTCCCTCGACTGGGGGATGAAAAACCGCCTGGCCCGCATCTTTAATCCTAAAAGCGGCCGCACCGTCATGCTGGCGATCGACCACGGCTATTTCCAGGGGCCGACCACCGGGCTGGAACGGATTGATGTCAAGATCGTGCCGCTCGCCGCCTATGCCGACACCCTGATGCTGACCCGCGGTATCCTGCGTTCGACACTGCCACCCAGCTACAATAGCGCCATTGTCCTGCGGGCCAGCGGCGGACCGAGTATCTTAAAAGAACTATCAAACGAACAGATTGCGATGAGCATGGAGGATGCCTTACGGCTCAACGCCTGT
>MGTA01000054.1:2572-10387 GCA_001799225.1 Deltaproteobacteria bacterium RIFOXYD12_FULL_50_9
AGGTGTTTATCGGCGGCGAATTCGAAACCCAGTCGGTCCATAATATGGTAAAATTAGTGGATCAGGGCCTTCGCTACGGCATGCCGATCCTGGCGGTTACCGCAGTGGGCAAAGAGATGGCCAGGGATGCCCGATACTTCAGGCTGGCCTGCCGGATCTGCGCCGAACTGGGCGCCCACTATGTCAAAACCTACTATATCCCGGAAGGCTTTGAGAGCGTGACAGCCAGCTGTCCGGTTCCCATAGTCATGGCCGGCGGCAAAAAACTGCCGGAGAAAGAGGCGCTCACCATGTCCTACCTGGCCATCCAGGAGGGGGCCAGCGGCGTTGATATGGGCAGAAACATCTTCCAGTCCGAGGCGCCGGTTGCCATGATTCAGGCGGTCCGGGGCGTAGTCCACGACAACCTCACCCCGGAAAAGGCCTACGAGCTCTATCTGGATCTAAAAAATGCGTGCTCACTGCCACCCGGCGTCTAAACCGGCAGGAAACAGCAAGACTGTTTGATTGCATAATTGATTGTGTCAATTATTTTAGTGGTGGGATCTCGAAGCGTTCACCGTGGGCCGCATAGGCCTGTTCGGCAAGTCGTTTCATCCTCCGACGGATCTGCGAAAGCGGCGGGAGTGGAGGAATAATCGGCAGGTTATGGACAATCGGAGTCGGCGGCTCCACCCGCAGCTTACCTTCCAGATTTTCTGCCGCACCCACTTCAACCGGTGCTTCGAGACCGGTTCCCAGAGAAACACTGCCATTAAGAGAGCGCAGGAATCCCATGATATTTCCTATATCGTTTTTCCGGTAAAAAACCTCTATCTCCTCCCTGATCAGCTTCTCACTCTCCAACAGATCGCCGAACAACTCACGGTACTCCTGGACCCGGTCGACAAGCTGCTCGTAACTGTCGAATACCAGATTCTGAAACCGTCCGGCCCTGGTCAGGCCCCGCATCGGGAACTTATGAAATGCTCGGGCTCTCAAGGTAAGCGACTCCGGGATATAGGGATCATAAAAAATCTCTTCGTCAACACCGGTAAGTTGCAAAAAATCGCTAACGAGAGCCGGATCTTTGAGCAGGATATACATACGGACAAAATCCAGGCAGACCATCTGGACGATCGAACGGTTGTAATAATGCACCTTCGAGTCGAGATCCTGTTTGTCTTCCTCGATCAACTTACGGAAACCGAAGTACTGATCCGCCAGCTCTTTTTTAATCTCATAGGCGAGAACCTTCGAGATATCAACCTCCATGGCCCTGTCCTTGCCAAGCGCTCTAACCTGGCCTTGCGATTGCCCTTTTTAACCTGGCAATCATAGTAATAAATGAACTTCACCTGCGGCAAACTGCGGGTAATTAACCCATAAGAGACTGTTTTAAAGCAATCAAATGAGAATAATTACTGTTTTCTTGCTTTTTTGCTTGACACCAGGCCCGGTTCAGGACAAATTGCATGCAAGCATAAGCTGGTAGAACTATACTGCTTTACCTGGCGCAATGCACCTCTCATTTCCCAGCTCGCACGGAAACTTTTTTGTATGGCTGCTCACTCTTTTCAGGAAGATACGACCTCCCTAATTAAGGAGTCGGCCGATATTGTCCAACTAATTGGCGAGCATGTCATTCTCCGTAAAAACGGCTCGAATTTCAAAGGGCTATGCCCGTTTCATCCCGAAAAAACGCCATCATTCATGGTAAACCCCCAAAGGCAATCATACCACTGTTTCGGCTGCAATGAGGGCGGCGATGTTTTCTCCTTTCTCATGAAATACCACGGGATGAGTTTTCCGGAAGCCCTCAAAGAACTGGCCCGCCGTTACCAGATCCCTTTACCCGAGAGCAACCTCTCCCAGCAGGACAGAGAACGACTGCAAAAAATCGACCACCTCCATACAGCTAACGCTTTGGCCGCCGAGATCTATCATGAGCTTCTCCTCACCGACCCCCGAGCCCAAGCTGCCCGAGACTATCTGGCAAAACGCAAAACCCCGGCTGAAATCATTGCAAAATTCAGCTTGGGCTTTGCTCCGGAGAGCTGGGACTTTCTGCTGCGCGCCATGGCCGGTAAATTCTCGCCTGAAATTATCGCCGAGGCAGGTCTGGTCGTCCAGAAAGAGAAAGGAGGCTACTACGACCGTTTCCGCAACCGCATTCTCTTTCCAATCAGAAGTGTTAACGGTAAGGTAATCGGCTTCGGCGGCCGCATCCTTGATGACGGCCAGCCCAAATATCTCAACTCACCGGAGACCCTGATCTTTGACAAAAGCCGCACCCTGTTTGGATTATACGAAAACCGTGAGGCAATCCGCAAAGAAAAACGCTGCATCATTGTCGAGGGCAATTTCGATCTCCTCTCCCTCACCGCCCACGGTATTGCCAATGTTGTGGCACCGCTCGGCACGGCGCTCACCAATGCCCATCTGCGCACCATCAAGGGCTATGCTGAAGAGGTAGTTCTCCTGTTCGATGGAGATCAGGCAGGAATTAAAGCAGCCATCCGGGCTGTACCCCTGTTTCTGGCTGAACAAATTGCGGCGCGCATCGCCATTCTGCCGGCGGACCATGACCCCGACTCCCTTATCCGCGAACAGGGAGGAGAAAAGCTGCTGGAGTATATTACAGCGGCCCGCCCGCTGCCCGAGTACCTGGTCCAGGAACTCGTCGAGCGCTACGGCCTCTCGCTTGAAGGCAAGACCAGGATCGTTGCTGAACTGCAACCAATTCTAGCGGCCATCAAAAATCAAAAGTCCCAGCACTCTTTATTTATTTCGCACTTCAGCCAGAAATTAGGGATTCCACCAGCTTCTTTTTTACCGGACGATCACCGCCCAGGCAGCCAACGCCAAGCAAGAGAGAGCCAACCGACCGCTGCCCCGCAGGAGATTAAAATCCCTAGAAAGCAGAAGCAACTCCTCGAATTTCTGCTCGGCTATCCGGAATATATTGCCGATTTCCTGTCCGTCGGTCTTGAGGAAATTATTCTCGATCCTGTCGGGATTGAAATCCTTGACCACATGAAGAAACTGGCCGGCGAAAAAGGGCCGATCAAACCAGAACAAATCCTGGAGTTCATGCCGGCCGGACCGCTGAGATCTTATATTACCGGACTACTGGTCGATCCGCCGTCTATCGAGGCGGAAACCGTCCAACCCCAGGTAAACGAATGGTTGGCCTGGTTGCGCAAAGAGAGCCTCAAAAGAAAAAAAGAAAAACTGAATGTCCAGATCAATGAGGCCCAACAGGCCCAAAACGAAATCCTGTGCAAACAGCTCACGGAGCAGATAAAAAATATTGATCATGCCATGGCGTCATAAGCCACGGCCCGATTCCAACATCGTATCTTGGAAAAGGAGTTTTAAGGTGTCAACTAAAGAGAAAACCACACCCGGCAAAAAACAGGGTAAAAGGCTGATCATTAAGGGGAGTCCCAAGCCTCTATTGATGACGCCACCAGAGGAAGATCAGGATGCCCAGGAAGAACTTGAGGACGAACAACCGGAAGATCTGACCACCCTTTTTGAGATCGAAGATGAAAGTACTCCGGCAATCGATGATGATGCCGAAGCTGATGGCCCCCCTCCGGGACTGCCCGATGAAACTCCCGATGGTGATGACGAACAGAGTGACAAATGGCTGCAGGCCGCCATGGATCCGGTCAAGATCTATCTGCGCGAAATGGGAGCGGTTTCCCTGCTCTCTTCGGCAAAGGAGGTCGAGATCACCAAAAAGATCGAAGAGGGCGAAACCCAGGTCCAAGACGCCGTACTCTCCGTACCTGTCGCGATCAACACGCTTAAAGACCTTGTCAGAAAACTGCGCGATGACCGTCTGGCTATCCACGATGTTCTCCGGGGTCTTGACGCTGCTGACTCAGCCATTCTGCAAGAGGCCAAGGAGCGCTTTATCTGGCAGGTCAGCGAGGCTGAACGGTTGGAAAATGAACGGGCCATTTTACGCATGGAGCTCCTGAACCCAGCTATTGATCAGGCCGCAGCAATCATGACTATAGTGCGAATCGAACGCAACTCAAGCACCATTGTCCGACTTTTTAAGGAAAACCGGATCTACACCCGGCATATCAACCGAATCACCAGGGACATCAATAAACTCGCCACTCTCCTTCAAGATGTCCAGGCCAGAACCAAACAGGCCGAGAGGAAAGAGGATCAGCAGAACCATCTGCTCCAACAAATCCGCAACTTTGAAGAGATTCATGGTATTGATGCGGATGTCCTTGAACATATCTTCGCCCAGATCAGACTGGGAGAAAACATGAGCCGCAAGGCCAAAAACGAACTGATCCGCGCCAATCTCCGTCTGGTGGTCAGCGTTGCCAAAAAATATGCAAATCGGGGTCTCCAACTACTTGACCTTATACAGGAAGGCAATATCGGCCTGATGAAGGCGGTAGAAAAATTTGAATACCGGCGAGGCTACAAGTTCAGCACCTACGCCACCTGGTGGATCAGGCAGTCGATCACCCGAGCCATTGCCGATCAGGGTCGGACCATCCGCATTCCTGTCCATATGATCGACACTATCAATCGCCTGCTCAAGGAGGCCAAGGACTTTATTCACCTGTACGGCCGCGAGCCTACCCCTGAAGAGATGTCTGAACGTCTCGATCTCGATGTTGATAAGGTGAAGAACATCTTAAAAATCTCCCGCGAGCCCATCTCTCTTGATACTCCGATTGGTGACGGCGAGGACAGCAACCTCTCTGACTTCATCGAGGACGACAAAACACTCTCTCCGGTTGAGGCAAGCATGCTGGAGAACATGCGGCAAAGTATGTCAAAAGCCTTGTCTGCCCTTTCTCCACGCGAAGAGAAGGTTGTCCGCATGCGCTTCGGCCTGGGTGAAGAGAGTGACCTGACGCTGGAGGAGGTCGGCAAGGCCTTCTCCGTCACCCGGGAACGGATCCGCCAGATTGAGGCTAAAGCCATCCTGAAGCTCAAACATCCAAGCCGGAAAAAACATCTCTCCGGTTTCTTCGAAGAAGATTAACCTGCGCCCTGCCAGGCCGTTTTTCACCTTGCTCCTACGAAAAACGGCCTGCCTTTCTCCTCCTTTTACAGCTCTTCCGGCAACCAACCGGTGGCTCCTCCGAACAAACTTCCGAACAAATATTGATTGACACCCGGTTTTGTTGCTTTATAGTCAAGCCCAATTTTAGGCGAATTCAAATCCGATACAGGTATTTTTTGGCAAATGGAGAATCTACAGGACTGGCTCACACTTTATCTCACGCACGGCATCGGTTCCGTCTGGTGCCGACGACTGGTGGATCATTTTCATGCTCCGGCGGCCGTCCTGGCAGCCGGCCTTGACCAACTCCTGAAGGTTCCCGGTCTGACGCGGGCCGCTGCAAATGCTCTGGTGACAACCCCGGCCCGAGAAGCGGCGGCAAAAGAGATAGCCATCGCCCAAAAGAGAGGCGTTACAATCATTGCCTGGGATGATCCGCTCTATCCACCGCTGCTGAAGCATATCTACAACCCGCCGGTTCTCCTCTATGTAAAAGGGAATCTGCAATCTCTAGCCGCCGAGAATCTGGCGATTGTCGGGGCCCGGGCTGCGACAACCTATGGCAAAAACAGTGCCCAGACCTTTGCCGGGCAAATGGCGAAATTCGGGGTCGGCATCGTCAGCGGTATGGCCCTGGGAGTTGATACCGCCGCCCATAACGGCGCGCTGGCTGCCGGCGGGACCACCATAGCGGTCCTGGGCTGCGGCCTTGACATTATCTATCCGCCGCAGAACAAAAAACTGTTTGCCGCGATCCCGGCAATGGGCGCCCTGGTGACTGAATACCCATTCGCCACCCAACCCGACCCGTTCCGTTTTCCGGCCCGCAACCGGATCATCAGCGGGCTCTCTCTAGGGGTTCTGGTGGTTGAGGCTGCCAAAAATTCAGGCTCGTTGATTACAGCCCGGCTTGCCCTGGAACAGGGTCGTGAGGTATTTGCCGTGCCTGGCCGAGTTGATTCTAATAAAAGCGAGGGGACGCACCAATTGCTCAAAGAGGGCGCCAAGCTTGTCCATACGGTTTCGGACATTCTTGAAGAGCTCCGGTTGACGTCCAGCGGGACGGTAACGGCTGCATCAGTTGACTCCGCATGCCGAAAACAAGTGACAACACCGCCGGCATGCACCGCCGAAGAGGCAGCGCTGCTCGATTATCTGGAGGTTTACCCTAAAACTATTGACGAGATCATCCGCGAGACAAAACTGCCGGCCGCCAAGGTCAGCGAACTCCTGCTGCTGCTCGAATTGAAGGGTGCTGTTCAGGCCCTGCCCGGCCAGTTGTTTAAAAAAATGTGTTGAATTTCTCTAACGATTAGCCTAGGAGAAAAGAGATGAGTCGCTTCCGGCCGGGTTCGGCCGCAACCCTATAATTGAATACTATTAAGATACTATGTCAAAATCTCTCATCATCGTAGAATCACCAGCCAAGGCTAGAACGCTCCAGAAGTATCTTGGCAACACCTTTGACGTCAAGGCCTCGATCGGCCACATTCGCGATCTGCCGGTCAGTACGCTGGGGGTGGATATCGAAAACGACTTTGCCCCCCAGTATGTCACAATAAAAGGCAAGACCAAAATTATCAACGAACTGAAAGCCGCCGCCAAAAATGTCGATGCTATCTATCTGGCGCCGGACCCTGACCGCGAAGGCGAGGCCATTGCCTTTCATCTCGCCGAATGCCTGCAATCCAGCAAAAAACCGGTGCACCGGGCCCTGTTCCATGAATTAACCAAAAAAGCGATTCTGGCGGCCATCGACAATGCGACCGAGTTGAATAAAAACCTGTTCGACGCCCAGCAGGCCCGCCGCATCCTTGACCGCCTGGTCGGCTATCAGATTTCACCCCTCCTCTGGGACAAAGTGCGCCGGGGGTTAAGCGCCGGCCGGGTCCAGTCAGTAGCTGTGCGGATGGTCTGCGAACGTGAGCAGGAGATCGCGAGCTTTGAGACCGAAGAGTACTGGACGATCGGCGCCCATCTCAAGGGCAGTGTGCCACCCTCTTTCATTGCCCAGCTCGATCTGGCGGACGGCAAAAAAACAAAGATCAAAACCGAGGATGAATCAAAAGGCATTTTGGCCGATCTCTATCAGGCGCTCTATACGGTCAACAAGATCGAGAAAAAACGCAAGAATCGCTATCCAAGCCCGCCCTTTATCACCAGCTCGCTGCAGATCGATGCCAACCGCAAGCTCCGCTTTTCAGCCAAAAAGACCATGAGCCTGGCCCAGAAGCTCTATGAAGGTGCCGAGCTGGGAGTCGAGGGCCCGGTTGGCTTGATTACCTATATGCGTACTGACTCCACCCGGATCAATCAGGAAACCATCACCGAGGCTAGAAATTTTATCCAGGCCACCTATGGCAAGGAGTATGTACCGCCAAAGCCTATCATCTACAAAACCAAGAAATCAGCCCAGGATGCCCATGAGGCCATTCGACCGACCGATGTCAACCGCACTCCGGAAGCCATGGAGCCCTTTCTTGACAAGGATATGCACAACCTCTACACCCTGATCTGGAAACGGTTTGTGGCCTGCCAGATGGCGCCGGCCACCTACGACCAGACCACCATCCTTATTCTGGCCGGTATATACACTTTTAAAGTGACAGGGTCTGTCCTGATCTTCCCGGGCTTTATCACCCTCTACGAAGAGGCCCAGGGAGAGGCGGGCCCCAACACCGGTGAAGAACCTGAAGCTGTTGAAAATAAAGAAAAAATCCTGCCGCTGCTCAAGGAAGGCGACACCCTCAAACTTCTCGACATAATGCCGAAACAGCACTTCACCC
>MGTA01000054.1:10414-12299 GCA_001799225.1 Deltaproteobacteria bacterium RIFOXYD12_FULL_50_9
GCTGCAGCGCAAATTCAAACCAACCGATCTCGGCAAACTGGTGAATGATCTGCTGGTCCAACATTTCCCTTCGGTGATCAATGTCGAATTCACAGCGTCCATGGAGCAGAACCTCGACAAGGTTGAAGAGGGCAAAAATGACTGGGTGCAGATCCTCAAAGAGTTCTACGGTCCCTTTCAGGAGACCTTGGTCCAGGCCAAACAGGAGATGAAGTCAATCAAAAGACAGACCATCCCGACCGATATCACCTGCAATCTCTGCCAAGGGAAAATGGTGATCAAATGGGGCCGGCTGGGCGAATTTCTGGCCTGTGAACACTATCCGGAATGCAAAAACACCCAGGACTTTACCCGGGACGAAGCCAATGCCATCGTGCCGGTAGAGAAAAACGAGCCGACTGAATCAGGCGAAATCTGTGACAAATGCGGCCTGCCCATGGTGTACCGCAATGGTCGATTCGGCAGATTCCTGGCCTGTTCCGGCTATCCGAAATGCAAAAATGTCCTGGCCGTGTCAACCGGCGTCAGCTGTCCCGAGCAAGGATGCACCGGCCTACTGGTTCAGAAAGTTTCCAAGAAGGGCAAGGTGTTTTACAGCTGCAACCGCTATCCGCAATGCAAGTTCGCCCTCTGGGATAAGCCATTGAGCCGGACTTGCCCGCTCTGCGAATCCCCCTATCTAGTCGAAAAACAGAGCAAGAATGCCACCCTGATCAAATGTCCTAACCCCGCTTGCACCTACTCGCAGAAAATCACGGGAGACGAAACCGACTCGGACGGCAGTGAATAATTGCTATTACCCGGTTCATCTCTTGTGATATACTTTACTTAGGCGTAAAGCAGACAACTCTAAGGAGGCAAGCGTATGATCTCGGGAATTTCAGCTAACCTGGCAGCACTATCAGCACTTGCGAAAAAAGTTGAGTCTTCGGCCAATAACGTCGCCAATATCAATACGGATAGTTTTAAAAAGACAAGGGTCTTGCTCGAAGAAGAGACCCCGCAGGGCGTTACCGCCCGGGTGGAAAAGATCAATGACCCCGGCGCTATGGTTTACGAACAGACGCCGGCCGGCGAGACACTGGTTGAGCAGTCGAACGTCGAACTGACTGAAGAGCTGCCCAATCTGCTGCTCACTAAACGTTTTTTTGAGGCGAATCTCAAGACCATCAAGACCCAGGACGAGATGCTGGGCAGTCTATTGGATATCAAAGGGTAATAATTACAAATCGTTATAGGTTATCCGCCCGCCAACCACTGTCAACACTGCTTTGCCGGTAAAAGCCCAGTCAAGAAACGGGCTGTTTCTGCTTTTTGACACCACCTGTTTCTCAGTATAAATGAACTGCCGAGCCGGATCGAGGACCGTGATATCCGCCGGCTGCTCTTTACCAAGTGTTCCACCCGGCACCCCCAGGATGCGGGCCGGATTGACCGACATCTTCTCCACCAGCATCCGCGCCTCCATCCCCTCTTCCTGCATCATTCTTAAAGCAAGAGGGAGCGCGGTTTCAAGACCGATGATCCCGTTTGCCGCCAGATCGAACTCCACCTCTTTTTCAAGCTGGCTGTGCGGAGCATGATCCGTGGCAATCACATCAATAGTCCCATCCATCAGCCCTTGCCGGATGGCAACGATATCATCGGCTGTCCGCAGGGGCGGGTTCATCTTGGCGGCGGTGTTATACTGGCCGACCGCTGCTTCGGTAAGGGTAAAATAGTGCGGCGCAGTCTCGGCCGTAATCTTAGCACCGCCGGCCTTGGCACGGCGAAGCAACTCAACCGACTCCCTGGTACTGACATGGGCGATATGGATGGGCCGGCCAGTATAGGCGGCAAGGGAGAGATCCCGATAGACCATGATCTCCTCCGCTACCCGTGGAAT
>MGTA01000054.1:12344-20483 GCA_001799225.1 Deltaproteobacteria bacterium RIFOXYD12_FULL_50_9
TTCCGACTAAGCGGCAGATCCTCGGAGTGACTGATCACCAGCAACCGGTAATTGCCGGCATATTCGAGTGCCCGCCGCATAAGCTGGCTGTTCATGACCGGCCGGCCGTCGTCTGAAACAGCAACCGCTCCTGCCTCTTGCATCTCGCCGAAAGCGGCGAGCTCCTCGCCAAGCCCGCCCTGACTGATGGCACCGATCGGATAAACCCGGGCACTGAGGCCTTTCGCCTTACTGACAATTAATGAGGTAATCGCCACGCTGTCATTCATCGGCCTGGTATTCGGCATGCAGGCCACTGCACAGAATCCCCCGGCAGCAGCCGCCCTTGTCCCGCTTTCAATAGTCTCCTTATACTCCTCCCCGGGCTCCCGGAGATGGACATGCATGTCAATCAGACCAGGGATAACCCATTTCGCAGTTAGATCAAGAGTCCTGAGATTGTCGATCTGCGGCGCCACCGGACAGCCGCCCGGATAGATCTCTCTGATCTTGCCATCGACAATCAGCAGATCACCTACCGTATCAATGCCATTGACCGGATCAATGATTCTGCCATTAGTCAGAAGTAATGGCTGCTCTGTTCGGCTATTGATTGCGGCAGTCATTATCAGTTACCTCCCATGATGAGATACAGCAAGGCCATCCGCAGCGCCACACCGTTCGTCACCTGATCCATGATCACGGAACGTGGATCGTCAGCCAGGTCCGAGGCCAGCTCAATACCGCGATTAATCGGACCGGGGTGCATAATCAGAGCATCAGGCTTGGCAGACTCCATAGTCCTTCTGGTTATCCCAAAATAGGTAGCATACTCTCTAAGAGAGGAGAGCAAAGGATCTTTCAGTCGTTCCGTCTGGATCCGCAGGGCCATTACCACGTCGGCATCAGCCACAGCTTCTGCCACCGAATGGCATACTGTGGCGCCCAGCTGCTCGATTCCGAAGGGAAGCAGCGTCGCAGGTCCACTGACCATCACCCGGGCTCCCATCTTAGTAAACCCGATGATGTCGGAATGGGCCACCCGACTATGCGTAATATCGCCAATTATCGCAACCTTGAGCCCGGCAACCCTGCCCTTCTTCTCCTGGACCGTCATGAGGTCGAGCAGGGCCTGACTTGGATGTTCGTGGGTACCGTCTCCGGCATTGATGACCGATGCGTTAATGTGCCTGGTCAACAGCTGTGGCGTGCCTGAACAGGCGTGGCGGATAATTATGATGTCCGGCTTCATTGCCGCAAGATTGCGGGCCGTATCGATCAGGGTCTCACCTTTGACGGCACTGCTCGACGAGGCCGAGATGTTATAGGTGTCGGCGCTCATCCGTTTTGCCGCGATTTCAAAGGAGAGACGAGTTCTGGTACTCGGCTCAAAAAAAAGGTTTATGACGGTCTTGCCCCGCAGGGTAGGTACCTTCTTGATGGAGCGGGTCGAGATCTCCTTAAGGGAAAAAGCAGTCTGGATAATATACTCGATATCAGCCTTTGAGAAATCATCAAGACTCAAAACATGCTTGTGGATAAATCGATATTCTGATTGCATGCGATTCCTTATAAAAAAGGCACTTATAGACTAAAAACCGGCCTCGCAAGAGGGCGGGTATCTACTTGATCAAACCGCCTATGCGTCGCCACCGCACACTCATCGCATCACCATCCCATGACCAGTAAAGCATGAATGCCTTCCCTTTGATATCCTTCATGGGAACAAACTTCCAGAACCTGCTGTCGTGACTGTTGTCCCGGTTATCTCCCATAACGAACAGAGAATTTGGAGGTACGGTCAGCGGTCCGAGATTATCACGCTCGCCGGGAATAATCTTCGGATCCAAAAAAAGAGCGTTCCGCACTTCAAACAACGCATTATTAACATAAAGCTTCTTATCAATAATCTCAATTTTATCGCCGGCAACCCCGATGACTCGCTTAATGAAATCCTGAGCAGGATTAAGCGGATATTTAAAGACTACAACATCCCCACGCTCCGGTGTGCCCATAGCAAGCCAAACAGCACCTGAAAATGGGTTCCTTACTCCATAGAGAAACTTGTTCACCAGGATATGATCGCCCACCAACAGGGTAGGGATCATCGAACCGGAGGGGATCTTGAAAGCCTGCACTATAAAGGTTCTGATAAACATCGCCAGCAGCAGAGCAATGACAATTGCTTCAATATACTCGCGCAGCACAGACTTCTTGGTTGCCTGGTGTTTTTCTGCCGATAACGGCCTATTTCCAAACCATCTCATAGATATCACGTTATTTTTTGGGGGAATCTATTCTAGCTAGAGCAGCGACTAAGGCAACCCTGCAGGTTATGCGAATAGTCGTTAAAAGTAATTAAGTAACTATATAGCCTATTCTTTATAATCATTTAACTGGTAAACCAAAACCAGTCAAAAGACAAGCAGCTTTGAGTAAAAATAAAAAAATTGCAGTTTTTTTTCATCCATCAAATAATGGCCCGGGCAATACGGCGCCTAAAATACATGCTGCACAGCGCCGGAACTTTGATAATTTATCAAATTGTACAACTAAATATCTGCACCATATATTGTATTAACAGTTCGATCAAATACAAAATATTGAGACTTGCAAAATAATAAGCTGCACATTCAATTAAAATCTGCTGCTATCTCTCCACCTATTCTGCCGTTTTTTTCAATAGTTCCGGAAAAGTATATCGTGTTACTCGGCTTTTTTTATCTTGACAATGCTGTTAATTTGTGTCTCTAATGCAATAAGAAACTAACTAGTTATAATCACAATGCTATTTTATTACAGGAGAATAGCAGGAATAACAACAATCAGTTTTGTGCAACATATTGTACTGACAAGCCATATACACACAACATATAGATATTAAAGCTGTTTTTCATCAAAGCTAAAAATGAAGATAAGGCTTTTTCTGAGATGGCCGGCATAACGCTTCCAAAATTCAATTTTCACTTCAATCTTCCTTTTCTTAACAGGCAGAGTCTTTCTGTCGGTCTCGACATCGGGTCTCACTCGATCAAAGCCTGTGAACTCGCGACATACGGCAAAGGATTCCGGCTGATAAGTCTGGGGAGCGCCAGACTACCTCAGCACTCGGTTGAGGATGGCGTATTACAGAACCCGGACGCCGTAGCCAAGACAATCACAGCCCTCACCTCCAATTTAAAATTAGCAGGACGTAAAGTCGCCATATCTATCTCCGGCTATTCCGTAATTGTAAAAAAAATCAACCTTGAGGTCATGAACGAGCAGCAGCTTGAAGCTCACATTCGATCTGAGGCCGAACAATATATCCCATTCGACATTGATGAGGTGTATCTCGATTTTCAAGATCTTAAAACCAATTCCGCTAGTGAAGAGCGTACTGATGTCATGCTGGTTGCGGCCAAAAAAGATGTTGTGGACGCTTATCTTGCCTTATTACGCTCGGTCGGACTAAAGACCGTTATTGTTGACGTCGATGCCTTTGCATTGGAAAATGCTTACGGTTCCTGTTACGGCATGCAGGATAATGTCGTGTTGGTCGATATCGGCGCCTCAAAAATGAATATCAATATTATTTCGAACGGCAACTCGGTCCTGGCCAGAGATGTTATATTGGGAAGCGGCTTGATAACTGAACAGATTCAAAACCGGTTCGGGTTGGAGTACGATGACGCCGAAGCGCTGAAAATCGGGCTGAAACCTCCTGGAAAGCACAAAGAACAGCTGGAAGAGATCTTTGTCAGTATCTGTACCCAATGGATCACTGAAATCAAAAGGGCCTTGGATTTCTATGCCACCAACCATGCGGATTCACCAATCTCAAATATTATATTGAGTGGCGGCGGCTCAAAAACCAAAGGACTTGATAAATTTTTCAGCATGGAAACAGGTATTCCTGCGGAGGTCTTTAATCCATTCAGGAAGGTTGATTTCAACGCAAGTAAAATAAATCCGGCCTTTATCAAGATCATCGCGCCGGAAATGGCTTTGTCTGCAGGCCTTGCCACTCGACCGGTTACGATATGAACTTACCAAGAGACTTTGGACAGCTAGCTGGCTAAAGCACAAATCAAGTCTGTTATTGAATATAATGCGGAACAGACCTAATACAATCGGCATAAACAGTCTATGATACGAATCAACCTATTACCGATCCGACAACTCAAGAAAAGGATTCAATGCCGCAATGAGATCATCGCCTTCATTGCGGTAATTTGTATTGTTCTTGTCGGTATTGGCGCATGGGGGTTCCTGATCTCCAACCAGATCAAGAAGTTGAACGGAACAATCACATCCTTGACCCAAAAAAGGGATTCGTTCAAACCGACCATTGTTCTAATGGAACAGATCAAAAAAGATAAACAGGCTCTGGAAACCAAACTTGAGGCTATCAAGAAGTTAAAAAACGGCGCTCAAGTTATGGTCCGGCTCCTGGATGATATCGCTGGGAAAACCCCGGTCAACACCATATGGCTCGAGTCTCTTGCCCTGGCGCCGAACGACAACAATATGCGCCTTTCGGGCATCGCTCTTGATAACGCCGCCATCGCCCAATACATGAATGAATTGAACAGCTCAAAATATTTCAAGAATACGGAATTGGAATTTTCAAATGAACGCCTGATTTCGGGAAAAAAATTAAAGGCATTCAGTCTCAAGTTTTCAGTCACGTCGCTTATTAAAGAAGAGAAGCCGGCCGTGCAACCGCCGGATAAGAAAGAGAAAAAGAAATGAAACTCCCTACCTCTTCTGCATTCCTGGACAAATTTATTGATACGCAATACGGTCGGATCAACCTCAAGGTTAAACTCGTTATCCTTGTCGCCGCTTGCGCAATACCGCTAATCATCTTCTTCCTTGTCTTTGTAACCCCCAAAGGAAAAGATATTAAGATACTCGACAAAAAAATAGCGGATCTGAATAAAGAGATCCAATCTCTGGTGTTGGCGACCAAGGATCTGGAAAAACTGAAAGCGGAAAAACGCGATACCGATCTGCAATTTGAAGCGGCTTCCAGCCTCCTGCCGCAACAAAAAGAGATCTCTTCACTGCTTAAAAACATCTCGGCCCAAGCCACTATTTCCGGCCTCGATATTACAAATTTTGTACCCGGGTCGGAGAAACCGGCAGATTTCTATGCCAGAATTCCCCTTGTTATTGATGTACGCGGTCCCTTCCACATCGTTGGTAAATTTTTGGATAAGATCAGCAAACTGCCCCGAATCGTATCAGTGGCGAGCATGAGCTTGACAAGCCCTCTTGTGGATAAAAATGGGGAAGTACTACTCACCGCCAAAATAACAATGGAAACATATAGATTTATCGAAAAAAACGATGAAAACCAGAAGAAGCCACCAAAAAAATAACCATCCTGCGGGCGGTCATATGCCGGTAGAGGTAAAGAAACAGATCCGAGCAGTGGTTTCGGCCAATCTCACCTGCGCCAGGCGGATAGGTCTATTTTCTCTCTGTTTCTGTTTTTGTCTCTGGTTTGCAAATTTTTCTTTGGCGGAGGAACAAACCGCTCAGGAAGCGCCTGCCGTAACCGACCAACAAACAACCGCAGAAAAAACCGCCGAACAGGAGAAGCTGGATAACCTCAAATCCTTGCTGCTGAAATCGGACGACGATTTTGAATATCGCACGGAAAACAGACCAGACCCTTTCAAACCATTCGTCTCCGAAAAACAAGTCAAAACAGAAAAGACCTCTGAGTTCGAAGAACTTACCGGCATGCAACGATTTGAACCAGGGCAGCTTACCCTGGTAGCTATTGTTTTCAGCAAAGGGGTCCCGGCCAAAGCTATGGTCGAAGATTCGTCACACAAGGGATATATGTTAGAAAAAGGCATGAAAATCGGCCGGGCCGGAGAAATTGAAGATATCCTCAGTTCAAAGGTCATCATTAAGGAATCCTATTTTTCTTGGAACGGTCAGTTACAGTATAAGAATCTAGAAATGGTTCTACGGAATGAGGGAGAAAATAAACAATGACCCTGCCAGTTCGCACGAGAACACTGTTATTGTACCTTTGTGTTTTTCTGTTGGCGTCCTTCAGGACTCCGGCTGGGGCTGAAGTAAGCACTCCTCGCCAGGCCGCATACCAGATCCAAGCGGTAGAGTGGGAACAATCATCCGCCGAATATCTCCTGAGGGTTGTCGGTGACTCGACTCCAGCCTATACTATCTATGAGCTGTTCGATCCGCTCCGTATCGTCATTGATATTGCTGATGCAGCCATAAAAAAATCGGTTTCCACCCTGCCTCTCGAAGTGTCGCGGGGGCCCGTCACTCGGGTGACCGGCCTCTTTCTTGCCACGCAACAGCCTGTCATGACCAGAATCGAGATTTTTTTAGCCCAGGACCATCCCTATTCCGTTGAACTCATTAAAAATGACATAGTGGTGAAATTTGCCAAGGCAACCAGTGTCGACGGTCAAGAAGAGAGCGGCGCACCGGGCGAAGAACAGGTAAAAAATATCGTTTCATCCCTTAATGTTAAAAGTGACCAAACCACATCCTCGCCTCAACTGGCCCTTACAGGTTCAGCCATCGGCGGAATTACGGTCACTAAAGGAACCAACACCACCCAAATCAACATCCTTTCCGGAGCACCGATTAACAAATACGAACATTTCGAACTCAAGAAAACTGCCGGCAAACCGGATCGAATGTATATCGACATTCCTAAAATTGGTTTGACCGGCAGCGGCTTGCACCAAACCGTGGGCACAGCCCTTGCCCGAATCCGGGCTTCCCGCCGGGATAACGGCGTCAGGATCGTTTTTGATTCCGGCCTCGACAGGTTGTTCGACTATACAATTACGCCAAATCAGCAAGGCATGACTGTGGTGATCAACGAAACAGGCGGCGCTACCGCGACTGCCCCGACAATGCCGCAGGTATCGGCAATGGCAGCGCCCGCAGCAGCCCAAACCGGCCAGCCTGATCCGGTTGGCGGCCAGCTTTCAGCTCCGATCGCTACCCCGCCGGCTCCGGCAACGGCACACAAACAGGCGTCGCAATCCACCGAGCAGACCGAGTCCAGCAGAGCCTCCCGCACCTTGGAAGAGTTTGAATTCGCCGGCTATACTAAACAAAAGATCACCGTCGATTTCTTTAAAATCGATTTGCACAATGTCTTCAGGATGTTTAAAGAGATCAGCGGCCAGAATATCGTGGTGGATGAAGGGGTGAACGGCACTTTGACCTTATCCCTGAACGATGTTCCCTGGGATTTTGCGCTGGATATTATCCTTAATCTCAAGGATCTCCAGAAAGAAGAGCGGTTTAACACTATCGTCATTCTCCCGAAAAGCAAAAACATTGCCTGGTCGAAACGCCCGACAGATAATATCACGATGAAGGCTGACGGCTCTATCGCCAAAGTCGATGCCTTAACCGTTACCCAGAAGCATGAAGTTCCGGAAGCGGTGAACGCGGCCCAGAAAATTATTATGCAGGCCCAGCTGAAGGAGAGAGCCGGCGACTACCAGGGAGCCCTGCCGCTTTACGAAGAGGCCTTCAGCAAATGGCCGGACAACCGGGTACTGGCCAACCGGATCACCACACTCTGTCTGGTCCGCCTTGGCCAGAACGCCAAGGCCCAGCATTACGCCAAGACAGCGCTTAAACTTAACCCCAAAGATTATGATGCGGCTCTGCAGGCGGCAGTGGCCTCCGCCAATATGAAAAAAGAGGCCGAAGCCAGAAACTATTTTGACCTGGCAGTCAGCGCCACACCGCCGGCCGGCGAGGCCCTGACGAGTTACGCTGCCTTTGCCGAAGAGAACGGCAACTATGACACGGCACTGACACTTCTTGACAGGCATGTCGAGTCTTATGGCGCCACCCTGGACACCATGGTTGGCCGAGCTCGCCTCTATGATAAAAAAGGCAATGAACCAAAAGCAGTCAACGAATACCGGGATATCTTGCTCGCCGGTTTTGATGTTCCGGCTGACCTGCTGCGCTATATAAAGGGACGGATCGCCATCTCGATCAAATGATTGCCTGAGCATAAGGAAAAAACATGTATTCCATCCGGAACATGTTATTGTTGAACCAATGGGACATGGAATCTGAAAAATGAGGGCTGGAATGAAAACATTAAAATACATGGTGACCGTGTGCCTGCTGATAGCTACAAGCATGCTCTAT
>MGTA01000054.1:20499-20938 GCA_001799225.1 Deltaproteobacteria bacterium RIFOXYD12_FULL_50_9
CGGCGCCCCTTCCCGAAGCGGCGCCACCGGAAACAACTCCTGCCGAGCAACTGAAGTCAAAACCAGGCGACCTGCAACCAGCCAAATCCACACAGGAAAAAACACTTGGCGACTATAACGGCGAAGATAACCGCCTGCCTGTTCGTTTTCAGAATCCTTCCTATCTGCTGAAAGAACAGAAATCCATGGAGGGCATGGGCCAGAAGGATGAAAAATTTACGGTACAGGTCGGCGCTGACGTCACCTCGACAACCGGACCGATTCCCCTTAAGGATATCCTCAAAAGGCTGGCTGCTCTCAAGAATATGAATGTCAGCTGGTCAAGCGATGTTGATCAGTACGTACTTGTGGATGTCGATATCCGGGCCGAGGACGATTTCTACCAGGCCATTGACAACCTGCTGCGCCAGCAGGATTATTACCATATGGTGCAAGGCAA
>MGTA01000054.1:21022-23167 GCA_001799225.1 Deltaproteobacteria bacterium RIFOXYD12_FULL_50_9
CCTGGGCAGCTCCGGATCCACCTCAAACATGACGGGCAATCTGCAACTGCTCAGCGCTGATAATAAATTTGATATCTGGGAGAACATTCGACAAAACTTGAACCAGGTTCTTGACATCTGGACAGCGCCAACCCCACAAACACCAGCTGCTGATCCAGCCGTGCCAGCTGCACCTGCGAAATCTGCAACCGCTCCGGTAGCCGCCCCGACAACATCGCCGCACCAATCCGGCAAAGGCTATTACACGATAGATAAACCTATCGGCCTGATCACCGTTACCGCACCGCGACCGCTTATTGAAAAAATTGAATCATACCTGGCAAACCTCAAAAAAGAGCTCTACCGCCAGGTTGCCATTGAGGCCAAGATCATCGAAGTCGTCCTGGATGACTCCTCCAAGAGCGGCGTTGACTGGCAAAGCCTGCTTGACAATTCAAGCTTCGGCTTTGACATGAATTTCGGCAAGATTAATGCGACTACGCCTTTTGGTGATAATCGCAGCCTCACCTTAACCGCCAAGAGCTTTGACCTTGCCATCAGCGCTCTTGAAACCCAGGGCCGCACCAAAATACTCGCAAATCCCAAGATCAGTGTGATGAACGGTCAACCGGCCATGATCAGCGTCGGCACAAACTCACGCTATATCGATAAGGTTACCCAGACCGTTGATGCTACCACCGGCACGATAACTTATGCTATCACAACATCAAGCGTCATGTCCGGCTTAGGCTTAGGTGTAGTGGCCACTATTCTTGACAATGACGAGATTATCCTGAGCCTGACTCCAGTCACCTCACAGGTCGAGCTCGAAAATGGTAAAATCCCTTATGAGACAATCGGCGGTGGCAATAAGGTCGGGCTGCCGGTGATCAATCTACGAGAAATGAACACCCTGGTCCGGATCAAAAACGGCGAACTGCTGGTGGTCGGTGGCCTGATTGACACCTCTAACGGCACAAAGGAGAGCAAGGTTCCCTTTCTGGGCGACCTGCCTTTTATCAAAAAATTATTCAGATACGATACAAAAACTGAAATAAGAAAGGAACTGATCATTCTGTTACGGCCAATAATTCTTTCATCAATTTTAGAAAAAACAAATAGTTAATTAACATGACATGCGTGGCTTAGTGATAATGACCAACCAAAGCTACGAATAAAAAACCGCTTTATCATGAAATATGTATTTCGAAGGAGATACCGTTATGTCCGCCATTAAAGGAACACTTTGCGGAATGTTGGCGCTGCTGCTTGCCGGTTGCGGTCTGACCGTGAAAGAGAGTCTCACGACCAACCATCCTGAGGCCGCTTCATCTTGCGCCATCAACAAAAGGATAGTTGTTCTGCCCTTTGCCGACTACACCTCCTTGACCGATGATCTCAGTGCCTCCTATCCTCGGAACATGATCATCATGGAGGCCTTAACCGATCAACTTTCGGGTAAGGGTTTCCGGATGCCGGTCCAGGAGGATATGCTGAAATATCTGACGGATAACCAAATCATCAAGATCATGGCCTCTGACAGTGCCAATCCGCTGAACGGCAATCTGGTAAACGAGATGAAAAACGGCGAATGGTCAGTACCCATGCGGGAGGAGATATCAAAATTGCTCAACGCGGATCGCGATCAGACAAGTCAGGCTCCCTTCATGAATGGCCTGGATCAGAAGACCCTCGCCCAGATCGGCCAGGTATTCGGAGCGCGCTACATCATGCGCGGTCGGATCATCAAATACGGTATGGAACAGGAAAATACCTGGACACCATTAAAAAAAGGGTTACTACCCCTGTTCTTCACCTCCACCAACCGCATGCTCTTCGGCATTGCCAAGTCTGAGACCTATGATAATCTTGGCGTCATGGTCATTGGCGGCGGGATCGGCGCCGCCATCGGCAACAACGCCACCACCCCCTATACCTATGCCGACAAGATCGATCCGGCCGGCGCCAATGCCACGGTCTGGGGCATTGCCGGCGCCGGGCTCGGATATCTGGCCAACCAGGGCGGCAGAACTGCGCAGGCCATGGTGGAACTCCGTCTCTGGGTGCAGAACAGTGAGACCGGCGAGGTCATCTGGACCAACCGTTCCGAGGTTTCAGTCACACCTGATTCAGTATTTGCCAAAAACGATCAGCAAGAGCTGCTTA
>MGTA01000054.1:23210-26844 GCA_001799225.1 Deltaproteobacteria bacterium RIFOXYD12_FULL_50_9
CAAGGCCGTGCACTCCCTGGTAAACGACTTCTGGACCACCAGCGAGCTCTATCTGTAATCAACTCATCCCGCCGAGAGAGGCTACACTCCGGAGTAAAAAGTATGAATTCACCACATCGACAGGATTTGAGGACAAGGAAGCGTTCAGGTGCCCGTAAATACTCTCTACAGATCATGACCTTGCTGCTGTTTGCGGCCTTCGGCCTGTTTCTGGCGGCGTGCAGCGGCGGCGGGACACCTCCGGCGAAAGATAGCGGCAGCACAGGTGGCGGCACACCACCGCCCACAACACCACCCTCAACACCACCAACCTATACTTTATCTCTATCTATTGATAAATTAAGTATTCTCGCCAACAATACCGACAGTGCAACAGCTACCGCAACACTCTTGGATAATTTGAATGTCCCTCTAAAAGATGCAACTATTACATTTGCAACAACAGGGGGGCAAATCAACGCATCAAGTGTTACAACAGACACCAACGGTGTGGCAGCAATAATCGTTAAATCAGGCCCCATCAAAACTAATCAAACCATCAATATTAGCGCATCAGCCACTTACGCCCAGGCCCAGACTACGCAGATTTCTATCACCGGGACGACCCTAACTCTGTCCACAGATAAGACAAATATTGAAACCGGCACAACTTCAACTTTGACAGCAACCCTAAAAGATGTGGCAAACATTGCCATTTCTTCCACGACCGTAAACTTTGTAATCACCTCAGGAAGCGGATTTATCACTTTATCAGCTGACAACGGCGCAACCGATACTTCTGGACAAATTTCAATCACTATTTCTGCCATTAACGCAGGGACTGCCGTGGTTCAGGCCGCTGCACTTGGAGCAGTTGCCAGCCAGACCTACATTATCGCGGCACCAGCAACAGCCTTCGGCATCACGACCCCTTCCGAAGACCCTAAAAGCCTATCTACCAATACAGCTCTTCCAATTATCACAACAGCACCAGGGGTGACAACCGTTGAATACTTCACTTCTATTGGTTTCTGGAATAACGGCGAAAATAATTATGAAGCACCGGTTGCAGTCAACGGCACAGCCACAGCCAATCTCACATCAACAACAGCCGGGACTACCAACGTAATAGTACGTGACAAGGCCAACCCTACTACCAAAACAGACTCTATACAGATCAATATCTCGGCACCGCCGGCAGAGTCAGCCAGTCTGGCGCTGCAGGCCAGCAGCACGGTTGTCGCTCCGAGCACCGGCCCCTCTAAAAACACTGTAACTCTTGAAGCATTGGTGCGATCAGCCAATGGAGCTGTTGTCGGGAATGCCCCGGTGCAATTTTCAATTATTAACTCGACAGGCGGCGGAGAAAATATTCTACCCATAATTGTAAACACCAACGATTTCGGTAAAGCAGCTACTACATTTTATTCAGGCACAAGCTCTGATTCGGACGGTATTACGGTCAGAGCGAAAGTAAACGGAATAACTTACTTAGGTAATCCAATCCAGGATGACATCAACATTATCATTGGCGGAACCCCTGGCTCTGTTACGTTAGGATGCGCTACAGAAATTACCGTTGTCAATACAACGACCTACTCATATCCCTTTACTGTTCAGGTAGATGACGCAAACGGCAATCCCGTAAAAAATGCGACTGTAACTTTAAATATTTGGCCCACCCATTACCGTATCGGATACTGGAATAAACTCGTTCAAGTGATTCAACCACCTCCTTCTTGGCTTAACCCGGTAAATGACTATGATATTCCTAACGAAGACGTTAATAAAAATCTTAGGCTTGACAATGCCGAAGATATTGGCCCCATAGGCAGTGGAGACCGCTGCCCTATCCCTGTAGATGCGACACCCGATGGGAAACTAACCCCGCCGAATTCGTCTGCTGGCAGTGTACCGCCAACCGTCAACACCTTGGATGACGGTACCGCTACCTTCAATTTGACGTATTTAAAAAGTTATTCCGGCTGGATAAAGATCCATTTGACAGCCTCGGTCCTTGTGTATGGGACAGAAACCTCTTCATCATATGATATGTGGCTTACCAAAGAGGAGAGCGAAACGCATTTAGGAGCATCCCCTTTTGGCTATTTTAGCGATTCCCCACCTAGCGCCAATGCCGGGACTGATCAATCAGTCGTCACGGGGACAACAGTGCAACTCACAAATTTGAGCAGTGACCCGGACTATGACACCTTAGACTATGACTGGACAATACTGGGTCAACCTGCAGGAAGCACTGCAACCCTTTCAGACACAACGGCATATTCCCCATCTTTTACTGCCGATGTTGCTGGTAGCTATGTCATTCAACTGATTACCTCTGACTGTATTTATAGCGTCGCCGATACAGTGACGATAACGGCTACTGCCCCTTAGCAGCAAGTAGCGTAAATCCATCTCTTACTCCCCAAACAAAGAAGGGCCGGAAATTTTCCGGCCCTTCTTTGTTTTCCCCTCTCACATTCCCAACCCTTTTCAGTTTTAATTCTCAAATCATTACTGTTGTTGTTCCTTATGGCCCTGAGAGCCCCGGGCTTCCGTGGCCCGCCTTTAGATTGTCCTTGATTCAATTGCCAAGTTGAATTGCCATAGCACCAGCCCCATCTATGTAGGTTGCGGTTGAGCAACGCGAAACCCAACATGATACGACAGAAAAAACGTCACCGGTAATTCCGGGCAAATTTGCAGTTTTGTGCCGAGATGCGAATCAAATTGCCATTTGTCAATTTTCGTAAATGGTGGGTTTCGTTCCTCAAGCCAACCAGACTATTTCACCATAGTAAAAATATATGCCCCAACCAGAACAGAAGCAAACAGCACTGAAAATAGGAGCTGCCGCAAAGCAGTTTCCCATTTTTTCTTCAAATTATCAATTACAGGGTCACCAAGTTTTGAAAAAAACTGAAACACTGTTCTTCCTCCAAATATAGACGTACCTATTTGGTGTTGGAATTCATTATTCCACTCCTGTGGGTATTTTCTTTTGACATATTTAATTGCATCCCAGCTTATGAGTGGAATTCGCAAAAAGCAAACAACCCACATAACAGCTATTGAGATAAAAATAATTTGGCCAATGTCCATTATTTGCACCCAGACTCCGCCTTAAGGAAAGAAAAACCACCGCTTTGTTCCCATTGTGCAATCGCTGATGTATTTGTTAAAATGCCAGATCCCTTTGATGGCAGGATGCTTTTGCCGTCAAGTCCAATGGACAACGCACCGCCAGTATATCCAGTCCCCGCAATTCCTGTCGCGGCAACAGGGCCAAATCCTCTTGATGCTTCAACAGATGTACCCAATAGTTGGTCAACAGAGGATGCATTAGTTGCTGCAAGGGTAAACCCAACACTTGCCCCTATTCCGGTGGCAGCTCCGCCACCGACTGAACCCGTTAGTGATGTTGATAATCCTTCAGACTTACTATAGCCAATATTAAATGCCGAACCCCCTCCACCGCCTACAGCACCTAACGTACCACCAATATTTACACCAAAACTAACCGTCCAAAGCCCCTCTGGGTCAACCCCATTGATGGGATTATTTTGGACGTAGGAGTATAGATTCATCCCCCCATCCAACCCAATCGGATCAGGAGTTAGGTACCTCCCCGTACTCGGATCATAATACCGGT
>MGTA01000055.1 GCA_001799225.1 Deltaproteobacteria bacterium RIFOXYD12_FULL_50_9
AAGCATGAAATATCAGACACCGATTGTCGCATAAAAAAAACGTTCATCTCAATACCAGGATGCAGTAAAAACAATTATTCAAGGTTCCCATATGTATATTTGCTGCATGCCTCGATACAGATGCATGAGATGGGGTGTAGCAAACACCTGCAGCGCAACGGTTCTCGCAATCACCAACTTACGTAATGGGTACTGCAAGGGAACCGGACAAGATCGATGCGTTGAACATATCTGCAGGGCTTAAAGCGGACAGGCAACATGATCATGCGCGGCATCGGGCCTTATAAGAGCCGGAACCAGAATAAGTCTGCGGAATGTGGCTTACAATTTGGATCGATATGGGGCTCTTGGCTTGATTAAAGGGTGAAGTTGCGCTCAATGAGAGAATAATGGCGATTTTGATGGGCTAATACTCCTTGCATGAGGTGGAAATCATGTAAGCATAAAATATCAAAAACCGCTTGTCGCATAAAAAGGACGATCATTTTAATGTCAAGAAATTGTAAAATATAATTATTCAAAGTTTCCTGCAGGAAAACACCCAATGAACATCTATAATACTTTGATTCAGCGTTTTACAAGTCGCCAGGCTGTTATCGGCATCGTCGGCCTCGGTTATGTCGGTTTGCCGCTAATGCTGCGTTTTCAAGCTGCGGGTTTTCGGGTTCTTGGTATTGATATTGATCAAAATAAAGTGGAAAAATTGAGCTCCGGCGAGACTTATATAGAACATATCTCTTCTGAGAAAATCAGAACGGCCTTGCAACGCGGTTTCGAAGCCACTACAAATTTTAGTCGGGCCACGGAAGCAGATGCTCTGATTCTCTGTGTGCCCACTCCCCTCAATAAAAATCGCGAGCCTGATCTCTCCTATGTCACCGGGACCGTCGAGGGTTTGGCTCCGCATCTGCGTCCGGGGCAGGTTCTTTCGTTGGAGAGTACCACTTATCCTGGCACCACAGAAGAAGAACTTTTACCTCGAATCGAAAAGTTCGGACTTAAGGTTGGGGTGGATTTTTTTCTGGTTTATTCTCCTGAACGGGAAGATCCTGGCAATAAGGACTTTAATCCAGGCAATATACCCAAGGTAATTGGTGGTTACACTTCTGCCTGTCTTGAGGTGGGGACAGCACTTTATTCCGGGGCCATTGAACGTCTGGTGCCGGTCAGTTCAACTGGCGCGGCTGAGATGACCAAACTGCTGGAAAATATTTTTCGGAGTGTCAATATTGCCCTTGTTAACGAGTTGAAGGTTCTTTGCCTGCGGATGGGTATTGATATCCATGAGGTTATTCGGGCTGCCGCTACCAAGCCTTTTGGGTTCATGCCCTTTTACCCTGGTCCTGGTCTTGGTGGTCATTGTATTCCCATCGATCCTTTCTATCTCACCTTCAAAGCACGCGAATACGATATCTCCACCCGTTTTATTGAACTGGCCGGAGAAATAAATGCCGCTATGCCATATTTCGTTGTGCAGCGGGTTATGGAGGCTCTGAACGAACAGGGTCAGGCCCTGAAAGGGGCCAAGGTTCTGGTGCTGGGTGCGGCCTACAAAAAGAATGTCGATGATGATCGCGAATCTCCTTCTTATAAGCTGATGGAACTGCTAAGCGCCAAGGGCGCCAAGGTTAGTTATAATGACCCCCACATTTCCTCTCTGCGACCTGGCAGAAAATATAATTTTGGTTTAGTATGCACTCCCCTTACCGAGGCTAATTTAAACCAGGCCGATTGCGTGCTGATTGCTACCGATCATGATGCCTATGATCCAGCTTTTATCTTGCAGCATGCTCGACTGATCGTAGATCCACGCAATCTTTTTGCAGATATCTCCGATACTTTTGGCAAGGTATTTAAGGCCTGAATATGATACTTTTTCAACAGGTACAGGCGCAGTTACTCGCAAATCCAAAAACCTGGCTGATCACCGGGGTTGCTGGGTTCATTGGCTCCAATCTATTGGAGACACTGCTCAAGTTGAACCAGAAGGTGGTTGGGCTGGACAACTTCGCCACCGGCCATCAGCGCAACCTTGATGAGGTGCAAATCCTGGTTACGCCGGAACAATGGGCCGATTTCCGTTTCATTAAAGGCGACATCCGCAACCTCGATGATTGTAAAAAGGCGATGTTGTTTACTCAGTATTCAGCAGTTAGTAGCCAGCACTTGCCCGTTGATTACATCCTCCACCAGGCGGCCTTGGGCTCAGTCCCTCGCTCCCTGGAAGATCCAATTACTACCAACCAGAGCAATATTGACGGCTTTCTCAATATGCTTGTTGCCGCTCGCGATGCAAAGGTTAAGCGCTTCGTCTATGCCGCCAGCAGTTCCACCTATGGCGACCATCCTGGTCTGCCCAAAATCGAAGACCGTATAGGTAGGCCTCTTTCTCCTTACGCAGTTACTAAATACGTTAACGAACTTTATGCCGACGTTTTTGCTCGGGCTTATGGCTTCAAGACCATAGGCCTGCGCTATTTTAATATCTTTGGCCAGCGACAAGATCCCAACGGTGCCTACGCTGCGGTTATTCCTAAATGGATCGCTGCCCTGATAAAAAATGAACCAGTTTATATCAATGGGACAGGAGAAACCAGCCGCGATTTCTGCTACATCAAGAACGCCGTCCAGGCCAACCTGCTGGCTGCCATTTCTGATAATCCTGAAGCCGTTAATCAGGTGTATAATGTCGCGGTCGGAGACCGCACCGATTTGAATCAGCTCTTTGCTCTTCTTAGGGATGGACTGGCTGCCAAATACTCTGCTCTAAAGAATGTTCAACCCGTGTACCGAGATTTCCGGGCTGGTGATGTCATGCATTCTCAGGCGGATATCAGTAAAGCCGTAAAGTTGCTTGAGTATCAGCCGACTTATACGATCAGGCAGGGACTGGCTAAGGCGTTGGAATGGTATGTGGTAAATGTCTGATATGTATAGCACGTAAAGGCTTTTGTGCGAGGGAATTAGAGTATTTTCTTATTTGATGTCGAATCGAGATGGTGCGGTCCCTTGCCTGGGGTTTCGCTATGTGAAGAGAATGACGTGCGCTTGGCTGGCAGGGGAATTGGTTGTTAATTGATTATGCCACGCTATCTGCGTTGGCTATTTTGTTATAAGCTATTTGATATAGGTATGGTGGCATTGCATGGTGATATACGAACCGAACAAGTATTTGAAAGATGGTTTCTTAAAGGTATGGCCCCACATGTTTCGCGATTTGTTGGCAAGCATGGGTCTGGGCTACAGGCTTTTTCTCAGGGATTTTACAGCAAAATACAGGCAATCATTATTTGGCATGTTATGGGTGGTCTTTTTACCTTTGTTCACGGTTTCCGTGTTTGTTGGAATGAACAAGTCAGGAATTTTGAATAGCAACGCTACAAGTGTCCCATATACGGTATTTGTTCTGTTTGGCATGACAATCTGGACTCTTTTTACTGGACTTATTAGCTCAATTGCTGGAATTGTCGGCCAGTCAAGCGGATTTATTACTAAGATTAATTTTCAAAAAATAGCCCTTGTTCTATCGCCGATTTTAGTTTCCTTCGTTGATTTTATGGTTCGTTTGATCTTGTTAGCCATCGTAATGATGATTACGAAAACCGTTCCAAGCGGCTATTTCTTTCTTTTTCCATTAGTTGTGCTTCCCATTATTTTTTTGGCAGTAGGTTTTGGTATGTTTTTTGCGCCGATTGGAGCGGTGTTCAAGGACATTCCCAATTTCTTGAATATATTCTTGAGTGTGGCGATGTTCTTGATGCCGGTCGTTTATTTGCTTCCAGGGACTGGCATAATTTATCAGATAAATATGTATAACCCGTTGTATTATCTGCTTGATGAATCAAGAAACATATTTTTTGCAGGAAATATTGTTGATCCACAGGCGTGGAGTTTGTCGGCTTTGTTCTCGCTGGTTATTTTCTTCGCGGGGTGGAGATTTTATCATGTGTCAATCTCGAGAATAGTGGAAAAGGTCTGATATCCTGTAAATATCTTTTATATAAAACGAAGTGCAAGTCAGGTTGATCTTATATCTGTAACCATATTTGTGTCTTGTTTGCCTATTTTTTGTTGGTAACTCATGAATATACTATGCGTTTTATGTGGTAGTCCTTTTTCGACCAACTTCATCCTGTTTTCTCTCATTATTATCTCATAACCGTGGTTGTTGCTCATCTGGAGTACAGTATTTTGTCGTTTTGGCGGGGTGACCGATTTCTCTTTCCTTTGAAAGACTTTACGTCCAAAGCAATTTGTTGGCGTAAAGAAGAAAACAATGTGATGTGGTGTCAGGCATGAATAAAGGTAATGTTGTTGTCAGGGTAGATAACGTCGCAAAAAAGTTTTGCAAAACTGTTAAACATATCATGACGTATGGTGCGATTGATATCATAAGGGATTTTTGTGGGATCAGGGCAAAGACTGGGGTCTTAAGAGAGGGAGAATTCTGGGCAGTAAAAAACGTTTGTCTCGAATTACAGAAGGGCGAGACACTGGGTATTATCGGCCATAACGGCTCAGGTAAGAGCACTATGCTGAAACTGCTCAATGGTATCTATATGCCGGATACAGGTAGAATAGAACTGCATGGCCGCGTGGGTGCCTTGATTGAGGTTGGTGCCGGATTTCACCCCATGCTTACCGGGAGGGAGAATATATATATTAATGGCGCTATTCTTGGAATGAGGAAAAAAGAAATAGACGAAAAATATGACGAGATTGTTGAATTCGCTGATATTGGTGAGTTTATCAATGCGCCGGTTAGACATTATTCCAGTGGTATGTTTGTAAGATTGGGCATGGCCATAGCGGTGAGCTTGCAACCGGAGATACTATTGATTGACGAAGTCCTTTCAGTTGGTGATATTTCATTCCAGAATAAATGTATGAAACGGTTGGCAGAGATTAGAAAAAAGGCAAATGCTGTGGTTTTTGTGAGCCATAATATGGAACATGTAAGGACATTATGTCAGAAAGTTATTCTGCTGAATCGTGGAGAGATAGTTTGTTATGGGGAGGCTCAGGATGTTATCCCCCAATATTATCAATTGTCTCGTGAAAACAGCTTCGAGAAGGGGAAAGGAAATTCTGTCGCTGTAGCAAGATATGATCGGCAATCAAGCGGCCAGGTAGAAATTTTTGATTCCGGCTTGTTGGATAATACAGGAAACAGAACAGAAAGGTTACAGTCAGGTGAAGATATTATTTTCTTTGTTGATTTAATGGCACGAACAAGAATTGAAGAGCCATTGATAGGTGTAGCGATTATTGATGAGAAGAACACCATTTGTACTTGGCATGTTAATGTTGATAATAATATCTCTTTAGCGCCGATTGTAGATGCTGTGGCTTATCGGTTTAAGATAAGCTTAAAAGCTCCTGCAATGCTGCCTGGAGTTTATACGGTTCGTTTCACATTAAGGGACAGAAAAAATTATGAAACGCACGAAAGGATATTTAATATGAATTCCTTTGTCATTGATGGGACTGCTTCCAACCGAGGAATAATTGAATGTAATGCTGTCTGGGAATTAGCAGAAACATAAAAAATCATTTTTGTGAGGAGATATCATGTCACATCAGGATTTCGAACTTTATGCAACACAGCGGCCACATATAAGAGATGTCTCTGACGTTTATCGCCGTTTTTTTTCTAAACATCTCGGTAAGTTGTCGGCAGATGCAAGAGTACTGGATTTCGGGTGCGGGCATGGAATCTATTATTCTTTTTTCTCTGAGTATTTTAATCAGGCTAATATCTATGGCGTGGAGGTAAGTGTTAAACGTGTCGCATACTGTAAAAGTATTGGCTGGGAAAATGTTCACTATCTGCCGATACTTTCGCCCTTACCTTTCACTAACGAGATGTTTGACGTGGTACATTGTGATCAGGTAATAGAGCATATTCCCAAAAAAGAGATAGGTTTTTATATAAAAGAACTTCATCGGGTTCTAAAAAAAGATGGAAAAATGGTATTCATAACACCTAATTATCCGATTAAACGTTTATATGATATCTATAATGCCATAAGCAAAAGAGATATCACTCGGGTTAAAGATGATCCTACCCATGTGGCAAGATATGATTTTAAGCGGTTGGTTAATGTGTTTCAGCCTGATTTCTCGGTGATACTGGAGCCAACAGGTGGCCGTTTTTGGAATAGATTGCCATACAACTTCTTCTCACACAAAATTATAGGACTCGTGCAAAAACGGCAAGAAGGAGTCGAATAATTCCCAAGTGGTATGGTAATAGTTTGTTCCCGCTGTTTTCTCCACCCCAGATTTTTTTGCAAATCTTATTGAGGATCATGCCGTGATATGCTGTCATATATCTTGAGACGCTATTTCACTAAGATGGACCAAATAGGTTTTGAAGCTCCTGATCGTGCTTCATACAAGCGTGTCATGGCGTCGACCAGATTAAGAGTATATGATGTTATTAACAGCTTCAAAAGAGATAATAAATATTTGTTGGGCTGGTACAAACAGAAGCATGACTATCGTATTGTTATTTTTCAAAAACATTTCAGCATAGAGGCTTATGAGCTTGCCAAAGAATTGAAATCGCGCGGGACCAAGATTGTTTTGGATATCAATGTAAATTTTTATCATAATTCTGAATATATTCTGCCACATGAATTAGATGATGCCTTTAAATTCACTGAGTTGGCGGATGCGGTTATAACTACCACCGAATATCTGCAAGAAGTGATTTCTGATTTCTTTCCGTCAAAAAAAATAGTGGTGATTGAAGAGGCTATTGATAGTTACCTCTTCAGGGAAGAGAAAAAGAAATTCCATACACCATGTAACCTTATCTGGTGTGGATATAGTACTAAGGCGAAAGAATTATTATTGATAAGCGATGTGTTAAAAGCACTATACAAGAATCATAAATTTACCGTCACCTTAATTACCGATAAGAACCCAAAGTTGGATTTGGGAGAAATACCGGTGTCTTTTTCATATTATCAACACACCAACGTCCCTGAGCTACTCGTGCAAGGGGATATTTTTATCTCTCCGAGAGATTTGTCGAATATTTATAACCTTGGCCATTCTTTCACGAAGATTGGTGTGGCAATGGCTGTAGGATTGCCTGTTATTGCCTCTCCGATTCCATCTTATGCGGGATCGCCAGCTGTGTTGTGTCATAACGCAGCAGAGTGGGAAACAAATCTTGCGCGAATGTTTGTGGAACATGATTGGTTGAGATCTCTCGGAAAAGAAGGGAGAGATTTTGTGAGGACCGCTTATTCTCCACAAAAGATAAGAGAAAAATATAAACTTTTTTTTGATGAATTGCTGAAATGGTAAAATTGTCGATATGTTATGAATATAAAGATGGACCTTGGGGAGGTAGCAATCAGTTTTTGAAGGCGTTGAGAAAAGAACTGAGGGCACAAGGACATTATTGTGATGATATTGATGATGCTGAAGCTCTTATATTCGGTGGACATCCTTTTGCAACTCAATATAACCTTCATGATTTGTTGGCGTTAAAGAATAAATATCCAGCGAAGATTATAATCTATAGAATAGATGGGCCGATTTCTTTTTATCGTGGCAGAGATAAAGAATTTGATCAGAGTATAGCATTTATATGCAGGGCTTTTGTAGATGGGATAGTGTTTCAGTCACGATGGTCATTTGAGCAAAATAAGAGATTTTTTAAAACTGTTGCTCCTTATGAAACAATTATTAGTAATGCTGTAGATTGCGAAATGTTTTATGCCAGTGATAAGACCAGTAACTATAACCACGAGCATCCGAAAATTATTGCGACATCTTGGTCGTCTAATTTGAAGAAAGGATTTGAAATATATGAATATATAGATCAGGCTCTCGATTTTTCTAAATTCGAGATGACATTTGTTGGTAATTCGCCCATACGATTCAAAAACATCAAGATGAAAGAGCCGGTTCCTCAGCCTGAATTGGCTAATTTGTTAAGAAATAATGATATATATATTACGGCTTCCGAAAAAGATCCCTGTTCTAATTCCCTTCTTGAGGCAATAGCTTGTGGTTTGCCGGTGATTGCACTGAACAGTGGAGGGCATCCAGAATTAATCGGGGCGGGAGGGGAATTATTTAATGGATGCGGTGATGTTATTGCGGCAATAGAAAAGGTTGCCACAAATTATGATTCTTACCGGTTGAATCTTCCTGTTTATTCAATTTCCTCTGTTGCCAGGCAGTACTATGATTTTGTTGATACAATATATGATGATATGAGACGTGGGTTGTTTATTCCTAAGAAATTGACATTGTCGAGTAGAATTTATTTTAGCAGAATGCATGGTACAATCTTGAAATGGAAAGTGAAGAAAAAAATTTCTGAGTTTATGACAAATTATACAGGGAAGGTAAGTATAAGATGACCTTTTTGAACATTCAATTAGAATTATTTGTAAGAAAATAGTGTTAGGCGATTATAAGTAGTTAATGGAGATTTTATGTAAGGGATATCATTAGTGTCCCAACGTTTAGCTGAATAATAACAGCTGGTTACAGTTTTTATCGACCTTAGTTATGTATTCTTCTTTTGTAAGTACTTGTAATAACGGCATTCTTTCAAAAATGGTCACGCTCAAGACCTGTAAAATTGTGTAGA
>MGTA01000056.1:0-927 GCA_001799225.1 Deltaproteobacteria bacterium RIFOXYD12_FULL_50_9
AGGAGAAGGCCCAGAAGCTTGCCGAACAGAAGGAACAGGATGGCCTTGATGCCAAAAAACGCGCTCGTGACAAGGAGGAGTACGAATACACCCAGAAACGTGAGCGGCAGGCAGTGCTGGATGTTTTTCAGAAAGAAAAGGCAGCCTTAGAGGAGGAAAAGGCCCGTCTTGAACGGGAGATTTCCCTGCGCCGGGAAGAGGCGGACCGGGAATTCGGCGAGCGGGAGCAGGCTATTGCCCGCCAGGAACAGGAGTTGGCTGATCTGCGCGCTCGGGTCGCGGCATTTCCCAAAGAGCTTGACACTACTGTCAACCGGGAGGTCAAGGTGGCGGTCGATAAGGTCCAGACCGAGGCGAAATTTAAGCTGGAACTGGCCCAGAAGGAGTTTGAAGGAGAGCGCAACGTGCTTAAATCCAGGATTACCTCGCTTGAGGCAATGGCCAAGGAGCAGTCCGGTCAGATTGCCAGATTGATGGAACAGGTCGAGAGATCCTATGCCCAGGTGCAGGCCATTGCCGTCAAGGCCGTGGAAGGCCCGGCGGTTAAGACCGTGCAGGCTGCGCCGCAACAACCGCAGCAGCGACAGGGTGAATAAAGGGGCTGGATGTGATAGAAGAAGCACTGTGGGATGAATTAGTGGACGCTGAGAAGTCTCGTTCCAGACCTTGTATTTTTTAGGACCGCTTGGTATTCATATAAAGTGTTCATGGAAAAGATTTTTCTCGTGAAATACTCATTTCACCCTGAAGTCGAGGCTGAATTCGGACAAGTTGTTGAATAGTCAGTTGTGAAATATGGAGATGAATCTATGAGAGGCAAAATGTCCAAAACTCCAACCTGACCCCATATATTTCCCTAAGCTGGTTTGTGCTCCTTGAGCCAGTCGCGCAGCGCATTGTTGATGCGGGTCTGCCAGCCTTTACCGG
>MGTA01000056.1:977-2844 GCA_001799225.1 Deltaproteobacteria bacterium RIFOXYD12_FULL_50_9
TTTGGCGGCACATGGGGAATCCGGATCATCAGCAGGTTCGATTCCGGCAGCAGCTTCCCTGCGGACCCGGTCCCAGTCACTCTTTGAATTCGTTGGCAAGCCAGTCATGATACACCTCGATCTCTTCGGTATGGGCTCGGCGGAAACTAATGCAGCGGACACGTTCGCTACGCCTGGTGACAACTAGAGTCAAGACGGTAAGCAGGTCGAACACGTAAGCGAAGACCTGTAACCGCTCTTCTCCACTGCGTTTAATGGGAAGTTCAAAGCGATAGCGACTTTCGTATACCAACCTGGCGTCCTCGAAATCAAGGCCGTGTTTTTCAATGTTAGCCTGCCGCTTGGTTTCGTCCCATTCATAAATCATATCTTATTTTGTAACAACAAAATTAATTGAAGTCAAGACGTGCTAATAGAAAATAATTTTGAGTAACTTTCTTGCAAATATTTGTTGACAGGCGTTTTTATCATATGGTTACCCCATAGGGAAGTAAGGCAAAAGGTAGTTCAGGTTGATTGTTCGTTTTATGATGCCGGTTCTCCTTGGTCATGCCGAGAATTTCATCATGGAGGTTAGTCAACATGCAGCACCACGGAAAAACTGCTGAAAATAACCCAGACATGGTCTGCTTCCTGCAAGGCCAGGCGCCGGCTGCTTTCGCTGGTCACCACAGAACATAACTTTGTACCGTCGGCAATGCTTACCACATACTCGCTCGTGATTCTCCCTCTGGTGATTCGGTGGATTGTGCCGCGAAATCTGTTCTCGGCCGTGGTTGTCGGTTCTGAGTCACCTTTATGCAAAAAGACTGACGGGGCCTTGACCTCGGCGGTAATCATTTTCCCCTCCCGCAAGGCGAGTCTTTCCAGGCTATCATTGGTAATCACGGTAGTCACCAATTGGCCGCCCACGGTGAACAGCTCAATCTGGCTCTGGATGTCTCCTTGGCGGATCGCGCGGATTTTGCCGATAAACGAGTTGCGGGCGCTGGTTTTCGGCGACGACTCCCTTTCCAGAAAAAAACTGGTCACCTGTCGGATATCATCGCTTGAAAAGGTAACATGGGCAGTAGTGAGATTGGGCGTTGAGTGGCCCAGGAACATCTGCACCGCAGGCAAAGGCATGTTGCTCTGCATCAACTCTACGGCCCGGGATTTACGGATTATCTCGGGGGCGCCCAAGCGCTTGGAAAGGCCGCAGGCCTCGGCGCGTTCGTAGAATTTACGTCGGACAAACCCTGGATCCACTCGGAACGGATTTCCCGAACCTGTTTTGAATGAGGAGCCGCTCAGCAAACGGCTTATTTCAACGGCAAGGGCCTTCGATATCTGAACTTCCCTGGCGGCCCGGTTATTGCCGGCATGCGTGGGGTGAAAGAAAATCAATTGCCCCCTCCTGGCAGGCCAGATAATATAAACACGAAAATTATCATATTCGTGTCGAATCTTCAACAAGGTAATTTTCCAAGGAGGTTCCTATGTATTTTCCGATCGCCGGTATTGAAGTCGCACCCTGGATTCCACCCCTGGTCGCTTTTACGATCTCGTTTTTCACCTCCATGGGCGGCGTATCGGGCGCCTTCCTGCTGTTGCCTTTTCAGATGTCCTTTTTAGGGTACACGAATCCCTCAGTCAGCGCCACCAATCAACTGTTCAACATCGTGGCCATCCCGAGCGGCGTTTACCGGTATTGGAAGGAGGGTCGGATGGTCTGGCCTCTCACTTGGGTGGTAGTGGCCGGCACCTTGCCGGGGGTATTCATCGGCGCTTTTGTCAGGGTTGCTTATCTCCCCAATCCGAAAAATTTCAAACTCTTCGCGGCAGCGGTTCTGCTCTATATCGGCATCCGAATGCTTACCGATCTCCT
>MGTA01000056.1:2853-4685 GCA_001799225.1 Deltaproteobacteria bacterium RIFOXYD12_FULL_50_9
GAACAAAAGGCGCTGCCGGTTGTCAAGGTTACCCATTTTAATACCAAACGGCTAGGCTACACATTTTACGGTGAACAGTTCGACGTGCCGTTCTGGGGAATTTTCGCACTCAGTTTCATCGTCGGCATTGTCGGAGGCACTTACGGTATCGGCGGAGGGGCGATTATTGCACCGTTTTTTGTCTCGGTCTTCGGCTTGCCGGTTTATACCGTGGCCGGGGCTGCACTCATGGGCACCTTTGTCACCTCAGTGGCCGGGGTTACCTTTTATCAGATCATTGCCCCCCTGTATCCCAAAATGTCGATAGCTCCGGATTGGCTCCTGGGGATCCTGTTCGGAGTGGGCGGCATGGCCGGCATGTATCTGGGCGCCAGGTGCCAGAAATTCGTGCCGGCTAAAGCGATCAAGTGGTTGCTCTGCGTCATCCTGCTGTTTACGGCCGGCAAATACGTTATCGACTTTTGGGGTCGGTGAAAAAGAGGCTCAACGGGTGTTTTTGTAATTTATTATGAGGTCAGGACAGAAATAGTTATACGGATGGCGGCAAGTGCAATAATGATGGCCAGGAGCAGACGCAGTTTGGCGACTGCTACATTTTTGCTGACCAGCCCGCCGAGATGGGCTGCCGGGATCACGGTGAGGATGATCGGCAGCGTTAAGCTCCAGGGGATCTGGCCGGTAAAGGCCTTACCCAGGAAGGCGGCCACCGAAGAGAGAAAAACTATGGCCAGGTTGCTGCCGATGGCGATTCTGGTCGGCACCTGAACAAAGGCTGTCATCAGCGGGATCAGGATGAAGGAGCCGCCCTGGCCGACCAGGCCACCAAGCAGGCCGACGCCGCCGGCAGTCAGTACTGCCCGGCAGCGGTTGAAGGAGAAGATTGCTAGATCAGGATGTTCGCTATCGATTGTTTTGCTGGGAATTAAGATAAGCAGTGCGGCGCTGAAGGCCATAGCGCTGAAAATTGCCAGCAACATTTTGTTTTCGACATACTTGGCGCCTGCCCCGCCTACCAGTGCGCAAATAAAGATGGTCGTGCCCATCCAGGCAACCAGGCCAGTTGAGACAAAATGGAATTTTTTGTGAGTGAGGCCGCCGGAGACGCAGGCGACCAGGCCCTGGACAATGGTGAGCCCTGCCACGATCCGCATGGGCAGGGCTGCAAAACCGAAGAGCGGCGGCACGTAGAGCAGTAATGGCGCCATGACGATGCCGCCGCCGATGCCGAGCAGGCCGGAGAGGAACCCGGTAACCAGTCCGAGGATGCTGATCAGGAGATATAAATCCATGGTCTTCACAACGAAAGGTCGTTGTTATTTCCTGTTGCGATCAAGATGATATCTTTCGTAGGGGCAGGCCCCCGTGCCTGCCCATTTACATTCGTGCCTGCCCTGATTGGGCGGCCACAGGGGGCAGCCCCTATGTGACGGTAATGCCGACCGGTTCATCCGTGACCAAGCCGATCAAGGCGGCCGCCGCCGTCCCTGCCTTCTGCAAGGCGGCGATCAGTTCGTTCGCCTGGTCGGCCGGTACTGACAGCAGCAGCCCCCCCGAGGTCTGCGGATCGTAGAGCAGTTCCTCTTCATCTTTTGTCAACCGGGCCGCCATCGTCAATTTGTGTCTGGCGACCATGGCGCGGTTGGCCTTGTTGCTGCCGGTGGTCTCGCCTTTTTTGTACATATCAAGCGCGCCCGGATAAAAGGGCAGGTCTGAAAAGCGAACAACCACCCTGGCATTGCTGCCGTGCGCCACTTCAAGGAGATGGCCGAGGATGCCGAAGCCGGTAATATCGGTACAGGCGTGCAGGTCGAACTTGAGGCCAGCCTCGATCG
>MGTA01000056.1:4743-5182 GCA_001799225.1 Deltaproteobacteria bacterium RIFOXYD12_FULL_50_9
TCTGGCGCCGGCATTGGTGATGATCCGGTCCGGATGGACGATGCCGTTGACGCACAGCCCGTATTTGGGTTCTTCATCATCGATGGTATGGCCGCCAACCATGCAGGCTCCAGCCTCCACCACCTTGTCATGGCCGCCATGCAGAATCTGTTTCAAGATTCCCATGTCGAGCAGTTTCGATGGGAACATCACCACGTTGAGCGCAGTGATCGGCCGACCGCCCATGGAATAGACGTCGGAGATGGAGTTGGCCGCCGAAATCTGGCCGAACCAGTAGGGATCGTCGACTGGCGGGGTGATGAAATCAATCGTGTTAATCATGGCGATTTCGTCGGACAACCGGTACACCCCGGCGTCGTCTGAGGTTTCGACACCCACCAACAGATTGGGGTCATTCGGGGCCGGTAGCCCCTCTAGCGCGTCCGACAGAGCCGTCGGA
>MGTA01000056.1:5232-6334 GCA_001799225.1 Deltaproteobacteria bacterium RIFOXYD12_FULL_50_9
TAGCAGCTCAACCGCAGGTGCGGGCAAGGCCGGTCAGAGTCTTCTTTTTGAACAGGTACATGGTGCCCTCAATTTAATGATTGATAGGTGGTAATCAAACAAGCAAGGATAACCGTACCATTTCATTATAAAATCGACAAGATGAGAAATTTCTTGATATGGAGGTTAGTCAACATGCAACACCACGGAAAAACTGCTGAAAACAACCCAGACATAGTTTTCTTTCCGCAAGTCCAGACGCCGGCTGTTTTCGCTGTGAGATTGGGCGTTCTATCAGTAAACAAGGGGCTCAAGGGTGTGTGCATTTTGCCCAGAGGGGATCGTTGCCGAACCGATCCATCCACCACTCCTCGTCGGTTGCATAGTTCTGGACTTCGGCCTTGGAAAATGAGAATTTGTACTGGCGGCAGTAGGTAGTCAGCAGCTTGTAGGCGCTATTCAGCCTGACGCTCATCTCTTGGCAGAGCGCTGCATCTTCCCGGCATCTGTCCGGATGCCATTTTCTGATCAGCTTTCGATAATTGTTCCGGATCTCCGTAAGGGTAGCCTGCTCAGGCAACTCCAGCAGCACTCTGGCACTGGTTATCTCTTTATAGGTGTTTTTCATCTCTCAGACCTCCTTCCGACCCCGTATGACCACAAAAAGGCCCCGACCGTAACCGGAATCAACTGGTTCCGCACTATTGATCTCAGCAGGATCTCGATAGATGGTCTGGGTAAAACGAAAATCATAAAAACCAGCTTGCCGCAGGAGCGCAACAGTGGTATCGACAGAGAAAAAAGTTGCTTCGTAATAAAAGTTGCTTTGCCGGCGGTGTTGTTCATAGTATCGGCCAAGCCGGCTGTTCTTGTCAAGCATGGCCACTAGGCAGCAGCCGTCGGCCAGAATCCGGTATGCCTCCCGGAAGGTTTGGAGGATATCGTCGACAAAACAGATGGTTGTAATGAGCACCACGCTGTCAAATGCAGCGGTTTGAAAGGGCAGATGTTCCGCAACGCCTGCCACCACCATAATCCCCCTGGCGCTGGCCAGCGCAGCCATCCGGTCAGATGGTTCAAGCCCGACTGGGATTTCCAAAGGACCGGCAAACCGGCCGGTACC
>MGTA01000056.1:6362-8918 GCA_001799225.1 Deltaproteobacteria bacterium RIFOXYD12_FULL_50_9
TTTTCTGAAAAGCAGAGATTTTCGGCATGGGTGCGTACTCGGAATATAGCCTTCGACCGAGCGGAAAGCAAGTGGCGGCGGGCGGTTGTGCCTGCCAAAATAGAAAATCATTATCGCGATGGCGCCAGATAAAAATCAATCTCCCGAATAAAATGGTTGACAATACACATTCCGATCTTTACAATTAAGTCATTGTGCAACTACTTAATAGGTTTATCTTATGATTATCGAGCCAGCCGAAATATTCAAGGTTCTCAGTGTGGAAACACGAGTTAAAATCATTGAACTTCTTAAAGCTAACGGTGCGTTAGGAGCAAAGGAAATCTCCCACCGACTGGGCATAACCCTCCCTGCGGTTTCACAACACCTTAAGATATTAAAACAAGCAGGGCTCGTAAGAAGTGAGAGGCAAGGGTATTGGATTCCATATTCGATTAATGAAGAAGCCATGGAGGGCTGCCGGGAAATATTAAATGGAGTTTGTACCTGTGGATGCCAGGGCTCGGGTCGATTTAAAGAAAAGGAACTGAATCAGGCCAGCCTTGAGGTCCTTAAAAAATATGAGATTGAGCTGCAAAAAGAACTCAACATCGTGCGAGGAAGAGTCAACGAAATAGAAGCAGAAAAATAAGTTTTTTTGTCAATTTAATTAAGTCATTGCGCAAACACTTAATAAAAAGGAGGTGATAGAAATGACAGAGCAAAAAAGCTCATGCGGTTGTGGATGTGTCCCACGGCAGCAGATTTGTGGTTGTGGATGTGTTCCGCAGAAGCAGAAAGAAGTTGAGACGCCTGTTCCGAGCAAGACGGAAAAGGAGACACCGAAAGAATCCAAATAATAACAACGTGGTGTATCATTTCGGGGGGGAGGATGTAAGTGGCTATATTCCTTTCCCCTTTTTTTCAGTCTATCTGCATAACTCGTTGAGCGGAGGTATAATAATGTATATATGGGCAGTATCGCTGAGCCATTTTTTGCATATTTTGGGAACAGTGGTATGGGTTGGCGGAATTTTGATGGTCTTTTTGGTCATATTGCCAAGTGCGAAAACATCGTTAGAAGCCGCGCCCATGGTTGGAAGGCTGATGAAGGAGGTTTCGCAACGTTTCACCTTACTGGCTAACGTTAGTATTTTTGTATTGATTGGGACAGGAATTATCCTGTTTTACCATGATCAGAACCATACCTTAATCCTAGACCCAAAAAATATTTGGAATATCTTGATTTTCCTAAAACTTTTGCTTGTTGCCACCATGATCATAATTCACTTTTACAGGAGCCTGATTTTGAATCCAAAAATCGCTAAAGCATCCACCCAGGTCGAGAAGACGCGAACAACCAGGTTAAAGAAATTTTCATTGGATCTCGTCAAAACAAACTTGGCATTGGGAATCATAGTCCTTATGTTCGCGGCAGTTTCAATATCCCTTTAGTCCTCACTTTTAAAATCCAAGTCCTTTGATGCCACAAAGAGGTAAATATGAACCAGCAGGAATTTACACCCAGAATTCTTGGGTTTCTTTGTCACTGGTGTTGTTACGCCGCTGCGGATACTGCCGGTGTCGAACGCTATCAGTATCCGCCGAATCTGCGCGCCATCAGGGTGATGTGCACTGGGCGGGTCGATCCTGCCTTTATCATGCGCGGTTTTGGCGAAGGAGCGGATGGCATTTTTACAGGTGGCTGACATCTCGGCGAATGCCATTACCAGGTTGGTAATTACGATGCGATGGGAGTCAACGCCTTGGTGAAAAAAGTTTTGAATGAGGTCGGAATCAAGCCAGAGAGATTTAGCCTGCAATGGGCCTCTGCCGCTGAAGCTCCACGATTTGTCAAACTGATCACCGATTTTACCGGTCAGATCAAAAAACTCGGGCCTCTCGGGCAGCCCGAAGGTCTCAGCCTCGAGGAGATGAAAACGAGAACCAATAAGGCCATGGCCCTGGTGAGCGACATAAAGCTCAGGATCGGTTTCGGCAATATCACTAAAACCATGCGCAAAGAGGGCGGCAAGATAACGCAAGCCCGGGTCGCCGAATTGGTTGATCAAAAACTCAGCAAAACTATCTCAGCCGGACTAATTTAAGCAGGGTTAGTCAGCCTCCTTGACGTCTTCAAAGCCCAAGTCTACAATAGCCGCCTAAGAGAAAGTGTGACTTGTTATGTGAACCGTAGGCGTAACAGATTTAAAAAACAAACTAACTCACATTACCTATTTCTTTCCATAAAACAGGAGCAACAATGAATTGGCTTGAAGCCATGATTCTTGGAATAGTCGAGGGCGTGACCGAATATCTCCCAATCAGTTCAACAGGGCATTTGATACTGGCTCAACGGCTGCTGAAGATCCCTGCCGGGCTGGCCGCCGACAGCTATGTGATCTGCATCCAGGCCGGAGCGATTCTGGCGGTGCTGGGGCTTTATTGGCCGCATGTCAAACGAATGCTGTGGGGTGTTCTAGGGCAGGATCGCCAAGGCTTGGACCTGGCCATCAACATTGTGGTGGCCTTTTTACCGGCGGCAGTGATCGGCGTATTGTTCAATGGGGCAATCGA
>MGTA01000056.1:8926-17453 GCA_001799225.1 Deltaproteobacteria bacterium RIFOXYD12_FULL_50_9
AGCAGACGCACCAACAAAAAATTGCGGACAGAGGTTCTGAGCTGACAACGCTCAACCGACGCATGGCGCTGATAATCGGCGCTACCCAATGTCTGGCGATGTGGCCCGGCACCAGCCGCAGCCTGGTGACGATCCTGGCCGGCTGCCTGGTGGGGTTGAGTCTAAGCAGCGCGGTGGAATTCAGTTTCCTGCTGGGGGTGGTGACCTTGACCGCCGCCACCGGTTACAAAGCGGTGCATGGCGGCCCGGCCATGATCCAGGCCTACGGGTGGCACACCATGTTGATCGGCTTTGTTTTTGCCGCGGCTTCGGCAGCGGCAGCCGTAAAATGGATGGTTGGCTACCTCAACCGGCACAGTCTCTCGATCTTCGGTTTCTATCGACTGGCCCTGGCCGTGGTGGCAGCCCTATTGACCGGCAGACTAATGTCCTGAACACGCAAATTAGGGACAGCGACCATTTTTATTGAAAAAAGTGGCAACAATGGTCATCTATGGCAGAACAGATTTTTTTCTTGCGTACTTGACGAACCACATGTCTATGCGGCAGTGCGGTGCGTCGAAAACAATCCGGCAAGGGCTGCCATGGTGGATAAGCCCGAGGATTACAAGTGGTCGCGCGCCTGGGCTCATATTTGTAAAACTTCTGACCCTATTCTTGCAGAAGGTTGCTATCTCACAGAGATGGTTAAGAAGTGGCGGGGGTATTTGAATGAAAATGAAGATCCTAATATGGCTGCTGCATTAATTCAAAGCACCAAAACAGGTCGGTCATACGGCGAAGTGGTTTTCACTGACACATAAACTACCAAAGGTGGCCAAGGCTTCAGTCCCAATACAAACCCAACATTATCGGTGTATGATAAGATTTTTATAAGGCGAGCATGGAACTTATCGACAATATCAATCTTCTGCTTGGCGAGAACCTGAAAGAGGCGCTTCGACCACATGGCAAGATGAAGATTGCTGCCTCCTGCTTTTCCATTTACGCCTATGAAGCCCTGAAAGCTGAACTTGAGCAAATTGATACACTGCAATTCATTTTCACCGCACCGACCTTTATCACCGACCAAATCACCGATAAACTTAAAAAAGAAAAACGTGAGTTTCATATCCCCAAACTCCACCGGGAGAGCAGTCTCTATGGAACCGAGTTTGAACTCCGGCTGAAGAACGAACTTACCCAGCGGGCCATTGCCAAAGAGTGTGCAGAGTGGATAGGGAGAAAAGCACAGTTTAAGTCCAACCGCACCACAGCGCCCATGCAGCAATTCGCCTGCATAGAGAGTGCGGCAGCCAAGGCGGTTTATCTTCCTCTCTATGGTTTTACCGCCGTTGACCTTGGTTATCAAAAAGGCAATGCCGTGTCGAATTACGTTAATAAACTGACCGATCCTGCCACAACGGCAACGTATCTCAAATTATTCGACCAGATCTGGCATGATCCGCAAAAACTTGAAGATATTACTGCCCAGGTCTGCGAGCATATCGCGGCCGTTTACAACGAGAACTCTCCGGAGTTTGTTTATTTTCTGATTCTCTACAACATCTTCAATGAGTTCCTGGAAGACATCTCAGAAGATGTTATGCCTAATGACCTTACCGGCTATCAGGATAGTCTGATCTGGCAGAAGCTGTTTAATTTTCAGCGGGATGCTGCCATTGGCATCATCAATAAATTGGAGAGCTTTAACGGCTGTATCCTGGCGGACAGCGTTGGCCTGGGCAAGACCTTCACTGCCCTGGCGGTGATTAAATATTACGAACTCCGCAACAAATCAGTGCTGGTTCTCTGTCCCAAAAAGCTTACGGACAACTGGCAGAACTTTAACCAAAATCTGGTCACCAACACCTTTGCAAAAGACCGCTTCAACTACACGGTTCTCTGTCATACCGATCTTCAGCGCGAGCGGGGCTATTCCTTAGGAGTGCCGCTTAATCGGATCAACTGGGGCAATTTTGATCTGGTGGTGATTGACGAGTCCCACAATTTCCGCAACAACGAGGCGTTCAAAGACCGGGAGACCCGATACCAAAAGTTGATGAATAAGGTGATCAAGGCCGGAGTGCGCACCAAAGTACTGATGCTTTCCGCCACGCCGGTGAATAATCGATTCAACGATCTGCGCAATCAACTGGCCCTGGCTTACGAGGGCGACCCCGAGAACTTGGGCAAAAAGCTGCGCACTGAAAAGGATATCAACGAAATCTTCCGCCGCGCCCAAGGGGTCTTTAATGTCTGGGCCAAGATGGAGCCCGAGTCGCGGACCCCCGAGGCAATTTTAAATGCCCTGGATTTTGATTTTTTTGAACTGCTCGACAGCGTTACCATCGCCCGCTCCCGCAAGCATATTCAGAAGTTTTATGACACCAAGGACATTGGGCCATTCCCCCAACGCCTCAAGCCTCTGTCGTTCCACTGCCGGTTAAGCAAACGTGACGATGTCATCAGTTTCAACGAGATATTCAACCGTCTGATAATCGTCACCATGGCGGTCTATGCCCCTTTCCGATATATCCTGGCCAGTCGCTTATCTAAATATGAGGAGCAGTACGACACCCTGATCCAAGGCGGTATCTCCCGCTTGAAACAAAGCGACCGTGAAAAGAGCCTCCAGGCGCTCATGACAGTCAATCTCCTGAAACGCCTGGAAAGCTCTGTCGAAGCCTTCCGTCTGACCCTGCAAACCCTACTGGCTAATCTTGAGAAGACCCTGGCCAAGATCGAGCATTACCAGACAACCGGCCAGGCCGACAGCTTTGACGATATCTCCGCCGCCTTTGAGAATGCCGAACCGGATGCCGACGACCTGCTTGATCCCGGTGACGCCACAATAGGCGAAAAGATAAAAATCAGCCTGGCGGATATGGATTTGGAGTCATGGCGGTTTGATCTTAAAAACGATTTGGATATATTCGGTCTACTGCTTCTTGAGATGCAGAAGATCACCCCGGCAGACGACGCCAAGCTCGAATGCCTTAAAGACCTCATTGTCCATAAGCTCCAAACACCAATCAACCCCGGCAACCGCAAGGTCCTGATCTTCACGGCTTTCTCGGACACCGCAGGCTATCTTTACGACAACCTCTCGCCCTTTCTCCATAAACAGTTCGGCCTGCATAGCGCCAAGGTCACCGGTGGCAGCAGCTCATGCAAGTCAACTCTTAAGCAGCATTACGATTTCCAAGGTCTGCTCACCCTCTTCTCGCCAATCTCCAAGGAGAAAGCACTTGTCCTGCCCAAGGAGCCTGCCGAGATTGATATCCTGATCGGCACTGATTGCATCTCCGAGGGCCAGAATCTGCAAGACTGCGATTTTGTGGTCAACTACGATATCCATTGGAACCCGGTACGCATCATTCAACGCTTTGGCCGGATTGATCGGATCGGCTCGAAAAACGCCCAGGTTCAGCTCGTCAATTTCTGGCCGGACATTACCCTGGATGACTACATAAACCTGAAAGCCCGTGTTGAAAGCCGGATGATAATCGCTGATGTCTCCGCCACCGGTGACGACAATGTTCTGAGCGCCGAGGCCAATGACCTTGCTTTCCGTAAAGCACAGCTCCAACGGCTGCAGGATGAGGTGATTGACCTGGAGGATGTCAAGACCGGCATCTCCATCACCGATCTGGGCTTAAACGATTTCCGTATGGATCTGGTCAACTATGTCAAGGCCAATGGCAATCTTGACGGCGCACCCAAGGGCATGCACGCGGTCATCCCCGCCGACCTGGAAAAGGGTCTACCTCCTGGCGTTATTTTTGTGCTGCGCAACACTGATAATGGCGTCAATGTCAATCAGCAGAACCGGCTCCACCCGTATTATCTGATTTATATTGATGTGAATGGCGAGGTGCTGATCAACCACTTGGAGGTTAAAAAGATCCTCGATCTACTCCGGGCCGCTTGCAAGGACCGCTCGGCAGCCATTGCCGCGCTCTATGAGCCTTTTAACCGGGAGACCCAGGACGGGCGACGAATGAGCGCTTACTCCCGCTTGTTGCAACAGGCCATCCATTCCATGATTGATCTCAAGGAAGAAAAGGATATCGACAGCCTCTTCACCGTTGGCGGCACTACAGCCTTGCTCAATACCATCAGCGGGCTGGATGATTTTGAACTGATCGCCTTCCTGGTGGTTCGGGACGAGGGTTAACCATGTTTGTTTTTCCAGCCAAGGCTATGTTTAACCGGGTATTGCCGAAGCTGAAGATTTACGCTAATGCCAAGCCTTCCAAAAAAGTGAAGGCCATGTTTATATCCCAGGTCAATGAAATCGTCTGGAAGTACAAATTGGCGGCAGGAACCATCAACCTGGCCCCCCGCGACGGCTATAACGAGATTCAGGTGTTTGAAATCAGTTTGAAAGTGCCGGATCTGGGAATGGAAGTCTTGAGCGTGATCGATAAGGCCATACCCTATCCCATATTTTTTCGACTTCGCCATGACGACCGGCTCAAACGGGTGGCGGCATACAAGCGACCAGCAGCGGACGGCACCAACAACTGGGTGACCGAAGCCTATTTTGAGACAGAATGGGAGAAGGCCACCGACCCGATAACGCCTCTGCCAGTGTCTCTTGATATCAAGGCCCTGTACGAACAGATGCTTTTTACCCTTATTGATCTGCCACCCCGACCCGGTGAAACGCTGCCTGCCCTGGTGGAACGGGTAGGGTTGATCCGAAAGCATAGCCGTGAGTTGCAGACTCTGGAAGCCAAGATGAACAAGGAGAAGCAGTTTAATCGTAAGGTGGAATTGAATGCCCAGGTGCGCAACATCCAGACACGAATACAGGAGTTACAATGAAACGTTGACCAATATCCTATTACCGTTTACCGTTCTCCGCTGTGCGTAATAGGTTTAATGCCGGTAACGGTGATTGGTGAAGGGTGAATGGGAAATAATCTATGAAAGAAAGCGAATCTATCGAATTCAAAAAGAGTCTGGCCGAACTCAAGGCCGGTCTTGTTTCCATAGCTGCCATTTTAAACAAACATGGCGCTGGTGAGTTGTGGTTTGGCATCCGTAATGATGGCAAGGTCGTTGGTCTGGTTGCAAACGAAAAAACCTTGCGGGACATCTCTCAATCTATAGCCGCTCACATTGAGCCCAAAATCTATCCTCAGGTCAGCATTGAAAAAGTAGATGGGCTTGAATGTGTCAAAGTTGCATTCATCGGCAAGGATGGGCCTTACTTTGCTTATGGTAGAGCCTATATGCGGGTGGCTGATGAGGATCGGCAATTGAGTGCCAAGGAACTTGAGAATCTCATTCTCGCCAAGAATCGTGAGGCTCTCCGTTGGGACAATGCCATTTCATCTGCAATGCCTCAAGACCTCAACGTGGATAAAATGAAATTTTTTGTGGAGCGGGCCGGGTTGACTTGGGATACGGCCGATAATGCTCTGGCAAAATTAGGATTGATCCACGAAGGGCATCTGCTTAATGCGGCTCCGCTTTTCTTTGCCAAACAGCCTGTCATGCAATTGCGATGTGCCGTGTTCGCCACAACCGACAGTGCAACTATTCTTGATCGTCACGACTTTGATGGAGACATTCTGGAACTAATCGAAGAGGCCCAGAAATACATCCAGAAAAACATCCATATCGGTATGCGTCTTGAAGGACTTTATCGGGTTGATGTGCCGGAGATTTCAGTTGAGGCTATGCGCGAGGCTATTATCAATGCTTTTTGTCACCGTGACTATCGTGATCCGGACTATGTGCAGATCGCCGTATTTAAAAATCGTGTCGAAATTCGCAATCCTGGCGGTTTATATGACGATATGACCATTGAGAAGATGTTGCAGGGCAATGTCTCCAAACGTCGTAACCCACTTGTTGCCGATCTCCTGCGCCGTATCCATATGGTAGAAGCCTGGGGGCGTGGTATGCCTCTCATCCTGAAAAATGCCCCGGATGTTAAATTCCGTGAGATTGCCCATATCTTTATTGTAGCCTTTGACCGACCGTCATTTGCAAATGAGGAAGGTTTTATCGATGAAACTATCGATAAAGGTCGTCCCGTCACAGGAAAGACAGGTGAAACCACCAAAGAAACACCAAAGAAACACCAAAGAAACACCAAAGAAACCATTCTCGCTACTCTGAAAGATAATCCGGGAATCAGCGTTCGGGAGTTGGCTGGTCTGCTTGGATCAACTGAAAACAGTGTGCGCCATCATATCCGTAAGTTTCATCAATCGGGTATCCTTCGCCATGAAGGACCGACAAAGGGCGGACTCTGGGTGATAGAACACGGCTAACAGTCAACGTTATAAAAATAAGGATTTTGATATGGATAAGCTGAAAATGCAGTCTCTTAATCTGGTGGATGCGAATATCGATAAAATTGCCGCTCTCTTTCCAAACTGCATCACCGAAGACCGCGACGATAACGGCACCCTGCGCCGGGTGGTGGATTTCGACCTCCTGCGCCAGGAACTCTCCGCCAGCCTGGTGGAAGGCCCCCGCGAGCGCTACACTCTGACCTGGCCCGGCAAGAACGAGGCGATCCTGACCGCCAACGCCCCGATTGCCAAGACGCTGCGACCCTGTGAGGAGGAGAGCGTTGATTTTGCGACCACCAAGAATCTCTTTATCGAGGGTGATAATCTGGAGGTGCTCAAACTCCTACAGGAGACCTACCTGGGCAAGATCAAAATGATCTACATCGACCCGCCCTACAACACCGGCAACGACTTCATCTATAATGACGATTTTGCCGAAGATACCGAGACCTTCCTGCGTCGCTCCAACCAGAAGGACGAGGCCGGCAACCGTATGGTGGCCAATACCGATGCTAATGGCCGCTTCCATTCCGATTGGCTTACTATGATCTATCCACGGCTGAAACTGGCCCGGAACCTCCTGCGAGAGGACGGGGCGATTTTTATATCCATTGACGACAATGAAGTTCATAATCTGCGGAAGGCCTGTGATGAAGTTTTTGGTGGGACGAATTTTATTGCAACCGTTATTTGGCAGAAGGTCTATTCCCCAAAGAATTCGGCACGCCATTTTTCTGAAGACCATGACTATATTGTCATTTATGCCCGCGATGCTGAGATCTGGAGACCGTATCTGTTGCCCCGCACGCCGGAGATGGAAGCGCGGTATGCCAACCCAGACAATGATCATCGTGGACCATGGAAGCCTGGCGACCTGTCAGCTCGGAATTACTATAGTGAAGGCACTTACGCCATCACCTGCCCATCTGGGAGAATAATAGGCGGACCTCCCTCTGGTACTTATTGGCGAGTTTCAAAAAATAAGTTTAATGAACTCGACCGTGACAATCGTATTTGGTGGGGTGCTGATGGAAGCAATGTTCCAGCAATTAAACGGTTTCTATCAGAAGTTAAGGCCGGAAGAGTACCGCAAACCCTATGGACCTACCAGGAGGTCGGTCACACTCAAGAAGCCAAGAAAGAAATAATTTCTTTGGTAGACTTTCCAAATTCGGATGTGGTGTTCAATACCCCCAAGCCGACTCGTTTGATCCGCCGCATATTGCAACTGACGACCGCGCCTGGCGAACCGGAAGACGAGGGACAGGACGATAGTTTTTTTGAGGTTCGAGAAAGCTCTACTCCATATCTTAACGCCTCAACGAAACAGACGATACGATTTAAGCCCCGACCGCCTGAGATTGTGCTCGATTTTTTTGCCGGCACAGGTACAACCATGGACGCGGTGTTTCGCCAAAATGCCGAAGACGGAGGTAATCGCCAGTGTATTCTGGTGCAGCTACCTGAGCCGATTGAGGGGGCAGACCATGGCGGCTCGCTGCAAACTATAGCCGACATCACTAAAGAGCGGCTACGTTGTGCCGGCAAAAGAATCAAGGAAGAGCAGGGCGAAAAGGCCGTAAATCTCGATATCGGTTTTCGGGTTTTCAAAGTGGACACCTCCAACCTGAAGGATGTCTATTACACCCCTGATACTTTGCAACAGAAACAACTGGATCTTTTCGCCGACCACATCAAATCCGACCGCCGCCCGGAAGACCTGCTTTTCCAGGTCTTCCTCGACTGGGGTCTGGATTTGACCCTGCCTATTGCCAAGGAAAATATAGACGACAAGACGGTCTTTTTCGTGGACGGCAATGCCCTGCTGGCCTGCTTTGATAAAGGTGTCAACGAAGAATTGGTTAAAAAGCTGGCTAAACGTAAACCTTTGCGGGCGGTCTTCCGTGATGACGCCTTTAGCAGTGACAGCGTCAAAATCAATGTCGAGCAGATCTTCAAACTGCTCTCTCCAGGCACCGACGTGAAGTCGATATAAGAGGGCGAGATGAAATACGAAGATTTATCCACGAAGGACACGAAAAAGGCGGAAGATGACTCCCTCTTTAGTCGGGTAGTCTCTATTCTGGAACAAGCCAGGGCTAATGTAGTCAGGGCGGTCAACAACAGTATGGTGACGGCCTATTGGCTGATTGGGCAGGAAATCGTGCTGGAACTCCAGGGAGGCGAAGAGCGAGCTGAATACGGCAAGCAGGTGATTGAAAATTTGGCAA
>MGTA01000056.1:17468-18632 GCA_001799225.1 Deltaproteobacteria bacterium RIFOXYD12_FULL_50_9
TGCCGACAAGCCAGCAATTCTATCCCCAAGCGGGATAGAATTGGTAACCACCGAAAAAAGCTACCCATCTGGTACTGAATTCAAAGGCGGCTTCTCGCCGCAACTCTCATGGTCGCATTACCGGGCGCTTATGCGGGTCAGCAAACCGGAAGCCCGGGTGTTTTATGAACGAGAGGCTATTGCCTGCGGCTGGGACAAACGCTCCCTGGAACGGCACATTCATTCCCAATATTTCGAAAGATTGCTGAAGAGTCAGCATCCGCAAAAGATGATGGAGAGCGCCAGAAAAGATCTGACGGCACAGGAAGTCGCCATTGAAACCCTGAAAAATCCTTATGTGTTGGAGTTTTTGGGACTTCCGCAACCATCCGCTCTGCAGGAAAGCCAACTGGAAGCCGCTATTCGCCTCCAAATATATGCTCTACCTGCCCACCGAAGAGGAACTGGCCCTGGAGTTGGCAAGAGAACGTAAACTGATTGAGACGCAAATGACTGAACGGCGCTTACTTGGCGAATTAGACGAGAATGACAATACGGAATAACCGTGAGATAACATAACCGAGACAACGCCTTTGGTGGTGATAGCTTGAAAATGGCAGAATAAATAATTAATAAAATTAATAAAAATATTAATAACTTAATAATAAAACCTAACGGAAATCCCGCTAATACAGCGGTTTGGCTAACAATAAAAGGCTATAAGAAATGAAGCTGAAATTTAAAAAACAGCCCTTCCAGACCGAGGCGGTCAACGCTGTAGCCGAATGTTTTGCCGGGCAACCAAAGAGCGAAGGCGTAAGCTACCGGATCGACCCTGGGGTGCAGACTGCCAGCACAACCCCGGTTCAACGGAAACTCTATTCGAGTCCAGGAACGGACCTTGCCCAATCCGGCTTCAAGAACCGGGACCTGGTTTTAACCGATCAGCAACTCCTCGACAACATCCACGACATACAACAGCGTCAGAATCTGCCCCAATCCACCGCCCTGGCCGGTAGCAAAGCCTGTAAGGTCAATCTCGATATCGAGATGGAGACCGGCACCGGCAAGACCTACTGCTACATCAAGACTATGTTCGAGCTGAACCGGCGCTACGGTTGGTCAAAGTTTATCGTTGTAGTGCCGTCAGTGGCGATCCGGGAAGGGGCGTACAAATCCTTTGAA
>MGTA01000056.1:18728-24794 GCA_001799225.1 Deltaproteobacteria bacterium RIFOXYD12_FULL_50_9
CGCATCTATGAAGAACTTGATGATTTCCAATCGCGTCGCCCCATCGACGTAATTAAAAGCAATCACCCGATCATGATCCTGGATGAACCGCAAAAGCTGGAAGGGGCCAAAACTGCCGATTCGCTTAAGGAGTTCGGCCCGCTGGCCATCCTGCGCTACTCCGCCACCCACAAGACCGAGCACAACAAAATCTACCGGCTGGATGCTCTCGACGCCTACACCCAGCAACTGGTCAACAAGATCGCAGTGCGCGGCATCACGGTCCGGGGCCTGACCGGCACCAACGCCTATCTTTATCTGGAATCCATTGATGTCTCGCCCTCAGCGCCGCCCGTGGCCCGTATTGAGTTTGAGGTGAAACAGCAGAGCGGCATCGTGCGGAAATCACGCAAATTCAGTAAGGGAGACAACCTTTTTGACCATTCCGGAGGTTTGGCCCAATACAAAGGTTTTGTGATCAGCGATATTGATGCAAACCAGGACATTGTTACCTTTACCAATGGTGAGGTGCTGGCGGCTGGCGAGGCCACCGGCGATGTCAACGAAACCACCCTGCGCCGGATTCAAATCCGCGAGGCGGTCAAGGCCCACCTGGAAAAGGAACAAACCCTATACCCCTTGGGCATTAAGGTGTTGTCGCTTTTCTTTATTGATGAGGTGGCCAAATACCGACGTTATGAGGAAGGGGCTGAACTGTCTGGTGAGTACGCCCAGATGTTTGAGGAAGAATACATCAATGCCATGAACGGCCTGCCGCTGCTGTTCGATGCGCCATACCGCCAGTATCTGAACGGCATCAAGGTGGAGAAGACTCACAACGGTTACTTTTCCATCGACAAAAAAAGCAACCGCCTGATTGACCCGACAGTTGGGGCCAGGAGTACGGAAGCCGATGATGTAGACGCCTATGATCTTATCCTGAAAGACAAGGAGAGACTGCTTTCTCTCGAAGAGCCGGTGCGCTTCATCTTCTCCCATTCCGCTTTGAGCGAGGGCTGGGACAACCCCAATGTCTTTGTCATCTGCACCTTGAAACACAGCGACAGCAGCATCCGCAAACGCCAGGAGGTGGGGCGCGGCCTGCGCCTCTGCGTTAACCAGGCAGGTGACCGGCTGGACAAAGACAGCTGCGTTAACATCCACGACATCAATCTCCTGACTGTAGTGGCAAGCGAGAGCTACAAGACTTTTGTTGGCGACCTGCAACGGGAGATCTCCGATTCTCTTTCTGCCCGGCCCAGGCGGGCTGATAAAACCTATTTCACCGGCAAGGTTCTAAAAACCGAGAAAGGGGATATCCCAATTTCTGAACAGATGGCCAACCAGATTTACCGCTACCTGGTGAAAAACGAATACACCGACGACAATGACGCAATCACCAACACCTATCATGAGGCCAAAAAGGCAGAGACCCTGGCACCTCTACCACTGGATCTTCTTTCCTACACTGCGCAAATCACCCAGTTGATAGACAGCGTGTTCAGCGACGCAGCCCTGCCGGCAATTGATGACGGCCGGAAGACCAAATCGAACCCTCTAAACGCGAATCTGGATAAGGCGGAGTTCAAGGCCCTGTGGGAGAAAATTAACCGCAAGGCTGCCTATACCGTCCATTTCAAAACTGCTGAACTGATCAGCAAATGTGCGGATGCTCTGGATAAGGAACTGGTAGTCACCAAGTTGCGATACACGGTTGAGCGGGGAGAGCAGATCGATAAGGTCAGTTATGATGACATGGTAAGCGGCCAAGGCTTTACAATGAAGGAAAACGAAACCGACTACCTGAATCACTCCATTCATTCAGCCGTGAAATACGATCTGATCGGCAGGGTGTCCGAAGACACTCAACTGACCAGAAAGACCATTGCCGAAATCTTGAAAGGGATTAACTCTGTTGTTTTCGCACAGTACCGGGTGAATCCGGAAGATTTCATGTTGAAGGCCGCCAGGATCATCAACGAGCAGAAGGCCACGGCAGTTGTTGAGCATCTCTCCTATGACTCGGTTGAGGATTGCCACAAGTTGACCGAAATCTTCACAGTGGACAAGCAGCAGGATTTCAACCGGGCTGTGAAGACTGAGCGCCACGTCTATGATTATGTCTTTACCGACTCCAAGACCGAGCTGGCCTTCGTAACCGAGTTGGATAAGAGCGCCGAGGTGGTGGTCTATGCCAAACTGCCCAGGGGCTTCTCCATTCCGACCCCGGTCGGCAACTACAACCCGGACTGGGCCATTGCCTTTAAAGAAGGGAAGGTCAAACACATCTACTTTGTCGCCGAAACCAAAGGCTCCATGTCCACTATGGAACTCAAGAAAATAGAAGAGTGCAAGATTGAATGCGCCCGGAAGTTCTTCGCCAGGATTACCACGAAACAGGTGCGATATGATGTGGTGGACAGCTATGCGAAGCTGATGGATTTGGTGGGGTAAAAGTAATTTGTGTATTTATGATATATGCAATACCGCGGTCTGCTGAACTTCCTCTGAAAAGAAGGTGTATTGATGACGCAAGAGGTCTGTTATTGGTATCTTTGTTTCGTGCCACCAGAGACCACCACCACTATCGCACCAAAGATTTTTGGATTTGCAGAGTTTATCACGGCTCTCGCACTGCTGATAGTACTCTACACAATCGTTGATATTCGCTATAGGTTTCGCCTATCCATTGCACCAGGAGCATTGCATCCTGTAACTTTTGCGCTGATCGCAATTATCGGCGCTGTTTCTCTTCTTTCTGAAGTTTGGATTTTTCAAGGCTGGTGGTTGCCCAAGACAGTTGGGCTTTCTAAAGCGATCTGGCAGGCATTATTTGGTGCACTATTTCTCTCCATGTCATTGACTTGGATATATTACGCATTCATAAGCCCACCAGTGTTCTGCAAAAGGAACGCAAAACGGTTTGCACAGGGGCTCTATCATGTTGTCTTGAAAGGTAACGAGGCTGAACTCGCTATTATCGCAAATGAATTATCTCGTTCGGCAATACCTCTTGTAAAATACTCCAGACGTCTTCAACCTCGCTTTTCATATAAAGACAAGGTTTCAGAGCAAGACAACAAAAGGAAAAAGCCAGAGGTCGGAGATTACGCTCATGACCTTCTCCTTCTAATTGCGAATAGAAAACTTTGCCGGCATATAGTCGAGTCGTCTCCAGTGACAGCACTGGCTATCTTTGAGTCTATGTCAAATGAGAAAAAATATGATATCCCAATCGGACAATTTGCAAAGAACGTCTCGACAGAAGCGATTGCGAATAAAGATTCAATCCTGTACCACGAAGGTTCTGGCTTTAGCTCCGGTTTAATCGGCTACTTGAAACCTTGGAGTCAGACCATTTACGGCAATTTTGATCTTATCGAAGCGCTCGCAGTGAACTTTGGTTCACCGCTCGACATTGATTATCGCGCCCGATGGTCTTGGGACGCAGAGCAATGGAAGGCATATTGCCGAGCTATTTCGGTCGCCTTCGCTGGTTTTCTAACAAGTGGCAAATCAAACATACACTCATATGCCATTTTCAGAGCAATACATGATGTAGAAGATGCCTTTCGAGATGTTTATAAACTTAATGAAATTGGGAACGAACTACCCAAAAATGATATTTATGAGAGGCTTGACGTCGTTGTCTCATTTGTAACAGAGGCAATCAGTTTGATTGATAAACAGATGACTCTGCCACAAGTTACAGAGTTGCGACGGCGAGATTATAACAAAGAAGAAGATATTTACGATCTACTTGCGGACCTCATGTTTAAGATTCTTTTTTCGGCTTCATCTGTTCCCGGACCGCCCGATAAGTGCTGGGCGATTCATTACAACGCTACGTGGAGCCGATTTTTTGATTTCATGTCAAAACGCAAGGCTGTAAAGATCGTACAGTTCAAGCTTCGACGGCTATTATACAACGAAGTCGCTCGAATGACAAAAATGCCAAATTATAAAGGGGCTCGAATCCTTGGCCTTTTGTTAAACGTTATGGGCACTGAAGTGAGCACAGGAAAAGATGGCTTCGGAAGAGAATATAAGCCATTGGCCAAAGCGGTCCACGCCTGGACAAAACGATCCTATTTGAAGATTTATGATGATCTGCCGGACGTTGCTGAAGCAGTCTTGATAGGCGGCATCAGTTACGATGCAAATGAGCGTCGCCTCGTGAAAACATACTTGAAAGGCCTGAGCAAAGAAGCGTCGTGTCAGTACCTAAACCTCGATCATTCGTTAGTGTCAGATATTCCGCTTGGCTGAAAGACAAATACAACTCAACGATGGAATGAACATGCCACCAACAAAAGTTACTGAACGTATTAAGGCCAAAGCCCTAGAATTGCTTGATCAGCATCCAGAAGGGTTAAGATATTCGGAACTACATGCGAAGATTCTGGCTTACGATGGCAACTTTAAGCCGAACACCATTAACGGCTGCATTTGGAACCTCGACGCCACCTTTCCCGAGAAGGTCTACAAACCATCCAAAGGGCTTTTTCGTCTTCTGAAGAATAAACCGCTTGATTCTGAAATCCTTGAGCCAGTACCCCCTGCATTATCGGTAACCATCAGTAAGATTAAAGAAGAGGACTTTTATGGTCCTTTCGCTGATTGGTTAAAAAATGAAATTGAAGATGTAACCCTCGCCATTCCTCTTGGTCGGAACAAGTTCAAGGACAAGTGGGGTACTCCTGATGTTGTGGGAAAACGAGAGCCAAGGCGAAGTGATATTATCAAAGGCCCAACTGAAATAGTATCTGCCGAAATTAAGACGGAAACCTTCCAACTCGTTACAGCCTTCGGGCAAGCGTGCGCCTATAAATTATTCAGCCATAAGGTTTACCTTGTCGTTCCTCGCCAATCGCAAAATGATGAAATTTCACGTCTCGACTCTCTATGTCAGATATTCGGCATTGGCTTGGTAACTTTCGATGCTGAATCGCCATCGACACCAGACTTTAGAATTTTGGTGCGTCCGGCTCGGCATGAACCAGATCTCTTTTATACAAATAAATACATGGCCCGAATTGAGAAGGAGTTGTTTTCGTGAGTTTGACGTGGATGAAGGAGATTGGATGATACGATGGGATGTCTTTGACTCTTCGGAGTAAGATGAATTATTAACAGGGGTATTTTATGTGGTATATTGACATTCGACACTGGCTCAACGATGAAAAAACAGGACCAGGCGCACCTCAATTAAAATCAAAGGTCGTACAATTGGCCAAAATTATCACCTTTGCCACAGCCCGAGATAGTGACCTCTTGACTGGGGACCCGCCAAAATGTAGTCGCCGCCCCAACCGCAGATCATGCAAGGGCAGATTGAATATCCATTTTACCGAGGATGACCGGATTTACTGGATTTGCCCAGTATGTGGCGATGAAGGTGTAGTAGATGGCTGGCATGGTCTCATCTGGGATGTGAGCGTCTACGAAGAAAAAGATCTGACTGTGCATTGACTCCATAGCAGAATGGCCGGCACCACCTGCTCTTTTCTTGTGTCCATAAGAAATCAGCTAATCGACCGCCCAATCGCCCACATCGTCCAACAGGCTGAAACATTACACCTTTTTTCGGACGATTTAAGCATTTTTATCGTCCAAGTCATCGCCCACCAAGAAGGAAAACACATAGCAATGAAAGTTGAAATCAAAGATAACAAGCTCTGCATCGAGATCGACCTGGAAAAACCCACGAAGTCAGCATCAGGTAAAACCCTCGTTGTTGCCAGCACTCGTGGCAATGTCGTAACCGATGTCACGGTGGACGGGAAACCCGTTACCATCGGCCTCAATGCTTATATCAAGCCCTGAGTGACAAGCAATGTGTGGTCGCTTTGCATTCGCTCTACCACCGAAGGGGGGCTGGGAACAGAAACAACCTCCCTTTCCCCACACAGGGAAACCAGGGACATTCCCCGGTTTCCTCTTTCCCGGCCATGAATGCCCGGAATACAAGCATTCTATCCATATGCACAGGTATCTGGCCGTACAAAACATGCTCAACGAGCAGCCCGTGGATTCCAACGAAATTGTCAATTGGCTGCAACGTTCGCAGAACGGCGACGGCGGATT
>MGTA01000057.1:0-1360 GCA_001799225.1 Deltaproteobacteria bacterium RIFOXYD12_FULL_50_9
GGCGCCAATGACGGTCTGCGGGGTGTCGATCCACGGCTGATTCTGAGGAATATCGACGAGATAGTCAGCGTTTTTAAGGAGAACAAGGTCACAGTGGTCCTGGCCGGTATGCGCATGTTAACGAATATGGGATCGGAATACACCAGGGCGTTTGCCGCTGTCTTCCCGGCAATAGCCAGTAAACATGGCCTGGTTCTTATCCCTTTTTTCCTGGAAGGCGTGGCTGGTGAACCGGACCTGAATCAGGCCGATGGCCTTCACCCCACGGCAGAAGGCTATCGCCTGGTTGCCGAGACGGTCTACCCTTATGTCGTCAAGGCAATTGATCAGAGGCAACAGTTATTGCCGAATTAACCGCTCTCTTTCGCCGGGCAAGGAAACGAGTCGATACTTTGCTCTTTAACTATAAGGTGCTAAAGGACAAGTTTGCTGCGCAAAGCAGTTTTTTCCATATTTTTTAAAAAAAATTAGACTATTTATTGAAAATATGAGTAATAGGGTTCTGCTGCATACCTCGAACCTCGCTACGGGATAAAATCTTTTTACGTTTACGCGTGACAATATGAGAAAATCATTGTTTTATTTTCTGTTTTTTTTGTTACTAATCAGCTCTGCACCTCTTTCTGTGTCTTTTGCTGCAACCGCTCTTGCCCCTTTCCAATGTCTGGATTGCCATGAAGATATGCTGAATGCTGATTTGGCAAAAAAAAATGTACACCCGCCCTATCGCCAACGAAAATGCGTTACCTGTCACATCAACAACCAAGTTCAGAAAAGTCCGTTGTCTGATCAGCAAAATGGATTTTCTCCGGAAGACCAGGCTAGTCAGCACATTCAATGGCTGGTTAAAGGCCTCCAGGTCGCATCGACCCACTGGTTTGTGGTTCCAAAAGATTCAATGGCCACTGATCTTTTTATCGGAGGTGAGGATGCCAGGAACAAAATATGGCTGAAAAAATTGCCATTGCCCCCCTGGAAAGAGCTGAAAGAGCTGAAAAACGACCTGGCCCCGCCCTTGATCAAGAACGTGAAAGTAGAATCGATTCAGCGGGGTATTTTTATTTCCGCCTTGATCCGCTGGTCCACCGATGAATATGCCAATTCCAGAATTGCCTACGGAAACAAGGCGTTGGATTCATATTCAGCTCCAGACGATCAGTATGTGACCGAACATCAAATGCTTTTGATGGGATTAAAGGCGAACCTGCAATATCAGTTTGCCGTTATTTCCAGCGATATATTCGGCAACAAGGCAGTATCGGCAACCTTTACCTTGTCCACGGCAGAGGCTAAGACGGCCTCCATGGTCAGCCCGGAGTCATCTAATGTCTTTAATTCCGGTCAGACATACAGCAGTGAG
>MGTA01000057.1:1398-2367 GCA_001799225.1 Deltaproteobacteria bacterium RIFOXYD12_FULL_50_9
AATAAGCGAGATACCGATATTCAACTCTGCTACACCTGCCATATGGAATATACCAAAGCTCTCTCCCATCCTATCGGCGTCCTTCCCAAAAAAGGCATGGTCATACCGGCAGGATATCCGGTTCTGCCGGATGGCCGGGTAAGTTGTGTGTCATGCCACGAACGGCATGCCTCAAATAATAAAAATAGAATGATCAAACCGACCAATCGGGAAGTGTGTATCGGCTGCCATAAGGAAATGGCTTGAAATGATTTTATGAAAAATTGTCGGATCTGTTTTAAAAGCTGCATTAAAATTTCTGGAGACGGAAGACATGCCACAGTATCGAAGGAAAAAACTTAATCTCGGAGTCAAAAAACAGTTTCAGGTCTGGCTCCTCGTCCGGGTTTTAGGGGTTGTGCTGATTACCTCTCTTATTTCTGCTGCGGTTCTCTATTTTTATGCCAGACAGGAGATTGCCGATTCATTTTTTCAAGCGCACATCAAGATCAGACGAGTAAGCGACCTGCTGTTGCCGGTCATTATGGCCGGTTCTCTGGTGAGCCTGTTCAGCGGCATGGCATTAGCCCTCTTTCTGCCCCAGAAAATCGCCGGACCGGTCTTTCGCATAGAAATGGAACTGAAGAGGATTTTGAAAGGGGATCTCACTACGGTTATCTCTCTGCGCCATGAAGATATCCTCCAGGATCTGGCCGGACAAATCAATATAAACACCGATGATCAGCGCCAAAAAGTCCAGGATCTCAAGAACCGGCAGATAGCCATTGCAAAACTGGCCGCAGACAATGACATGGCCAGACTCCTGCCTCTGTTGCAAGAACAAAAAGAGAAGCTGGACACCTTTCAGGTTTGACGCAGTTTAAAGTCCTGCAAAATCGGTATCGATATTATGAGAAGATCAACAAAATCGGTACTGTTATCAGCGCTGGTATTTCCAGGGGCCGGCCACATTTTTTTAAAGCAATATCT
>MGTA01000057.1:2402-2742 GCA_001799225.1 Deltaproteobacteria bacterium RIFOXYD12_FULL_50_9
TGCAGCGTTGATGATTGTGGCCGCGGTCGGACTTACGGTTGTCGTAGTCAACACGATACAACAGGCCTTGGCCATAGTTGAAACACTCCAGGAGGGAGGGGAGGTTCCGCTTGACACCCAACTCCTAGCGGGGCTGCTCTCAAAATCGGCAAGTGGTTCAGAAGGAACGGTCCTGGATATCGCGACATACGCTATCATCCTCTGCTGGATTATTGGTGTATTTGATTCTTACAGAGTTGGTAAGAGCCAGGATGCATCGGACGACATAAATAGGACTTAATAAAACCGCTAGCCCCACTTATGGCTTGTCCGGCAACAGAGCAGTTCGGGCCGTCAAGCC
>MGTA01000057.1:2751-10950 GCA_001799225.1 Deltaproteobacteria bacterium RIFOXYD12_FULL_50_9
TAAAAAACGATCAAGTTGATTGGCAAAGGCCTGGCTGTCCCCCTGGTTCAGGGAGGAGGGACCTCCGACCTCGATCCCGCTCTCACGTAATTCACTCATGAAATTTCGCATGCTGAGCCGCTCCTGAATCGTCTCTTCAGTGTAAAATTCTCCACGCGGATTGAGGGCATGGCCGTCATTGGCAATCACCAGAGCGGCCAGGGGAATGTCTGCCGTGATCACCAGGTCGCCCGGTTGCAGGTCTCGGACGATGCGATTATCCGCCCCATCAAAACCGGCCGGCACGACAATGGTCTTAATGTACTGCGATGGCGGAGGACGAAGCGGCTTGTTAGCTACTAAAATAAGCTGGGCGTGGACTCTCTCGGCAGCCCGATAGAGAATCTCTTTAATCGGATTCGGGCAGGCATCGGCATCGATCCAGATCTGCATGTTTTTTCTCCTGCCCTTGGGTTAAGGGGAGGCCGGGAGGGGTTACTCTATCCGACAGCTTCAACAGCACACCATCGATATTCTGTAACACCTCATGATTCCAGAAGCGCATCACGACAATCCCCTGGGCATTCAGATAGTTTGATCTGCTCTCATCATATTCCCGGCACTCGACTTTATTGTGCTGACCGCCATCCAACTCGACAGCAAGAGCCAGTTCAGGACAAAAGAAATCGAGGATATAGGGGCCGATACTGTATTGACGGAAAAACCGTTTACCATAGAATCGCTTGTTGCGCACTTGGCCCCAAAAGATTTTTTCCGCCTCGGTCTGATTCTGTCTTAACTCCCGGCGGCGTTGTTTTAATGCGGGATCATTTCGCATAACATATTGGATGTTCAGGATTTTTCATAACGCCCCCCGGCCCCCTCTTACCTTAAGAGGGGGAGAAAACCATCGCCCCCACCTGATGTCACAAAACTGGACTAAAGGCTTTAATTATTCGCTTGCGTCATAGTGCCGTAGCAGGAAAATACTATCAAGAAAAATCATCGCCTACTTCTGGTGAAAAAATATAGAAGGGACGCATACTTGATAAAACAGCTTTCGGGATTAAAAACATAATATTTTCCTTGTTGCAAATACAAGCAGTACCTGTATATTTTGACGCTATTATCAGTCGGTTTGAGCATTATGAGAGGGTTGAGCATAAAACTGGCCAACATGCAATTCTGCATATTTACCACATATAACTTCTATTAAAAACTGATAGTTACGTCAACGCTATTTTATGTGTTTTGAAATTGTTTCAGGGTGGTACGGTAGATGAGCGTAAAACTGCTCAATAATATGTTATGCTAAACAAATAAGGAGGCCTGAATGATATATCTATACCAAAGGATAATTCAAAACCATTTCCAATGGACAAGACCATCGCCTGGCAGACTGGGGCCATCTGGAGAAGGCGAATATGTTCAGGACAATGGTTTCGGGCATGAAGACTGGAATTTCAACAGAAATTTGATAATTGATGGTTTTCTTTATGGGTATTGTTATTACCGTCCAACTGAAAATAAGCGAGACGAAAAATTCAACATAGCATTTGCAACATATACTAACAAACAATGGTATTTAATCGGGTTTTATTTGAACTGTGAGTTTGTGGAAGATCCGCCAGTAAAAGATGAAGTTCTAACACAAAAAATGCACGATCTTCAGCAGTTGGGAAAAAGTTTGGGTGATGAATGGCAAAAATTGAATGGCAAAAAATTCATCAAAAAACTGGAAAATGAGGCCCAATGGCTTAAATGGAGAGTTTCTCCCGATAACGCCATTAGGTCATTGCAACCTATAGCAATTCCACAAAATATATTTAATACAAAAAATTATCGTATAGTAAAACCGACAGAGCTTAACGAAAAAATATTTAATTCGCTGTATGCTTTAGCGCAAGAATATGTTGCAGATGATGATTATGGATATGAAAGCGAATTTCCTGAAGGAAAAGAGATAGAAAGAAGGCACAAATTAAGAGAAAGAAATCAGGCAGTAATAAAGTCTGCGAAAGATTCATTCAAACAAAAAGAAGGGAAATTATATTGTCAAGTGTGTGGTTTTGATTTCTTTAAAAAATATGGTGAGATTGGCAGCGATTTTATTGAAGGCCACCACACTATACCAATAAGTGAGTTAATAGGAGAAGTTAAAACCAAGGTGAAAGATGTTGCGCTGGTTTGTTCTAATTGTCATCGAATGCTTCATCGAAAGCGGCCTTGGTTAAAAATGGGTGAATTAAAAAAACTAATTGATAAAAGCGCATAACAAGACACTACAGCCGACCGCGGGAAGCATCTATTTTTTTAAACTCAGTTCAGTGGCGCGGTCGGCTGAGTTTGGCGTTAAATAAACACATATTTTTTCTGTTGCAAAGAACAATATTCCCCTGTTAAACACTTATAAATGTAGCTGTTAAGTTTGATGAACTGTTGCCTGGGGGTAGGAACAGGCAGTCTGGTGAAATTTTAATTTTTTAGCGAAGGGGCTGAATATGGAAAAAACAACGGATCGCGCGACGCAAAGCATGATTGACGAGGCTGAAAAGAGAGGAATCCCACTGGTCTGGGATAGGTTCGCCGCCCAGCTGCCACAATGCGGATTTGGTGAGCTCGGGCTTTGTTGCCGGCACTGTATGCAGGGGCCATGCCGGATAGATCCGTTCGGCGACGGTCCGCAGCGCGGGGTATGCGGCGCGGATCGCGACACCTTTGTGGCTCGCGGGCTCGGTCGGGCAGTGGCTGCCGGCACGGCATCGCATGGTGGCCATGCCCGTCATATGGCCCATATTCTGTTGAAATCAGCCAAGGGCCAGGCTCCTGATTACCCGATTCGTGATGAGGCCAAGCTGCGGCAGGTCGCTACCCGCATCGGGGTGGCAGTGGAAGGCCGCGGTACAGCCGAGATTGCTCTGGAAGTTGCGCAACTCGCCATGGCTGAATTTTCCGAAAAGGACACTCCTCTCCTCTGGGCCGCCACGGCCGTGACCAAGGGTCGGGTGGAAACCTTCATCAAATACGGCGTGGTCCCGACCGGTATTGACAGCCCGGTAGCGGAGATGATGCATCGGACTACCTATGGCGTTGACGCCGATCCGGTGAACCTGCTGCTTGGCACCGTCAAGTGTGCGCTGGCTGATTTTGGGGCTTGTCATCTGGCCACCGATCTGGCCGATATCCTTTTTGGCACGCCGCAACCGGTGGTGACCAAGGCAAATCTTGGAGTGCTTAAAAAGGATGCGGTCAACATTGCCCTGCACGGCCACAATCCCTTGCTGAGCGATGTGGTTGTGCAGGTCTCGGAAGATCTGGAGCTCGTAGCGGCCGCCAAAAAAGCCGGAGCGCCGGCCGGGCTTAATGTGGTCGGCATCTGCTGCACCGGCAATGAGATCATGGTTCGCCACGGGATTCCGCTCGCCACCAGCTCGGTCTCCCAGGAAACCGCTATTGTTACCGGCGTCCTAGATGCCCTGGTGGTTGATTACCAATGCATCATGCCGGCCCTGGCGAGCGTTGCCGAGTGCTATCATACGAAGCTCATCACCACCATGCCCATTGCCAAGATTCCGGGCGCCACGCATATGGAGTTCACCCCGGATAAGGCCAGGGAAACGGCCAGGGAAATTATTCGGACAGCCATTGAGGCCTTCAGCCGGCGTGACCCGGATAAGATCAGGATTCCGCAAGAAACAAACGCCGCCATAGTCGGTTTTTCAGCCGAAGCCGTGGTTGCGGCCCTGGCCCTTGTCAACCCGGAAGATCCGCTCAAACCCCTGATTGATAATATCGTCAATGGCAATATCTACGGGATCTGTCTCTTTGCCGGTTGTAACACCGTAAAAATAGCCCAGGATGCCAATTATATTGAAATGGTAAAGCGGTTGGCCGCCAAGAATGTGCTGATTCTGGCGACCGGCTGCGCCTCGGGGGCCTTTGCCCGTCAGGGCTTTATGACCCAGGAAGCCACCCGCAGCTATGCGGGAGACGGCCTCAAGGCAGTATTGACTGCCATCGGCGAGGCTGCCGGGCTGGCTGGCCCTCTGCCCCTGGTGTTACATATGGGCTCTTGCGTGGACAATACCCGGGCCGCTGATGTGGCGGTTGCCGTGGCCAACAAGCTGGGCGTTGATCTGGACCGCCTGCCGGTTGTCGCCTCGGCGCCGGAGCCGGTCACTGAGAAAGCGGTGGCCATCGGTACCTGGGCCGTGGCAGCCGGTCTGCCAACCCATCTGGGCCTGGCGCCGCCGGTGCTGGGCAGCAAGACGGTAACCACAGTACTTACCTCAACAGTCAAGGATTTGTTCGGCGGTTATTTTATGGTTGAGCCCGATCCGGGCAAGGCGGCTGACTTGCTTCTGGCAACGCTCTCCAGTCGTAGAACCGGCCTTGGGCTTTCCGCATAAGGGGGTGCCATGATGAACGCGCTCTATGTTGATCCGCAAAAATGCATGGGCTGCAAAAGCTGTGAAATCGGTTGCGCTGTCCAGCACTCAAAATCAAAGACCCTGTTCGGGGCAGTTTTTGAAGAAGCGCTGCCCATGAAAAGAATCTTTGTCGAGGCCGGCCCGGGTGTAAAGATGCCGGTATTCTGTCATCACTGCGAGGATGCCCCGTGTCTTAACTCATGTATAACCGGCTGCCTGTACCGGGATGAACACGGCTTCATCCGCCGGCACAAGGAACGTTGTATCGCCTGCTGGACCTGTGTGATGACCTGCCCGTTCGGGGTTGTTACCAGGGATGAGAACAAACATCTGGCAGTCAAATGCGATCGTTGCCATAAGCGGGAGGTGCCGGCCTGTGTCAGCGCCTGCCCGACCAGGGCCCTGCAGCTGGTTGATCTTGATGAACTGGCCAGACGGAAAAGGGGAAGATACGTCCAGGCCGAAACAGGAGGCTGATATGCAATATCTCATCATCGGCGCCGGCATTGCGTCGGCCTCGGCAATCAAGGCCATCCGGGCGGTTGAGCCGACGGCTGGCATCACCGTGGTCTCTGACGAACAACCAGGTTTTTACTTCCGGCCCATGCTGCCCTTACTGGTTGAGGCGGCAAGAAACGCCAACGAGTTTGAGTTCCCTCCTGACTTCTTCGCTGTCGCCGGGTTGCGAATTGTGCCGGGTCGGGCAGTGTCGTTGGATCCAGGCAAGAAAACCGTGCGGTTGATGACCGGGGATAAGTACAGCTATGACCGGCTCCTTATCGCCACCGGCGGCAGCGCCGTCATTCCGACGATTCCGGGGCTCGCGGAGAGCGGCAAGGCCTTTGCCCTGCGTACTCTGGCCGATGCCGTGTCCTTGCGTGATGCCTGCGCAAAAGCGCGAACCGGGGTAGTGATCGGCGGCGGGCTGGTTGGACTCAAGGCCGCCCTTGCCCTGAAAGCCCGGAGCCTGTCCGTGACGGTTGTTGAGCAACAGGGTCAGATTTTGCTGCCGAGGATCGATCGCCAGGGCGCTGCCATGGTGGCGGCAAGGCTGCAGGAGGCGGGGATTAAAATCATGACCGGCGAGATCGTCAGAGAGGTTAATTCTCGCGGTCTGCGGCTAGCTTCGGGAAAGGATCTCGAAGCGGACCTGATTGTGGCGGCTACCGGAACCCGGCCCAATACGGATTGGCTCACCAGCTCGGGAATAAAGCTTGCTCAGGCGATAGTCACTGATGAATTCCAACGAACCAGCCTTGATGATGTCTATGCGGCCGGCGACTGCGCCCAGACTGTTGACCTGGTCGAGAGTCGGCCGTTAGTGAGCGCCTTATGGTCCGAGGCCGTTGAAATGGGCAGGACCGCCGGCTGCAACATGGCCGGCCGCAAGCGGAAATACCCAGGCGGCCTGGCGGTGATGAATGCCACTGAGCTGGCTGGACTGGCAATGGTCGCGGTCGGTATGGTTGCCGATGGTGATCCGGATCAGGAGGTGCATGTCCGGCAGTCAGCCGGCACATATCGGAAACTCGTGTTCAAAGAGGATCGCCTGACCGGTGCTATTTTTCTTGGCAATATCAGCAAGGCCGGACTCTATACCAGCCTGATAAGAACCCGAAAACCACTCGGCAGTCTTAAGGATAAGGTTATTTGTAATACGCTCCAGGCGCTTGATCTCATGCCGCAGACAGGATAGGTGTACGACCTCGTTCTTGTAAGCAGTTAGAGGATCACCTTGCTTACCCGTTTGATGCCGTTATCTTCAAGGGCGGGTTCAATAGTAAAGTCCAGACGGGTCATAAGGGTCAGCATGCTGACGTTGTCGCTCAACACATCACCTTCCATTGATTTCAAGCCCTTGGAGCGGGCTGCATCCATCAGGGCGGACATCAGCCTCTGACCAAGCCCTTTGCCGCGCATGCGGTCGGCCACTACCAAGGCAAATTCACAGCTTGCACCATCCGGGAGGATAGCGAAACGCGCCACCCCAAGCTCTACCTCCCGGCCTTGCTCTTTTGACACGGCGATGAGTGCCATTTCCCGGCTGAAGTCGATTTGGGTGAAGCGGGCCAGCATCTCCGGCGACAGCTCCTGAACGCTATGCATAAAACGGAAGTATCGTGACTCTTCGGAGAGGTCTCGGACGAAATCCTGCTCGATCGTCGCATCTTCCGGTCGGATAGGGCGGATGGTAATATCCTGGCCATCGGCCAGGTGCCAGAGGGTTACCAGGTGCGCCGGGTAGGGGTAGATCGCCATATGGGCATAGCGGTCAGGGTTGGGTTGTCGCCACTCCACCACCACCCGGGCATCGGCAGCCAGAGCCCCATTTTCATCAACGATCAGGGGATTGATGTCCATCTCCTTAAGCAGCGGTAGTTCGCAGACCATTTCCGAAACCCTGAGCAGTATGCTCTCCAAAGCCGGCATATCGACGGGCGGCATATGGCGGAAGGCGCCAAGCATTTTCGCGATATGGGTGCCGGCGATCAGGTCCCTGGTCAGCAAAGTGTTGAGCGGCGGCAGGGCCACACTGCGATCCCCCATTACCTCGACAGTAGTGCCGCCGGCGCCGAAAGTGATTACCGGACCGAATACCGGATCGCTGGTGACACCGACCATGAGCTCCCGACCATTGGGCTTGACGATCATCGGCTCAATTGCAATACCATCCGTCTGGGCATTAGGCCGGCATTGTTGGACATGTTCCATGATTTCATGATAGGCGGAACGAACAGCCTGGGCATTCCCCAGGTTGAGCAGGACACCACCGGCATCGGTCTTGTGGGTGATATCCCTGGAGTTGACCTTCATCGCCACCGGGAAACCGATCTGTTCGGCGATCAGCAAGGCCTCATTAGGACTGCGGGCGATCATGGTATTGGCCACCGGGATATGGAAGGCCGACAGCAGGGCCTTGGATTCCATCTCGTTCAGCACCGTGCGCCGTTCGAGCAGTGCCCCTTCAATGACCATCCGTGCCCCTTCCACATCCGGTTCCAGGTGGTGGGAGAGCGGACCGGGAACCTGCATCAGAAGTTTCTGATTCTGATAATAGGCCGACAGATAGGAGAAGACCTCCACTGCCGGTTCCGGGGTGCGAAAGCTCGGTTTTTTGGCCTGGGCAAAGGCCAGCCGGGCCTCCGCCACCTGTTTTTCCCCCATCCAGCAGGCCAGGAGGGGTTTGCTGGACTGACTGGAGAGTTCAATCACTGCCATGGCCGATTCCAGGGGTTTGGTCATGGCCTGGGGGGTAAGGATAACCAGAACCCCGTCGACTTCGGGATCGTCCAGGCAGGCTTTGACCGCATGACGATAGCGGTCGGCCTGGGCATCGCCGATGATATCCACCGGGTTGCCTTGCGACCAGTTAGCAGGCAAGACCTGATTAAGTTGGGCAATGGTTGGTGCAGAGAGGGTGGCGAGGATCAGCCCTAAATCAGCGGCACGATCCGTTGCCATCACCCCCGGCCCGCCGCCGTTAGTGACGATGGCCAACCGGTTGCCCACCGGACAGAACCCTGCTGACAGAGCCCTGGCCGCGACAAAGAGCTGGGAGATGGTGGTGACCCGCACCACTCCGGCCCGGCGCACCGCGGCATCGAACACATCGTCGGAACCGACCATGGAGGCGGTGTGGGACATGGCGGCCCTGGAGCCGGCCGGATGGCGTCCTACCTTGACCAGAATCACCGGCTTGATGCGGGCAGCGGCCCGGATCGAGCTCATGAAGCTTCGGGCATTACGGATGCCTTCGATATAGAGGAGGATGCTCTTGGTCTTGCCATCC
>MGTA01000058.1:0-853 GCA_001799225.1 Deltaproteobacteria bacterium RIFOXYD12_FULL_50_9
ATCCGGTAGGCCGGGTCGTTATTGAATAGATCAATCATCTCCCGGCGTTTGCGGATCGGCATGGTGCCCCGCAGATTGCAATAGGGGATGCCGCGTTCCTGGTAATAGCTCTCCATGATGTCCAGCATGCTGGTGTAGTGGCTAAACACCACGACCTTGATCGAGCTGTCCAGGCATTCATCCAGCAGTTCGACAAAGAGATCCCACTTGCCGCTGGCGTACTTGTTGCGGTCGGTACACCCTTCAACCAGACAGGGGTGGTCGCAGATCTGTTTTAGGTAGTTGATCACGGCCAGCAGGCGAATGTAGGGGAGTTTGCCTGGTTTTGCCAAGTCCTGAACCTGATTAAGCAGCGGTCGACCACGGCTGGCGATCATTTCGCGGTAGAGTTTGACCTGATCATCGCTCAGCGTGCAGGTCCGGATATCCTCGATAACATCCGGCAGTTCTTTCAGCACTTGCTCACGGGTTCGGCGCAGGAGGAAGGGGTGCAGCAGCCGGGATAAGGTCTCTTTCCGTTCCTGGTGGTCATCCTGTTCGATCGGATCGACGAACCGTTTGTTAAAGGCGGTATCACTGCCCAGGAAACCGGGCAGGCAGATGTCGAAAAGGGCCTTCAGATCGTCAACCGAGTTTTCGAGCGGGGTGCCGGTCAGTCCGATCACCACCCGGCCGGGCAGGCGGATTGCGGCGTTATAGACGTCGGTTTTTTTGTTCTTGGCCTGTTGAATTTCGTCCAGGATGACGGCCTCAAAGTGGCATTTTGCCAGTTCTTCAATATCGCGGCGGGCAATGCCGTAGGTTGTGATGAGCAGGCTTGCTTCCTCGGATTTCTGCAGATCACGGTTGCTGC
>MGTA01000058.1:886-3282 GCA_001799225.1 Deltaproteobacteria bacterium RIFOXYD12_FULL_50_9
AATTACGGATTTTTTCGACCCAGTGGGTCACTACCGAGGCCGGGCAGACGATCAGGAAGCGTTTTTTCGAGCCGGTATAGTGCTGAATGACACTCAACAGGGCCAGGGCCTGATGGGTCTTGCCCAGCCCCATGTCATCGGCCAGGACACCGCCCAGCCGGTTGTGGTAGAGATGAAAGAGCCAGGCCAGGCCGTTGCGCTGATAATCTCTGAGATGCTCCGGAACGCCGGGCAGGTTGTCGTAAGTCTGCCAGGTTTCTATATTGATCAGTCGGTTGAGGGCACTCTGATCCTCCTGTCTGGCCGAGTCAAGAGCAACGGACGGGATAAAAGCGGTGAGCTTGAGGAGCTCCTGGCGTGACAGACGGATGCCGGCAGGATTGCCGTCCTTGTCATTTAACAGGCGATCGGGATTAAGATTATGGAACCAGTCAAGCGGGCTTTCGGTCAACTTGAGCCAGCCGTTCTTGCCGGCAATGTACTTCATGCCCCCCTGGCGGGCCCGGATCAGTTCGTGCAAGGAGATGTTTTGGTTGCCCAGGCCATAATTGCCTGCCAGGTAACACCAGTCATCATCCATGCTGAAGGAGCTGAGTTTAAGGGCGTCAGGAAGATCTTTGATGGTAAAATTGATTAAGGCCTGATCAATCTCATTTCCTTCGGCCAGCAGGGCGGGCCGGGAGTTTTTTATAAAGTTCGGGACATCGGACAGGGGGATGAGTGACCCTTTATAGCAGTTCTCCAGCGGGGTATGTTCTTTTTTCTGCTCCTGCACCGGCAGAAAACCTTCATCAGGCAGGAAGTAGTAGCGGCCATAACGCTGATTTTCGATCGATTCTCTGGCCAATACGCGTCCATCTGCCAGGCGCAGCATCGGGGCCAGGATCAGGGTAGAACTCTCATCGTTATAGTGGATGCTGGTAAAAGCCTGGGCAATCGGCAGCTTTCGGCTTATTCCTTGAGAGAGCAGACCGTCAATCATGTCCGGAGTTTTGGCCCGGGGGATAAACAGGTCGAATACCGGGCGTTTATGGTCCGGGGCGTGGGCCTGCAGAGAAAAAAGACCATTTTTGGCGTTTTTTTGCAGGGTTAAACCCTCAGGGGTTATATCGGAGAAGAATTTCCTGGCAAGCCACATCCAGATGCTGGCATCGCGATTCTGGCCGATGGAGCGCTGGCCGAGGTTGTTCAGTTGGACCTCTGTGTCGGTTCGACCCTGCTCGTTAAGCAGGGTGAAAAATTGCGCAAGTATCCGCGGGTTTTCGTTGGCGGCTAGCTGCGGCGGCTTGCCGCTCAGGAGGTTGGGGAAGATGGCGGCAGTCTCGGCAAGCACTGAGGTGGTGATGAGCATAGACCCCATGGACCGACCCGCCTTCTCGTCAAACGTCAGCCGCCAGATGCCCTGCGGGGCCGGAGTTATCGAGAGGATATTGTCGGTGCCGCTGCCGTAAAGGTCGAAGAGAATCTGGCCGGCGGTGAACCAGGGACTTATCGGAAAGTTCATGGGCAGAGGCAGAGGTTCTCCGCTGATTGCGGTGTTTTTTTGCAGAAAGGCCACGGCCAGGGCGGCGGCGTGCGGGCAGTGTTCCTGGGTTTTGGCGTTGCCGCACTGACTGCAGCGCGAGCTGCTGATCCTGAATTTTTGGGAGAGTTGTGGGGCAGGTTCAAAAACAACCATGGTCAGACAGGTCTGGCCGTCGTTAAAGATACCGCCGCCGATGTTCCGGTAGAACATGGTGTGGCTGATATGCTGGCTGAGCAGTCCTGCGCCGACCAGCAGATTTTTTTCAGAAAACCAGGGGGCCAGCAGCAGCTTGGTGCTGATGTCGAGTTTTGCAAAGCCGGGCGGTTCGATCTTGGGGATTAGTTCCTGCATTACAGTTTTCCTTGGAGCATTGAGGTTTCCGCTCCGCAAAGGATGCGAAACAATATATTGTACTTTTTCCATTGGGGTCGGGCAATAGACTTTTCAAAAAAACTTGGACATTGTATCCTTACAGGAAGGCAACAGACAGGAGCAGGCATGGCGTATTGGTTTGATTAACTTGGCAGTTGCACAGTTTTTTCAGAAATATTAGCTGACGGAAAAGGTAAAAAAGGTTATTTGAATTGGGAGGTTATTTAAGGCTGAAATCCTTGAAAAAAGAGGTTTTATGGTAGCTGACAATACAACCGATCTAACATTTTTTACCAACGAGAAAGGCCACACTCTGCTTGACCGTTTCAAGTCCACTTTGAAAGACACAAAGTTGTTTGATATACTGGTCGGCTATTTTAGATCAAGTGGATTTTACCAGCTTTACGAATCTTTCGAGCCAATTGAAAAAACGCGCATATTGATCGGCCTTGGTATTGACGAGGAGGCTTATCGCACTATCAACCAATACCATCTGCAA
>MGTA01000058.1:3301-6952 GCA_001799225.1 Deltaproteobacteria bacterium RIFOXYD12_FULL_50_9
CGCACAGCAACGCCAAAAAAGAATTTCAAAACAATTTGATCTCGGAAATTGAGACATCCAGCGAAAGTGATGAACGTCTTGAAATCGGGTTAAAAAAATTCATTGAATTTTTAACGACTGACTGCCTATGCCAGCAGCCTGGGACTAATAAAGGCAGCGGTAAAAAACTCGAAATTCGTGCCTACCCATCAAAAAATATCCATGCCAAGGTCTACATTGGCCGCTTTGCGCCTGATGACCGTGACTTCGGTTTCGTCATCACCGGTTCGAGCAATCTCTCTTACTCGGGGCTGGTTGCCAACCGAGAATTCAACGTTGAACTGCGCCAGCGTCGGGATGTTGAATTTGCACTGCACCAATTTGAAGCCCTCTGGCAGGAATCTGTCGATATATCCGCCGACTTTGTCGATACGGTCGAAAAAAAAACGTGGCTGAATGATCGGATTACTCCCTATGAGCTTTATTTGAAGCTGATTTATGAATACATGCAGGAGGACATCAACCTCCAAGATGAAATAGATACCTTCCTGCCGGAGGGTTTTATGGCGCTGCAATATCAGCAGCAGGCAGTTATCCAGGCCCTCAAAAAGCTCGACGAGTACAACGGTGTATTTTTGTCCGATGTTGTAGGGTTGGGGAAAACATTTATAGCAGCGCAACTCCTGCAGCAAATCAAAGGCCGCATTCTGGTCATCTGTCCACCGGTACTAAAAAATTATTGGGAAGAAAGCCTGCACGACTTTCGAGTGCCTGCTAAGGTGGAATCTCTCGGAAAACTTGACCATATCGTAAAGTTTGGGATTGATCGTTTTGACTATATAGTTGTGGACGAGGCGCATCGCTTTAGAAATGAAAAAACAAAATCCTATGCCGACCTCCTCGATATCTGCCGGGGAAAGAAGATCATTTTGGTCACGGCAACGCCGCTGAACAACACGATTGATGACATTTTTGCCCAGATTAAATTGTTCCAAGTGCCCAAAAATTCAACTATTCCCGGCATTCCTAACCTCGAAAAATTTTTCAATGGGTTAAAAAAACGGTTTAAGGATATTGACCGCGATGCCCCGGAATACAAGGGTATGATCAAGCAGGTCTCCCTTGAGATCCGTGAACGTATCTTAAAACATATTATGGTACGCCGTACTAGAGCTGATGTCTTGACCTACTTCAAAGCTGACACCAGCAGCCAGGGTCTTGTCTTTCCCGAGATGCAAGCACCGCGCAAGATCGTTTACCAGTTTGAGGGCGCGCTGGAGCACACCTTCAATACCACCATCAGCTTGTTGCAATCCTTTCGTTATGCCCGCTATGTTCCGCTTCTCTACTATATCGGCAGTAAAGTGTTGACCGAGTTTGAAAAACAGCAGCAGCGCAATGTCGGCGGCTTCATGAAAGGTATCTTGATCAAACGGTTGGAAAGCAGTTTCTACGCATTCCAAAAAAGCATCCATCGTTTTGTTCAATCCTATGAACGTTTTATAAAGATGTACGAATCAGGCACGGTGTATATCAGTAAGGATGTCGACGTCTACGACTTACTCGATAATGATGATATTGAAGTGCTTAATGCCTATGTCGAGGCGGAGAAGGCCCAGAAATACAACTCAGAAGACTTCAAAGAAAATTTCCTTATTGATCTTCAGCACGACTTGAAGATTTTACGCCAACTTGAAGCGCTCTGGATGACCGTTGATAACGATCCGAAGTTGACGCAGTTTATCGATTGCCTGAAGTCGGACAAGGATCTGAAAAACAAGCAGCTGGTTATTTTTACCGAGTCGAAGGAAACAGGGGACTATCTATTTGAACAGTTGAATACTGAATTCCAAGGGCAGACTTTATTCTTCAGTAGTCACGGCGGTCGCTCCGGCGTTGACGCAGTTAACCACAATCCGGCCCTGGCCCGCGACCTCATAAAGGCGGCTTATGACCCCAATCATAAAGCGCCGACCAGTACGATAAAAATTCTGATCACCACCGACGTGCTGGCCGAAGGTGTCAACCTGCACCGGGCCAATATTCTGGTGAACTACGATTTGCCCTGGAACCCGACCAAAGTGCTGCAACGAGCCGGGCGAATCAATCGTTTGGGCACCAAACATACTGATATCTATATTTATAACTTCTTTCCCACTACCCAGGCGGATATCCACCTTGGTTTGGAAGCCAATATTACCAACAAGATTCAGATGTTCCACGACATTCTGGGGGAGGATGCCAAGTATCTTTCAGACGGTGAGGAGATCGGCAGCCAGGAATTGTTTGACACCTTAAACAGTAAAAACGCCTATACAGGCGAAGACGGGGAAGGTGATTCCGAACTGATGTATCTCGCAATGATGCGCAAGATCCGCGATGATAATCCTGCGTTTTTTGAAAAAATTAAAAGACTGCCGAAAAAAGCCCGCTCTGGTCGTTTAAGCGATGCAGTGGCGGCAAGCCAGTTGGTCACCTTTTTTCGGATTGGTAAGTTGAAGAAGTTCTACCTTAACCAACAGGGTAAATCAAGTGAGGTCACTTTTTTTGAGGCTGCAAAGCTTCTTGAGTGCGCCCCTGAAACGCCCCGGCATGCCATCCCTGCCGACTATTACCACCTGCTGGAAACCAACAAACAGCGTTTCCAGCAGGATACCATGCAGGAAGGTGAGCCTGAGGACAAAAAAAGCGGTGGCCGCTCCAATTTCAGTTATATTGACAAACGGCTCAAGGATAAAGTCTTTAAGAATTGCCAGAAATTTACCGATGCCGACGAAGAATTTCTCATAGGTATTCAAAAAATGATTGCCCGAGGAACTATGGCCAAAAAGGTTGCTCAGACCATCAAAAAAGAGCTGGAGAGGACGTTGGATCCTCTTGAAACACTGGCTATTTTGCGCCGTAACATTCGGGTAATCGATGAGCGAGAACAGTCCGGGCAGAAGATTGCGGTGATCAAAAGGGAAGTTATTCTCTCAGGGTATCAAACAAAGGGTGGTGGAGACTGATTATGGCAAACGCGTTGGATAGACTCACGATAAAAGGCTTTAAGTCCATCAGATCTCTTGAGGATTTTGAGTTGAAAGCTCTAAATGTCCTGATCGGTGGCAATGGCGCGGGGAAAAGCAATTTTATTGAGATATTCCGTATGCTTCAAGCGATGGTCGGTCAGAATTTTGCAACCTTTATTTTAGGCGGCGGCGGGGCTTCTGACTTCCTGTTTAATGGTCCCAAGGAGACTAAAAATATTGAAGCGTCATTTCACTTCGGCAGGAACGATTACGCTTTTGAGCTCGAACCCACAGTGGATGAAAAATTTCTCATCACAACGGAAAAACAGAAATACGATCTAGGCTCCTGGAAATATATCAGCTCCGGTACTTTTGAAAGCAGGCTGAATGGCATAAAAGAGGAGCAATCAGGGTTGTGGCCTGGTGTGCCGGGTGTCGGGCATTATGTGTATCAGGCAGTCTCTAATTGGACTGTCTATCACTTTCATGATACCAGCAAAACGGCAGCCATGCGCAAACCGGAAATCGTTGAAGATTTTGCCCGGTTGCGCAGTGAAGCCTCTAACATCGCTCCGTTTCTCCATGCTCTGCGTAGCAACAATTCGACGGCCTATGAGCAGATAGTGGAAACTGTCCGCTTGGTGACGCCTTTTTTCGATGA
>MGTA01000058.1:6968-8297 GCA_001799225.1 Deltaproteobacteria bacterium RIFOXYD12_FULL_50_9
AAGTTTTTTGGCGAAAAAGAGAAAGTCAACCTTAGCTGGAAACAGAAGGGATCGGACTACCCAATGCAGCCATACCATCTTTCGGATGGCACAATTCGGTTTATCTGTCTGGCAACAGCCTTGCTGCAACCTGATCCCCCCACTACCATTCTTATTGATGAGCCGGAACTCGGCCTTCATCCATACGCCATAGAGATCCTGGCGGAACTGATCCAAGTCGCTGCCCGGCGAACTCAGGTCGTGGTATCGACCCAGTCGCCGGCGCTGGTCGATTACTTCTCGCCCGAGGCCGTCATTGTTGTAAACCGCGATGATGGCGCTTCCACCTTTCAGCGGCTCGACGCAGAAAGTCTTGCCGGTTGGTTGGAAGATTATTCGCTTGGCGACCTTTGGCGCAAGAACATCGTGGACGGAGGTCCGGTTCATGAATAATGCGGAAGTCTGTATCGTTGTGGAAGGTCAGACCGAACAGACCTTTGTCCGGGATGTGCTGGCACCGGAAATGGCTGCCAAAGGAGTTTTTTTGCACGCGGCCTTGATTGGCAAACCCGGACACAAAGGGGGGAATATCCGATTCGACCGGGCCAGAACCGATATTGTCAACTTCTTGAAACAACGTAGTGACACCTTTGTTTCAACCATGTTTGATTATTTCAGGATCGATTCGAATTGGCCGGGGCGGAGCGATATCGTTACGACTCTGAGTGCTGCCGAAAAGGCCGGGTTACTGGAAAGAAAAACTCTTGAGGCGATAGAGGCATGTGTTCCGGAATGTGATGTGAAGACCCGCTTCATTCCTTATTTTGGCATGCATGAGTTTGAGGCGTTGTTGTTCAGCAATTCTGCTGTTCTGGCTGCCGCGCTTAATATCGAGGTGTCGTTGATTAAAACCATATTGGCTGAATGCGGTGAACCGGAGGAAATCAACGAACATCCGGAAAATGCGCCATCAAAACGTATTTTGCTGCTGAATCAAGTCTATCGTAAGGTGGCCATGGGCAAAAGCATTGCAAAGACTATTGGCATAACGACCATGCGCGACCAATGCCCGCATTTCAACGCCTGGATCGCCACACTGGAAAAATTGCGGATAGCGAATTTGACATGAATAAACAGCAGGCGCAACAGCAGATTCGCGATATCTTCCAGCACGGTTTTCAGCGGGAGACCTACCTGAATTTCCTGCGAAACTTACTGAATGAGTTTGAGGCACGCGGTAAGCGATATTCAGGCAATGACATCCCGCATGCCTTCAAGGAACATATCAACCAATACTGGCGTGTCGGCAAATATATCGATCCTGACGGCACGGAATTGGACTTACTGGTG
>MGTA01000059.1:0-853 GCA_001799225.1 Deltaproteobacteria bacterium RIFOXYD12_FULL_50_9
CCCACCGCTTTTTTACAAATCAACCGGCAGCCATATCCCCCCATCAATTCACTTAAACGGTTCAGAGAATGAGAGACCGTTGGGTGCTTGCCCAGCTTCATATGCCACCAATACTTCATGTTTAAAGGAATATTTTCACGATTTCTTATGTCTAAAACAATTTTGCCGTTAATCTTGACAATCCTCGCCAACTCGCCCAAAAACGGCTCCAACTCAGCCAAAGAATAAAAATTGTACAAGGTATTGAAACATACGGCAATATCCATAACATTATTTCTAATCGGCATTATGAACATACTACCCCGAACAACTGCCATTCCATTTGCTTGAGCAACGGCTAATTGATCGGGGGCATAGTCGAGCCCTATCACACTCTTATTGGTATGTCGGCGAACCTCATCAAGCAACACGCCTTTACCGCAAGCAATATCCGCCAGTTTCCCGCTGTACCCCTGAATCATATCCGCAGCCAGCTTCACCACCATAGTCGGCAAATGACCTTTTTTATAACCTATATCCATGCTGTCCAAGCCTCAATGTGTCGGATAGGAGCTTGAATTGCTCCCACACCATATCTACGGATACCGGTTCAAGACAGTCCATTCTGTTGCATTGATACTCGGTACATGGTCTACAACTAATATCGTCGAGAAAGACAACGCGCTTCATCTTTTCAGGTAAATAAGGTTGATACCTGTAAGGGTTTTCCGGACCAAAAACAGCAACAACCGGGGTCTTGACTGCAGCGGCAATATGCATTGGGCCTGTATCATTGGAAACAAATATATCCATCCTTGCAACAGCAGCAGCAAGGGTCATAAGATTAAGTCCAACCAGAGCAAAAGCGGCTTCA
>MGTA01000059.1:875-8492 GCA_001799225.1 Deltaproteobacteria bacterium RIFOXYD12_FULL_50_9
GGTCGATAATCTGCTGATCATCTTTGCCACCGACGATGGCGATCTTCACCCCATAATGATCACGAATCATCTTGGCCAATAGTATATATTTATTTACACTCCAGAGTCTCGTTGGCCTGAAAGCATTCGGATTTATCCCCACCACAAAATCATCGTCTGATACGCCATATTGCTTAAATATATTATCTGCTGTTTTTCTGAATTCATCTCCTATTTCAATACTGATGTCCTTATTCGACACATCACATCCAAGAGCGCCAAGAATGGCAATTCGTCGTTCAACTTCATGTTCGTGACTTAAAAGTACTTCTTTCGCTTTATAATCAAGGAAAAAACCCCGGCCATCAGTATCACGTCCAGCAAGGCGCTTTGGATTAATAAACTTGTACAGCAGAAATCGTTTGTAAGCAGCCTGTTTTGTTTCTATCGATTCCAGATCTATTAGCAAATCATACTGGTTTCTTCTCAGCCTGAGATAAAGGTCATAATTCAACACTAATGACCTCGTAATTGTTTTTTTTGTCATACCATTATCCCAGACAATGATTTCATGCCATTGAATGAGATTATCAATCACATCTTTTACACGTGACGATATTGCAATATCGATCTTTGCCTCTTTAAAACATACTCCTAACGAGCGTAACACCGGAATAGACATTATAATATCGCCAATGCCACCACCGGTGAAAACAAGTATCTTGTTTACATTTCGCACGTTACAAGCCAACCTGTTGTATTTTTATTTTTGGCTCGCGCATCATTATTTAGAAGTGGCCCCATTCGTTTGGACAGCAGTCCGCATTTTGCAAGTGGATTCTCTGCTGATTCTTACGCTGCCATTTTAACCGTCGGCAGCATCACGGTATACGCCTCACCGGGTGTATTTCGCCCAGGTTCGAAGCGGTCTGGATCGCTTGTGCCAGTCCATATAAGGTAGTAAACGAAATGATGCCGTTACTCATCGATACTGCTATAGCAAACCAAATCTTGATCCAGAAGTAAAATTCATCAACACACACCCTATGTGTCAACCAGTTGCAACCGGTTACAGAGCAAGATCTCGGACGTTATGGTATTGATCATGTTATCAACATAAGGGATCGAGCTGATCTTGCTGATCACAGGACAGGCGACAAAGTTTAGAGCTGTACCCAAAACTGTAATCGCTTACGTCTTATTTACTTTCTTGCGCTAATCAACCATTCTCTGGCAAATACTTAGGATTTCTACCGAGCTTCCCAGCAAAACCATCGCAAACTCCAGCAAATACGGCTTTTACAAATCCAAGACTCCCAAGTTTCTTAAGCACAACAAATAAACAGATAATTTTTAGTGCATAAAGCAACGATTTTGCCATCCGGTACCACATCCTATATGTCAAGTACATATCTATTTGGTTTCTAAAGGAATAATAATATCTGAACCTTTCTTTATACAGCAACCGATTTCTACCCAAAACAGACAACTCCAACTTCGCTTTCTTTCTTTTATCAATGAGCAAATGCTCTGGAGCAATAAACAACTCCCATCCTTGCCGCTTAATTCTGTATGCATATTCCGCATCTTCGGCATATAGGAAATACTCTTTCTTGGGTAGCCCCACCTCTTTGATTGCTTCTTTGTTTATAAACGTCCCGCGCCAAGCAAAATCTGACACCTTTCTTATATCCTTTACCTCATTCTGACCAATGAACCAACACCTTACCGCCCCCAGCTTATTCTGTTTCGACAAACTAACAATATGCTTCTCCATCACCTCAACGGTATCATGTCTCATCTCTATATCATCGTCCAATGTCATAACAAAATCATTATGTTCACTGGCGATTTTTATCCCTTCATGAAACCCCCCGGCACTACCGATATTCTCATTAAGATGCACATACTTTAGCTGCTGAAACTCCTTAACCACACTCTCGGTATTATCAGAACTGGCATTGTCTATAATGACGATTTCATCCGGCATTCTTGTCTGAAGCAAAAGCGACCCGATAACTGAACGTAACATTTCAGCATTATTAAAGGCTACGATAACAACACCTATTTTAAGTTTTCCCGTCACTATCGGCACCACCTTTATAAGGCCCTTTTTTTAATAACCTTTGCAGGCACACCAACCGCCACCGAATAAGGCGGGATATCCTTCGATACAACAGCGCCAGCACCAATCACCGAACCGCTTCCAATTGTAACACCATCCAATATAATAGCCCCAGCCCCGATCCAGACATTATCCTCAATCTTTATACCGGTTCCTTTCATCCCCTGCTCATGAATCAGCACATCTGGGTCATCAAAAACATGATTCTGCGCCAAAATAGTAACATTGGGTGATATTCTCACATGATTACCGATCTCAAGACCGCCGTTACCATACAGAATAGACGCCCTGTTTACGGTGCAATTATTTCCTATCTTAATCCAACCCTCAAATGTCCTTAGCTGACTATATGGGAATATATATGTTCTCTCCCCTATCTCCATACGGCCATCTGACAATTCAACAATAAGCTCAGCAAACTCCCTTACCCCGGAATTACTGCCAATCCTGATGTGACTGGCCCCTTTGATTACAGCTCGCGGAGAAATATAGACATTTTCACCACAACGAGTCAGTCCTTTTGCGAAACATAAGATCCTTTTGAAAAGAAATTTCAAGCATATAAACATGTTAACAGCATTAAGAGGATCACTTATCCTGCTATTCATTCCTTTGCCAAACCAGTTATTGTCAGAATCTGTTCAACTCGATGCCGGTATGTATGATTCTGCAGAACTTCTCGACGTCCATTCTCTGCTATCCTTTTTCTCTCAGTATCATTCTCTATATAATACAACACCTTTTTCTTCAAGTCTGCAGCATTATGATAAATAACAAGATGTTCATCCTCCTGAAACAACGTCCGTATATCCTTCTGATCGTCAACAAGCAAGAAAGCTCCGCACGCCAAAGCCTCAAACACCCTCGGATTTACTTGATAGTTAGCGTAACCTCCCAAAGGATCCTGGTAATGAGAATGAAATATGATTTTTGCAGCACTGAATAATCTCACCCATGCCGCTGTTTTCAAAGAAGAACCACATATCTTTTTTTTCAAAGGTGAGGTATCGGGCAAGGTTTCCCAGCCCGGTCCCCACACGCTTAAATCAATATTCAACTCCGCAAGACTTTCTAACAATCTAATCCTGTCAGGATATATTTCTACATGACCAGAGCCTACAAAACACACATCACTCTTATATGCTTTCTTGTCTGTATCAGTTAACATCACAGGCTTTTGAAAATCAGGGTCGCATGCAAAAGGCAACAAATGCAACTCATTAATATCTTGAAATGGTTCTACAGCTTCGGTACCTGTAATAAACACAAAATCATAACATGGAGCAGCATTTTTTATCGGTTCAAATTCAGCAAGCAAATCTCTCGGAGGATCATTAGTCCAGAGAGCCGTCTTGATTCCGGCCCCTTTCAACACATTTAGCGTCTTCGGTAATATATTCCACCCTCCATCCTCCAAAAACAAGTCTGGCTTGAAATCATGAGCCATTTTAAGGACTCTTTTATTCAGTATATTAATGTCAAAATCATGCAGAAAAGCAAACCGATCCCGTATCCTCCCGGGTATAACAAAATCCCGGTTTTCAAAAAACACAATCTCACATCCAACTTCCTTAAAAGCCTTCTCAATATAATCTGTGAAAGTTTCAAAATTAGGATTTTTATTGGAAGAAAAAAGAACCCTTACCTTTCTTCTCATGATCTGATCATTCTCCATTTTTGGAAATGCTCCAAGATTATCTGTAAACTATTTTTAACAGACTGAAATCGTGTCTGCCCTATCACCGCCTTCATGACTGCAAACCAAAACTCATTTTTTGTTACAATTGACGGCGCCATCCTAATAGCAATCAGGAGCGCCCTTAGTGAAGACACAGAATAATATCCAGCATTCGCACGAGACAAGGAGAGGATTTTTCCAGAGATATCCAAATTAAGTTCTGCTCCCAGATTACTATTTAAAAACTCTGACACATGTTGATTAGACAAAAAAACCTCTTTGAAGTTCAACCAGCAATTAATCGCCTCTGCAATTAACTCACCTTTCGCGACAGGGCAACTTCTCACATTCTCACTATCACATAATGCCTGAACCAACTCACGAGACACATCCTTCTTGAAAAAGAACCGAATATTTCTCTGGACGACTCTCAGTGATGTTTCAATTTGTTTATCATTCAATCGAAAGGAAATCGCCTGCTTATTTTGCCGATATTGTATTAATATTTCTGGTAGTTGACAAATTTCAGCATTCAGCGAGAGCAATTTGGCCCACAGATCATAATCTTGGGCGACAAGACAATCCGCAGGATAACTACCCGAACGGACTATTACATCCCTTCTGAACATTACAGTGGAATGTAATAAACAGTTACCAAACAGCAAGCGCCATTGTAACAAAGCAGAAGACAATACCGGATTATACTCAGCAGTTATATGCCCTTCTTCATTTATGATCTCAGCCCCTGAACTTAACACCGCAATCTCAGAATAAGCATCCAGGAAATCTTGCTGCGTTTGCAATCTGTGCCTTAGTGAAATATCGTCCGCATCCATACGGGCGACATATTCTCCCCTGGCAAATTCCAGGCCCCTGTTTAATGATTTAGTAAGTCCTATATTATCCTGAGAAAATATCCTGATCCTGTCATCTTGCCTGGCATACCATCCAAGTATCTCTGGGGTAGAATCTGTTGAACCATCATTAATAATGAGAAACTCAAAATCTGTCAGGGTCTGATTTAATATGCTTTCTATAGCTTCAGACACATATCTTGCGTCATTAAAAACAGACATCAACACCGTGATTCTGGGAACACTAATTGCCAAAGATTCAGCTGTTATACCGCCCATTTCATAACTCTCATACACCATTTCAGCCCTTAGTTTTCAGATGACATACAACATAAAATTCGCCGAATCGGGCATCAAACCTGCTCACCTCCAGTCCTGCCGCATCCAGTTCCGTAAAAAGTTCCTGCCGAGTATGTTCAATCGCATGTGTACGGTCAAGACGGTATTCAACATTATTCTCTTTCTTATAGACGGCCAACCATTCACGTTCAATCGTAGGGACTCGAATAAGAAACAAAAGTGAATCAGGTTGACGCCACGGCAATCTAAGACACAACATTTTAAGAAATCCGATACGATCTTCAATATGCTCCAACACATTAGAGAGTATAACGCAATCAAGCAAAGCATATCCAGAATAGTCAAAGGTAGTAGCATCGCCTGTAATAAACTCGATATTAGAGGCAGCATTTATACGTTTCGCAACATCTGTCAAACGTGCATCAATTTCAATTGCGTATACATATTTTGCTTTGCTGGCTACGAGTGCGGCCATGGATCCGGTGTTGGAACCTACATCCAAAACAACAAATTCAGGACTTATCTGGGCAAGAAACCACTCTTTATATTTCAAAAGTCGATGTTTAGGATGTATGCCACCATTTACCCTAACCGCAAGTAGTCCGCAAAGATCATATAGGAACGTGTGTGCTTTAAGAGCAAATCGAAGTGCAGTTGGTGCAATTTTTCTACTAGTAACTATTCTGACTAATAAAGAACGAATCATGACGTAAAGGAGTCTCCTTGTTTCAGAAAAGCCAATTTGTAGATAGCCCACTACCTTTTGATAGCCTTTGAGAGATATAACTATGGAGCAGTTCAAGAGGCAGCAGTCAACACTTCTTGAAGCATTGCTAACTCTTGTTTTATGATTTTATCTAACGAGAAATTATCAACAGAGGGTGTAAAATAGTTTGTGTAAATGGCCATTCAGGGGTACTTCGAGACCCCACTCTAAATAGGAGCTCATATGGCCATTGAAAAAGAACTGAGGTAGGTTGAAAAAGGTGGACACCAAAATTCTGATCATTCATATTACAGAACGGAGGTGTCAACATGGAAAAGATTCCTTATGGCCGGTACACGAAGGAGTTTCGGGAAGAGGCCGCCCGTTTGGTGTTGGAGGATAGGCGTTCCGTAGGAGAAGCAGCCAAACGTCTTTCTTTGCCTAAAAGCACCCTGGAAGCCTGGGTGCGTGCGGCTAAGACCGGTAAGCTTGGCAATATCGGCAAGAATCGACGCCCCTTGACAGAGGTTGAGGTTGAGCTGGCCAAGGTCAAACGAGAACTGGTTGTGGTCAGAATGGAGCGCGACATCCTAAAAAAAGCCGCCGCATACTTTGCCAAGGAGTCGCTGCCTGGTACGCGCTGATGGATGAAATGCGACTCACCTACCCATTGCCGCTGCTGAGCCGGGTTTTGTCGGTTTCCTTGAGCGGTTATCATGCTTGGCGCACTCGGCCCCCGTCGCAACGGAAACAGGGCGATGCCTGGTTGGCAGTAGAGATTAAGGCCGCCCACCGTCGAACCAGGGAAAGCTATGGCGCGGAGCGTTTGCGAGAAGATTTGGCGGACCACGGAGTGCGAGTTGGTGTTTGCCGGATCAAGCGTTTGCGCCGGGAGCTTGGGATTTGCTGTCGTCAGAAAAGGAAGTTTAAGGCTACGACAAACTCGAAGCACTCCTTGCCGGTGGCGGACAACCTGGTGGCCCAGGATTTTGTGGTTCCAGCCCCGAATCTGGTCTGGACAACCGACATCACCTACATCCCCACCAACGAAGGTTGGCTTTATCTGGCCGGGCATAAGGACCTGCATACCAAAGAGATCGTCGGTTATGCCATGAGCAGCCGCATGACCAAGAATCTGGCAAACCAGTCTCTGCTGCAAGCGGTTGCCGCCAAACGGCCTATGGCTGGTCTTATTCATCACTCGGATCGTGGCAGTCAGTATTGTTCACGGGAATACAGCAACCTGCTGAAAAAATTCAAGATGCAGTCCTCCATGAGCCGCAAGGGCGACTGTTATGACAACGCCCCGATAGAGAGCTTCTGGGGCATACTGAAAACTGAACTGATCTATCACCGGTGTTATCAAACCCGGCAAGAAGCGATCCGGGATATCCGGGAGTACATCGAGATTTTTTATAATCGCCAAAGAAAGCAGAAAAAACTTGGCTATCTTTCCCCGGCCGCCTTCGAGCGCCGGTTTTACGAATTACAACGAGCTGCGTAACAATTTGGTGTCCACTATTGACGACCGACATCATGCCGACTTATTGAAAATGAAAAATCAAAACCCATTTACACAAAATTCTTTACAGGCCCAATTTTAACTTGACCTTTTTCAACTGTCTACTTGACAAGGAAGCTTACGGTATTTCATAGTATAATTTTCGAGAAAATTATCTTAGGAGCTTTCCAACTCCAATGTGTATCGTCAGAATAATAAATATCCTTTTCCCCATTTCTCAACGCAGTGAGCAATATATCCTTCGTATCAATAAACAGATAATCCTTATGCAGGGGTCTTAGTAATTCAAAAAACTCACTTTTATGATAAGGATTATTTTTTATAAATTCACTATATAGAGTATATTTATCAGGTATCGGCATAAAAATCAATTTGCAACCTTTCTCTTCGAGAGTCATTGCAAGCAGATTTAAGTTATTATTTAATTGTTGTATAGATTCGTTAGTTGACAAC
>MGTA01000060.1:0-8030 GCA_001799225.1 Deltaproteobacteria bacterium RIFOXYD12_FULL_50_9
ACTGGGCGGGGTCGCATACACGCAAGGCATAGGCGGCTCCATGGTGGGAATGGGGTTGTGGTTTACCTTCTTTGTCGTCCGAAGCGATGCGTTTTTGGAACTCCGGCTCTGCCTTCCCAAGGTCATGGAGAAGACCTGCGATCTTCCCTTGTTCCGAGGCATCAAATGCCGCTGCAAAACCTTCCGCTTGTTGGCTTACACCTTCAAGATGTGAAACCAAGGTCTGATCCTTGTGGGCCAGTAATGGATTCATGCTTCGTTCTCCTTGCCGTCTTATGCTTCCCCAAATAGATAAAATTCAATTCTTCCCTTACTCCCTGCTTATCCGGTATTTTCAATCTGGATCAGATTAGCTCGCGACATAGTCTTTTGCCCCGACACCTCCTAATCCCACCCCAGACATCCAGCGACTCAAATCAAAAATCAGATCGATTCCACCTCCTCCTCTGCCCGTTCCGTTGCCCCGCACACCGGGCAGGTATAGCTGGATTCATCAATTTCTCTAAAACGCAAGCCGCTGTCTTCCTGAAGCGAAGCATTCTTAAAATAAGTCATCAGAAACCCTTCAAACGTTACATCCTCCTTCAAACCGCAACCAGGACATTCCAGGAGTTCCCGATCATTGGTAAAAATTCCGAGGGCCTGAGCTTTCTTCTTGATCGCCACCAATTGCCGGGCCGCCGCAATCAGGTCTTTCATTTCGTTTTGTGCTCTTTTAGCCATCATTTCCTTCTACCGGTATTGTTCGAGAAAACCCAGCGGTACTTTTCGAATTGTCGGGTTTCGCTGCACTCTACCCGACCTACCATTTTCTAGCACTTCCATCCCACCTTATCACACCCACTAGGACAAATAGCGTCCTACTGCCAACTTTTTTTGCGGTAGGATCATTTTTATTTCAGCCTTTCTCAAAACCCAATCTTCCTCTGCGGTTTCTCTTCCTCTGCCAGCAACTGCCTTATCGCCTCAAACACAATCTGGAACTGCTCGCCATATTTTCTTCCATCTCCTCGATTTTCTGTTTCAAATCGGCATGGGTGGCCAACAAAAACCAAATGCAGAAGGCAGAATGTAGAATGCAGAATAATTATTGAACACTGTTCTTCTTGGCCTTATTGATAATTGTTACAAAAATGGCGGTGAGCTCGTTTGCTTCTTTAATGAGAGAATTAATTTCCTCTCCTGAAACAATTCCGCCATCAACCAGAAGTTCAAACCAATAAATTGACTCATCAATCTCCTTAAGACAGTCGCCCATTTTAGCGACAAATTCCGCTGTCGACCTGGCCCTGTCCGCTTCCCGATAATTAGCCCCCACCGAAGTGCCGGAACGTAATACCTGTTTTCCTACAACCTGCGCGACAGTTGTCTTCGGCAGCTCTGAAAACATCTTGATAACCAGTAAAGCAAACCGCTTGGTCCTGTCTTTCAAATCTCTTTTATTCTGCATTCTACATTCTGCCTTCTGCATTTTTATCAACCCCCTGCTCGGTAAAGGCCATTGGAGGATATCTTGTCCCGCCCCAACTTGAGGTCACAATTTGTGATCTCAAGCTTGTAACTTCTTGATTTGTCAATACAAACATAAAATCTTCCGGAAACCGCTTGCTATTCCTGCGTACAGCCTGTTTCAGGGCTCTGGTTTCCACCTGATACAAACCGGCCAGATCAAAGTCCAGCATGATTTTCATGCCGCGAATCAGATAGATCCGGCTGGTGATCGTTTCTATCGGAATTATCTCATTCATCCGTATTTCTCCTATTTTTCGGGGCAAAGCCTCTTTTCCGTGCACTGAAATCATTTCCTGGCCGGGAATAACTAAGTGGTACTTTTCGAATTGTCGGGTTTCGCTGCGCTCTACCCGACCTACCATTTACCTGAGTTTCCATCCCACCTTAGCACACCCACTAGGTCAAATAGTGTCCTAGTGCGAAATATTTTTCAACCATCGGACCGCCGGTATATCAACGCCATAAACCAATATTGTTGCCACCAACCCTGTAGGGGCACCCCTATGTGGGTGCCCTTCCTTCTGTGTGTGCCATTCAGTTCAATCCTCCCTTGAGGAGGACATAGGGCTTAAAAAGAAGGGCAGCCACATAGGGCTGCCCCTACAACGGCGTCGACACATTCACTGGGTTTTCGTTATCGCCTTCCCATTTCATCGGATTTTCAAGGAGATATTGCCGGGCGCGTTGTAATTCGTTGTCATTCCGAATAATCCGTTCGTAATAATTGCGCTGCCATAACCGACAGGGAAACGGTAGCCATCCGTGATCCTTAACCCCACGGATGTAGGCGTTAGTAGTCATGGTCTTAAACCAGTCCATAACATCACCCAATGTTGCTACCACCACCGGTGCCGCTGTTGTAGGGGCGCCCCTGCGTGGGTGCCCTTCTTTATGTGAATGTCCTGATTCAGGGCAGCCATTCAGTTCAATCGTCCCTTGAAAAAAAGACGGGCACCCACATAGGGGTGCCCCTACCGTGGACTCATTCATGTTTTGTGGGCCACGCAGGAAAACAATACCGTGAAAATGGTTTGGCATGACCGTAAATATGTCAATTCCCACATCTGGAAATTTCGATGATAATTCCTTCCACCAAATTTCAACCATCCGACCCGCCTCATTCACCCGCATTTCTCCATCAATTATCCCTCCAAACAGGCATTCCCGCCCCTGACTGCAGATTGTGACAAAATACGCACCATCGCGCGCATAATCATATCCCTTTAAGCGGATTGACCGGCGATGGTGAATGTCGGGATCGAATTTCATTCGATTACCAGCCAGTCCAGATAGTCCTGAAAAATCTCGGGAGCAATCGTTTTCAAGTCGGCTCTGGCCGCCACCATCTCGTCGTGAATCCCAAAAAGCCTGGCGCGTTCTGCCTTCCACAGAATTTCATACGTCCTGGCCTCCTGGGTAGTCGGAGCAATATCTTGTTTAATCAGGGGAAGCAGCCCTTCCATAAAGCCGATGATCGGCGCTATGGCTGGGCCATATTCTTGAATAATCTTGGCGAGTTGAGGATTACGGATTGATGATATATTCACCTGATCAGGCGTAAGCAATAAGGCCTTGGCATATACGGTATTGGCGATCTCCTGCCGACCCTGCATCCAGATGGCGTCGGCAAGGTAGCCGTGCAGACGGCCGTTTTCCGGCAGACTTTCAACAAGAACCCGCAAATGACTCTCTGCAGCGGAGTAATCTTTGAGTTGCAGGTACAAATAGCCGCTACAAAGATCAGGTGGAGTATAGAGCGTGGCCCTGCCGTCGAACAATGTCAGAAGATGTTTGATCAGGGAGTGCCACAAATTCTGGTAGCTTTCCGAATTTCTAAAGTGGAAAGTACCAATCTTATCCCAGAATAAACTGATGGCGGATTCCTCTGCCGGCCCTTCCAGATCACGCAAGACATTCTCCCAGACCTGAAGATCCCGCATGCCTCGCCCGGCTTCAGGATGCCCGGGATAAGCCTCAAGCACTCTGGAAAAATAACTCCGTGCCTGGTTAAAATCAAGCCGGGCCAGGCTGTCAAAACCCTTGCTGACCGCAACGATATCCCACTCAAAAAGATTGAGCTGCGCCATTTATTATTAACCAAATTTTAAGTTCAGACGACGAAAAGCCGGATACATCATTTACATACAAAAGGTGGCGAGGATTGTCAATCAAGAAGAGTTAGGATTTTTATTTGAATGATCACAGAGTTATGACAGCCTAATAAACGCTGTTACCAGATAGGATAATCGATGAGTTAACACTGCATTCTACTTGAGAGTATCAGGCAACGACGGCTGTTCAGCGCCACACTCCATACCTTGGGCAACCTCCTTGATGATTCCCATCTTGACATAGATCGGCCGCACCTTTTCCCTGATGTTGGGAAGTTGTCTGGTAAAGATCGCCGCGCCGACCAGACAGCCGGCAGCGCCGATTAGCAGGGTATCGCGGGGCCCGATAAGGCCGGCCATGGTTCCGACACCGAAACTGCCGAAAGGAGCCACCCCCATGAAAGCTACGGTAAAGAAGCTCATGACCCGGCCCCGCTTATCTTCTTCAAGTACAGTCTGGAGTACCGTATTGCAGGCCGCGAAAAAGGTCATTCCGCCAAAACCGGTCACGACCAGCGAAATTACTGAAAGTGGAAATTCAGTCGACATTGCAAAGGCCGATATCCCGACAGCAAACAGAACTACACCAAGAACGATTAGCCGACCAAGCCCGCGGACACTATTGCGGGATGCGAGGTAGACAGTACCGACCAGGGCCCCGCTTCCGGCCGCAGTCATTAGAAAACCAAAGGTTTGCGCGTCCCCGTGCAGAACGACCTTGGCAAAGACCGGCACCAGAACCGCATAAGGCATCCCGGTCATGCTTACCAAGGCGACCAGGAGCAGGATACTCCTGATCGGCCCGAACCCGAAGGCGTAGTTTAATCCTTCGCGCAGCTCATACAAGATGTTGCGGCGCGGCTTCTGCTGATGAGGAGTATGGTCCAGACGCATGGCGAACAGCGCCACCAATACCGCCAGGTAGCTGGCACTGTTCACGACGAAACAGACACCCTCTCCGACCGAAGCGACCAAAAGTCCGGCAATAGTCGGGCCGATCAGCCGGGCGCCGTTTACCATGGAAGAGTTTAAAGCAATAGCGTTGCCGAGGTCTTCCCGGTGTGCGACCATCTCAACGAGAAAAGATTGCCGGATCGGGATATCAAAAGCAAAGACGATGCCGAGAAAAAGGCTGAGGACGATAATATGCCAGGGCTGAACAACTCCTAAGAGAACAACCGTAGCCAGTAACGCCGCCTGGAGCAGGGCAAGGGTCTGGGTTATGATCAGCAGAGGCCGACGATTCCAGCGATCGGCAAGAACGCCGGCAAATGGAGCGAGCAGCAGGGTCGGAATCTGACTGGTAAAACCGACAACGCCAAGCAGAAAAGCCGAACCGGTCAAACGGTATACCAACCAGCTCATGGCGATATTCTGCATCCATGTGCCCACCAGAGAAACACTTTGACCGGCAACAAAGAGCCGGTAGTTTCTGGAGCGCAATGCCCGGAGCAGAATCTTAACTTTAGAGATAACCATATTGAGCTTATTGAGGTCTTGCTATTTCCGGAGGTTTAATCTTGCCATGCTGAAAAACAAATCTATTTTAATCATTGCGCTCGCTTGAAAAAACCAGCAAATTATGAAAAAGGGTAACAAATCAGGTGAATAGTCTGTAGGTCTTTAGACTATCAGCAACTACAAAATACCTGATAAGGCCTGCTATTCTGCTGTTTATAATCATTTTTTTGCTAACAGGCTACAGTCTAACAGACTAAACAACCTGAGAGGATTGCCATGAAAATTACTATTACCTACTGCACCCGCTGAAACTATCTGCCACGAGCTTCCAGGTTGGGAGAAGAACTGAAAAAGCTGCTGCCTATTGAGGTGGAATACCGAGCCGGGTCAAACGGTGTTTTTGAGATCAGCCAGGACGACACGCTCATTTTCTCAAAGGCCAAAGCCGGCCGTTTTCCAGAGCCCCATGAAATCGCGGCCCTTATAAAAAATCGTTAAGATATCTTCTGGTCACGACTGCCGAAAATGGCCGTGCCGATCCGCACCAGAGTGGCGCCCTCTTCAATCGCCACCTCGTAATCAGCCGACATCCCCATGGACAACTCCGGCTGATCCGTGCCGGGGAACAACCCTTTTTTATGCATCTCTTCCACCAGAATCCGCAAATTCCTAAAAAATGGCCGACCGGCTGCCGGCTCGGCAAAAAAAGGCGGCATGGCCATCAAACCTTTGACTATAAGAGATCGACAGCTCCGGTTGATTTCAACCAGCAACCCCTCGACCTGCTCAGGCAGTACACCGGCCTTTTGAATCTCCCTGCCGATATTAACCTCCAGAAGAATATCAAGCCTTCTGCCTTGAGCCGTTAAACGGCGGTCAAGCGCCTGGGCAAGTTTCAACCGGTCAACGGTCTGCACCATCTGAAATATGTCGGCAACGGTATTAGCTTTATTGCTCTGGAACTTACCAATAAAATGCCAGCTTACGCCATTGCTGATTGCCGGGATCTTATCCCGGGCCTCCTGGACATAATTCTCACCAAAAATCAGCTGCCCGGCTGCTATGGCCTCGATAATCCGCTCAGCACTGACCAGCTTGCTGACCGCCACCAGCCTTACCGCCTCCGGTTTCCGACCGGAACGGCCGGCAGCCTGCGCTATCCGTTCCTTAATTGTTTGGAGATTTTCACTGATCGTCGACATGAATCACCATTTATCGCCAAAAAGAGCGGCGGCATTAATCGAAGTTTGCTGCGCCACCTCGGCAAGGGAGATATTTTTCAAATCCGCAACCTTTTGGGCAGTAGAGAGCAGATAGGCCGGTTCGTTCCGTTTACCGCGCCAGGGCACTGCTGTAAGATAGGGGCCATCCGTTTCCAGAAGAAGGGCTGTAAGCGGGACAGTGCGAACCACCTCGGCCAGCATATCTGCCTTGTTATAGGTAACTACCCCGGTAATGGAGATATAAAAACCCAGTTCCATAACGGCACGGGCTAGAGTGCTATCCCCGGAAAAGCAGTGCATGACACCACCGGCCGGATATGGGGATTCCCGTTGCAAGATTTCCATGACCTCGACATGCGCCTCCCGATCATGGATAACCAGCGGCAGATTTGCAGCCTTGGCCAACAGGACCTGGCGCTGAAAATGCTCTCTCTGCAGGGCAAGCGGGGTATGACTCCGCACCGAATCCATGCCGATCTCACCCCAGGCGACCACTTCCGGTTCCCGAGCCAGTACCTGCAACTCCAAATACTGCGAATCAGTCAGCTCTGCGATATTGTGGGGATGCACCCCAACCGTGGCAACGATACCTTGATGATGCCGGGCCAGATCAATAGCCGCTCTTGAACTGACGAGATCAATCCCCACACTGACTATCCTGGTGACCCCGGCGTCCCGCGCCCTTAGAAGAACTTGATCGAGATCTTCCCCGTAGGCGGACATATCCAGATGGCAGTGGGTATCAACCAGCGTGACATCCGGAGGTAGTTGCGACGGTATTTTACTCAATAACTTAATGGGCATGAGCGGTGGTTTTATCCAGGCTATCGGCAATCCAGGCGTTCAGGCTTTTCCCAGCCTGGCGAGCGGCTATATAGGCCCGGCGATGCAGATCGGGCGGCAGACGAAGCATGAGCTTACCGGTGAATGGTTTTTCCGGTTCGTGCCCGAGTTGGGCGCAAAAAGCGAGATAGTCCTCTACAGAATCATGCAAGGCCTGCCTGATTTCGTCAACAGTCGTTCCCTGAAAGGTGATAACATCGCGAGTGTTAATGACCTCACCGTGGAAGATGCCGGCATCGTCATCAAAGTCAACCTTGCCGATAAAGCCTTTGTATTCCATCATGGTCGTATCCCTCCTGTTTCAAGATATCTCCGCACCGACATCACGGCGCCCTTATCTGTCTCCTTGTGGGGATGGGGACGATGAAAGGTGGCCTTGACCCCGTTCAGCAGATCAGGCGCGTTCGAAAATCACAGGCCGTACTTTTCGATCTTGCGATAGAGGGTGCGCAGCCCGATGCCGAGTTTTCTGGCGGCTTTGGCCTTGTCACCGCCGGTCTCGTTCAAGACCTGGGCCATGGTTTTCTTCTCCAGGTCGTCAAGCAGCCCGCCCTCTTCACTGCCGGCTGTTTCACCGATCGGCTGATTCATCACATAATCCGGGATACTGGCGAGATCGACCACGTCTGACCTGGTCATGACCACTGCACTCTCAACGCAGTTGATAAGCTCACGAACATTGCCCGGCCAGTTGTACTCCTTCATGAGGTGCATGGCCTCTTCGGAAACGCCGTGCACCGGCTTACCGTGGATCGTGGCATATTTCCGAACAAAGTGACGGACCAGCGGCTCTATGTCCTGCTTCCGACGTCTGAGCGGCGGCACCTCGATCCGTACGACCCGCAGCCGGTAATAAAGGTCGTCGCGGAACTTCCCCTCC
>MGTA01000060.1:8104-8670 GCA_001799225.1 Deltaproteobacteria bacterium RIFOXYD12_FULL_50_9
TGAAGGTCTTGGCCCCGCCTACCCGTTCAAAGGTCCGCTCCTGGAGAAACCGCAGGAGCTTAACCTGGATCGACAGCGGTAGATCGCCGATCTCATCAAGAAAAAGTGTCCCCTTGTCAGCCAGTTCGAAACGACCCTTTTTAGTGGCGATGGCGCCGGTAAAAGCGCCTTTTTCATGACCGAAGAGTTCTGATTCGAGTACACCCTCGGCAAAGGCTGAACAGTTGACCTTTATAAAAGGTCCGTCGGCTACCGGGCTGTTGTAATGGATGATGCTGGTGACCAACTCCTTGCCGGTGCCGCTTTCACCCTCGATCAGCACTGTGGCCTTGGTGGCCGCCACCTGGAGAGCCAGATCCAGTACCCGTTGCATCTCAGGAGATCCGCCGATCAGGTTCAGGTCGGGATAGCTCTCCTTTATCCTTTGTTTTAAAAGAATGTTCTCCTCTTTAAGCCGTTTGTTTTCGAGCGTTTTTTCGATGAGCAGGAGAAGGCGATCAATGTTTACCGGCTTAATAACAAAGTCATAGGCACCAAGCTTCATGGCCACCACCGCGGTCTCAATC
>MGTA01000060.1:8726-9160 GCA_001799225.1 Deltaproteobacteria bacterium RIFOXYD12_FULL_50_9
TCAGCAGCTCAATCCCGTCCATGCCGGGCATATCAAGATCGGTCAGCACGAGGTCAACCTTGTGGCCGGCCAGAACGGCAAGGGCAGCCTGGCCGTCGGCAGCGGTCAGTGTGGCGTAGTCATCCTCAAGAGCCATGGAGAGGGTCTGGCGGGTAATGGCATCGTCATCAACTATCAGCACGGTTATATCTTTCATCAGATTCTTACCAATTTAATCCATAAACTTACCATATATACTTTCAACCTGTTGAATTAACAGTTTTTTACCCGAGCGGCAGCCTGATCTCGAAAAGAGTAAACTCGCCGGCCTTGCTCTGGCAGGTGATGGTACCCTTATGGTCCTCGATGATCCGTTGCACTATCGGCAGGCCAAAGCCCATGCCCCCTTCCCGCTTGGTAAAAAATGGGTCGAAGATCCGATCGAGATCCTCGGG
>MGTA01000060.1:9183-11087 GCA_001799225.1 Deltaproteobacteria bacterium RIFOXYD12_FULL_50_9
CCTGGATGCCATTGACGCAGAGATTCAACAGTGCCTGAATGATTTTTTTCTCATCAAGCATGACGTTCTGCAGGGTGTCGGCGAGCTGCAGGCCGATCGACACATTGTTCTTTTCGGCATTTTGACTGATCATGCCGAAAAGGTCGGTAATAATCTTGCTCAGATCCGTTGGCTTCAAATTGGGCGGGGCGAAGCGAGCGTACTTGACAAACTCCTCGAGGATCTCGTTGATCCGGACAATCTCCTTATCAATTATCCCGGTAACGGCCAGCATGCTCTCGCGAACCTCCTCTTCGGCAATAGCGGATTTTTTGATCTTTTTGCTGAGCAACTGCACATTCATGTAAAGTGAATTAAGCGGCGTCTTGATCTCATGGTTGACCGAGGTAGCCATCTGGCCCAGGGTGGCAATCTTCTCCATCCGGATCAACTCGGCCTGGGCCCTGGTGAGCGTCGCATTGGTTGCCTCAAGTTCGGCAGTGCGCTCCTGCACCTGGCGCTCGAGTTCGCGGCTGAAATCCTCCCGGCGCTTCTCATGCTCCTCCAGTTTTTCGGTCATGGCATTGAATGAACGGTACAAGGTGCCGATCTCGGTCTGCGAAGCTGTATCAACCCTGATTGACAGATCCCCTTCCGCTACCTTCTGAGTGGCCTGGGCCAGGTTTTTAATCGGAAATACCGTGTTGCGGGTCAGGACGATATACCCGACGCAAGAGGCCATAATGCCGACAAAGGAGGAGACGAGATAGAGAAAGAGAATAAAATACATCTTATGAAAAGAGTCGCTGACCAGGTCGGTGATTATCTCGAAATGGACTTTATTGATGCTGGCCGCGAGATTCTGGACCGTGACTCCCAGTTGCACCAGCTTCTTTATATCAACCGCCCGGATTGTGCCGGTCGCAGAGTACTGGGCAAAAAGCGGGACGAACTCCTGTCTGATCTCCTTGAGATTGGCCTGGATCTGACCAAGCAGCAGCACTTCGGTCAGGTTATCAGGGGCAGTGTATTTTTCTTCTTGCTGTTTGTAGCTTTCGACCTCGTTCTCAACATCATCAATAATGTTTTCGGCATGGTTCAGCTGATATCTGTCCTGTTCGATAATCGCCTGATTAATGGCCGAGATCACCTGATGGATCTTATTGTTGATCTCGTCGGCCTGCGCGACGTTCGTGCTCTCCTCTTTTAGCTCCTTGATATTATGAACCATATCCCGAACCATCAGGATACAAACCCCACCGACGCTCATTATGGCGAAAACATTGATAAAAAATGCGGCGATGATGTAGTTGCCGAGCTTCCGCCGTTCAGTATCCATTAACGTAATAATCCTCTCTTTTTTTCTGAAGTGTTGAGCCGACATTGCCGGCTGCCCCGGTAATCCCGATTTGTTTCATAATGCTACCTTCGAGCTAAACATTTACAAAAAAACATCAATCCTGCAAAATCTTACGCGCGTAGGCCAGCAGGAACAACGGCATGAGAACGGTACCGAGCAGGGCTTCGGAACTGAGCAACAGCTTGGGCCAGGCGCCTACCAGATCAGGGGCGTTGCCGAATCCGAGCGTGGTGAAAGAGATCACCGAATAGTACAGACCATAACCGATGCAGGTTACCAGGTCGTACGGCGTATTTAGCCGGAAGTGCAGAGTAAAACCGAGCGCCCATATCAGGATGATAACCAAAACGCTGATAAATGGCCTTTTCCATTTCAACCCATAGCCGAACATCAAATCCTTAAAAAACCATTCAAAAAATTCACCTACCTTGTTTTGATGCAAGACATGCCGCCGGCAAACCATCTCCAGATACTGGTACTCATCCGCCTCCCAGAAATAGCCGTGAGCCTTAAGCAGGGAGCGGACCCGGGCGTTGACCTCGGCGGCCCGCAACCAGACAGGAAA
>MGTA01000060.1:11131-14547 GCA_001799225.1 Deltaproteobacteria bacterium RIFOXYD12_FULL_50_9
CGGCGTGCCGGCTTTGTCCCTTCTGCCTCAACCTGTTCGCCGGGCTTGCCAAAGCGGGTCAAATGATTAATCCGCATGGTTTCAAACAAAGCATGAGTCAGATAAGCGCCGTTAAATACTGCGGCTAAACAGATAGCTCCATCAAAAGAGACATGGCGCAGACGGGCCTGGTCAAAACGGGCCATAGTACAGTCGGCCAGGGCAAATGTGGCATGGTCGCAGTTAGCCTTTTGGAAATCGGCAAAGTGACATTCCGCTCCCTTAAACGAAGCATACTCACAAAGGGCATCCTCAAAATGGGTCTCAAAGCAACGCGCTCCGACAAAACATGCTCCGGTCAGGTCAGCGCCCTCGAAGTGGGCATTTTCGAGATATGCACCGGCTAAAAAAATATCTTTCAATCCTGCTCCGCGCAGATCGTAAGGGTCGCGAATCTCGTAGCGCGCCGCCTCGATCGGGACAACTTCATCCAAGCCATAGTGTTGCAGTTCCTGCATAAGGTCGGCAAGCCTGGAATCACACTTATCCACCCACTCTTTTTGCAGACCGCTCCGCCATGTTTCCACTGTTTCCGCTTCCGTGATCTCCGGAACACTCTTACCGGGCAATAGACCGATTGCGGCGAGTCGCAAGAGCAACAACTCACCAAAGGTCCGGTTTCCCTCGACAACGACCGCCAATCCGCCGGTTGGATCAAGCAGCGGCAAATTCCAACGTGCCCGCAAACGGACCAGTTGATCAGGCGGGTAGCGCATTTTTCCCCTCCGGTATTGATTCGCCAAAGCCTTCGCCACCCACTGAGGAGAGTACCTTCTGCAGTATGCCGGCTGAGTTGGTCAGCTTCTTGCGCTCATCATCAGCGAGTTCAAGCCGCAGTATCCGTTCCACCCCATTAGCTCCCACCACTGCCGGCATACTGAGACAAACTCCACTGATGCCGCAATAATCCTCAATCATGGTGGAAACAGTCAGCACCTCTTTTTTATCAAGTAATATCGCCTCCACCGTGTGACATACCGACATTGCCGTAGCATATTGGGTGCTGTCCTCTGTTGCCCTTACCATTGCAGCCCCTCTTTTGGTTAAATCGAAGATATCTTCCATCTCCTGCTGGTCATATTCCGGAAACTCCCGCAATGGAATTCCCGAGATCGAAGCTCTGGACCAAACCGGAATCATCGAATCACCATGTTCACCGATAATCATTGCCTGGACATTGGCCGGATGAACATTAAAATAGCGACTGAGAAAAGACTGAAAGCGCTGGCCATCCAGCACGGTACCTGAACCAATGACCCGGCCGACCGGCAGGCCTGAATATTTCAAGGTCAACCAGGTTGTTACGTCAACCGGATTGGTGACCAGCAGGATATTCGCCGTATTGTTATATTTGACGATTTGCGGGATCATTTCAGCGAATATTTCGGCATTGGCGGCAACTACCTCCAGCCGCGACTGGCCTTTGACTGTCGCCTGGCCTGCCGCCACAACGATTACCTTGGCGTCTTCGCAGGCCCGGTAGTCTCCGGAGTAGATCTTTATGGAATGGGCAGCCGCAGCCAGCGAATGAGTCATGTCGAGCGCCACGCTAAAGGCCTTTTCTCTTGTCCGGTTGACAATTGCTATCTCCGACACCAGCCCCTTTATGAACAGCGTATAGGCTAGGGTTGCCCCGATATGCCCGGCGCCTACTATAGTGACTTTCATTTTGTTTCTCCTTTGGTGAGGAGATTGATGGCCTCCTCCTCAGAGGCGACTGTCGGGATCACCTTATTAAAACCTGCCATTGTCAACAGATCCTCGACAAAAGGGTGGAGATTAGAAAGAACAAGCCCTCCGGCCAGCGCTCTGACTTTTTTTGTCATGATCAGCAGTACACGCAGACCGCCGCTCGATACATAATCTACTCCCTGACAATTAAGTATAAAAAAACGATTCCCCAAGACGATATTCCCTTCAAAATTGGTCTGCAATTGTGGGGCAGTGCTGGCATCGAGCCGGCCTTTTAAGGATATAATCTGCAATGAGTTCTGTTCGCGAGTTATTATTTCCATTCACACCTCCGGCAAACTACCTAACCCCGATAAATGGGATAAGTCACTTTACAAATGAATATTCTGCCACTTTGTTCAGTACCCATGAGGGGTAAAACCGAGTGGAATATGCTTTCTTAATGACTAATAATGTAACTGGTAATCAGACTTAGAATCAACGGTATCGTAATAATTCCCCCCAATGTTCCCACGGCCAGCATGGCGGCTGACTTCTGCGGACAGTTGTCAAACTTGACATTCAGCAGATATGCCATTACCGGACCGGGCATGGCGGCGTTCAGAATAATGATTGCTTCGGATGTCCGGTAACCGAGCGAAACGAGCGGGTCCAGCCCCGGAGTCACCGGGGTCCAGCCGAGCAAGCGGTAACCGAATACCAGTCCAAAGGCCATGAGCGGGCCGCCGAGCAGGCGCAGAGTTGCTCCGGACATGCCGTCCTTCAATGTTGAAAGCTTGGTGTCGCTCATTGAATAACCGAGATTGATGATCAGCAATGGAATAGCGCCAAGGGCAAGGACTTCGACTCCCTTAATAACGATATCATAGCTATCGCTGACGAATCCGGGAAGAGCCGGATTACTGGTTGCCGCAACAACTCCGAGGATAGTGGCCCAGAGAGCCGGTATCTTGAAAAAATGCCGCAGATCCGTCTTACCGCTTACCAGGTAGACGCCATACGAGTATAGAACCATTATGTTCATCATATGAAACAGGATTGATTTGGCCAGTCCTTCGTTGCCGAACATCAGCAGGGCGATCGGCAGAGAAATATTGCCCGTATTCATGAAAATAATCGGCAGGACAAAGCCGTTTTCCCGGACATCAAGCCGTTTTTTTAATAAGAAAGCCAAAGGCGTCATAACGGCAATCAAAATAAAGGCCGCTCCGCCGATTACGGCGAATTCCTGAAAATCAAAACTTCTTTTATGGAGGGATGAAAATACCAGACAGGGCGTGAAAAAGTAATACACGATATTGGAGAGGATTTTCTGGTTCATCTCCCTTTGGCTGTCAAGCTTGCCAAGCATAAAACCAAAAAGGGTAATGATGAAGGATGGTAGAACAGCCCTTATGATAATAAGCACTTCAGGAGAAATGATGTTCATGATATACCGGTCGTCAATCTGTAAAAATTAACATGAGAATCAGCAGCAGTACTGCCGGGATCGTTATGATCCCGGCTAAAGAACTGACCAGCAGGGTTCCGGTCTCAGCTTTTCCGGCCTTTACCTCATCACCCTCCAATCGCATGGCATAATTTGAGGTCGGCATGGCTGCCCCCAGAACCAGTAGGGCTTCGGTTGTCCGATGATCTATATATCCCAGAGCGTCATAGCCCCTCTCCATACTTAGCAAGCCGGT
>MGTA01000060.1:14577-15262 GCA_001799225.1 Deltaproteobacteria bacterium RIFOXYD12_FULL_50_9
AACGAGCGGTCCGGCAATGATTCTCAGCACTCCTCCCGGCAAACCGCCTCTTGCATCAGATAACCGTAAAAGCCCAAGTGGATAACCGAAACTGATAAGCAGCAAAGGGAGTGCCCCCATTGCTGTAAGATCAATACCTTTTTCCGCCAGCCAGGCAAACTCTTCGACGATTTCCGGCATGACAAATGGGAAAAGCTCGGCTGCAATCCCAAGGAGAATAAGATAAATAAAAGGATTTTTCAAAAAGGCTTTCAGGTCGGTCTTGCCCTCCACCATCCAGAGTCCAAGGGTGTGGTATGCAAGGGCAACAAAAAAATGGAAATAGATCGCCTTGGCAAGCCCCGCATTGCCAAAAAGCACAAATGCGAGTGGCGGCAGCAGCGTACCGCTGCTCATATAAACGGTGGCCGGGATGTTTCTCGAACCTCCTCGGAATTTTTCCCGCAATACAACAACTGCAACAAGCGTTATGACACCGATGATTATCAGCACTGCCAGGGCGATGCAAAAAATTTCGGCAGAATCAAAAGTATGTTTGTGTATTGCAAAAAAAGCAAGGCAGGGCAGGAAGATATAGTTAGTCAATTTTTTAAATGTCAGTTGATGCCGGGAGGAATCCCATCGTCCTATGACGACTCCAATGACGACTATTATGACGATTGGGATGAAACCACGCAACATCATG
>MGTA01000060.1:15291-23702 GCA_001799225.1 Deltaproteobacteria bacterium RIFOXYD12_FULL_50_9
CCAACGCCAAAAAATTTTCTGATATCACAAAAAATCCTTCAGTGAATGACGGTAGAGAGCGAAAGAAGCTGGATGGGCAAATTTATCCCCAGGATATCGGCGGTTTTCAAATTTACGCTGATCTTCAAATTCTCTACCCTTTTAATCGGTATGTCCGCCGGTTTCTTCCCTTTCAATACGGCAAGCGCGCTGATCCCGGCAAGCTCTCCCAGTTTTTGGTAATCCGGACCAAGCGCAATCAAGGCGCCATTCTCTTTCACCATTTCAGGAATTATGACCACGGAAGGTATCCGGTGCTGGTTGAGAACCGTCATAATCCCGTCGGCATTAGCCTTTATGAAGGAGTCTGCCGGAAACATGACGGCATCTACCCTGGCGCTCACGATCTGTTTTAGCGCCTCCGGGATAGACTCCATATCCCGGACCGGAACATCGATCACCTTAAAACCGAATTTTTTGCGTACACTTTCAACCTCGGCCTTCTGATACTTAGGGGCAGGATCTTTTTCGTAATAGATAAAGGCCAATTTCCGGATACTCATGACCAGTGACAGGGTTCTAAAGGCGCTCTCCATCGAAACCAGGTTGGATGCCCCTGTTGCATTATTGCCGGAACTCTCCCAGCTTTTTGCCAGCATTGCCTCTACAGGACGCTGTACCACATTGAAAATGATCGGTTTATCCTTTATTTTTTCCACGGCCATCTGCGAGGCCATGGTGCCGAATGTGTAGAAAAGGTCAAATTGGGAGGGGTCAAGTCCGTCAATAATGGTTTTGAGTTTGTCTTTGCTCTGGTTGGCGTCAAAAACCGTTATTTTTATATCAAAATCTCTGGAAGTAGTAAGTGTCTCGCGAAATCCCTGTTCAGCCGGGGTTTCCCCTCTGAAAAGGATCATGGCAACATGTTTAACCTCCCGTTCCGCGCTGTTGGCCGTAGTGCTCGGGAATGAAACAACAATGATCAGCAGCAGAATCAGGCGCACAAATCCGGATGCGTCAGGCATTTACCACTGCTCCCCGATACTTTATCGCTACCATGGTAACATCGTCGGATTGGGGTGCGCCATTGGCGTGTCGGATTACTTCGGCACGGATGTATTGCACCATTTCCGGCAGTTTTTCTTTGGGTCCATCCTGCAGGGCCTTCAGCAACCGCAGTTCTCCGTACAGTTCCGCCTCCGGGTTTTTTGCCTCGGTCACCCCGTCTGTATAGAGAAAAAGAGTTTCCCCCGGCTGCAAGGTAATCCGCTCGGTTTCATAAACCGAATCCATGATAGGGCCAAGGACAAAACCGGCTTTAAGGGAAAGATACATTATATCCTGCGCCTCGATCAGCAATGGCGGATTATGACCGGCATTGGCAAAACGCACCTCTCCGGTCCTGGTATCGAGAATGGCGCAGAATACCGTGACGAACATGCAGTTTTCATTATCTGCGGCCAGAATGTTATTCACATAAGAGAGGATCTGCTCTGGTTCGCCAAGTCGCTGCGCCTCAGTCTTCAGCAGGGTCTTCGCCACCATCATATAAAGAGCGGCCGGCACCCCCTTGTCGGCCACATCTGCGATCAGGAAACAGAGATTGTTGTTGTCGATAAAAAAGAAATCATAGAAGTCACCACCGACCTCTTTAGCCGGATCCATGCTGGCGAATATATCGAACTCCGGACGATCCGGAAAGGCAGGGAACAGACGCGGCAGCAGGCTGGCCTGAATGTCGGTGGCAACCTTGAGTTCGCTCTGGATGCGCTCCTTGGCTGTTGTGGCCTCGGTAAGATTGGTGATGTACTCCTTGAGGTCGGCAGTCATCTTATTAAAGGTTTTCGCCAGTTCTTCGATCTCGTCTCCCGAATTTATCTCAATCCGGTGTTCAAGATTACCGTTGCCGATTATCCTGACCCCCTTGTCAAGCTCCATGATCGGACCGGTTACATGTTCGGCCATACGCTGTGCTACGACATATACGGCGGCGACAATAATCAAAAATACAGCCGAAAGAACCAGAAAGGTCAGCTGGATCTTGTCCTTAACCAGCCCCTTAACCGTATCAGCCTGATTAATGATGGCCTTTTCGGTTGGAATGATCGGGGCATTGATGGCCTCTACCGGCATGATGAAGAGTACGGACCAGCGGGTGCTTTCTACTGGAGCAGAGGCAATATATGAGTCCTTCCCCTGGTACCTGGCACGATGAATGCTTGGCCTGGCCGCCTGCAGATCAGCATCGAATCTCTTGCTGTCGTCTGAACCGGCATCAAGGGTGAAGTGTTCAATCTTCTGCGGATCAGCCCAGTTCTCACCGTTGATGGAAATCCCCTCGCGAGCGATAATTTTTCTGCTGCTGTCGACCAACACAGCCGTTCCTTGATTATTGAGCCGGGCGGCAATGATCCGTTCATTGATCGTTTTAAGCAGTATGTTTATTGCCACTACCGCCACAAGTCTGTTGTTGTGATATATGGGCTTCGAATAATTAATACGCAGATTCTTGGCTATAGCGCCGATGTAAGGATCGCTCCAGCCCTCTTTGCCGGAATCGATAGCGCGTTTATACCAGTCCCTTTTTCGCACATCGTATTCCGGCGAGACAGGCCCCCAGGGAAATCTCCGAAAAAGCCCGCTGGGCGCTCCGATGTTTAAATCAGAGATGGTCGGGTTATTCTGCAAGATCGGCTTAAAAAAAGTATCCATGGAAGAGGATATGTCCAACTCGCCCTTGAAACGGTTGGCATCTACACCCTTTGGGAACTGATACACGGAGACAAAAGATGGATCTTTTGGGACCTCATTAAATGCATAGGAGCGATTCTCAGGATACGCGCCCGGGTTATTCCAGAGCTTTTCGGCGAGGTCAGCCAAGACGTTGACAGTAGCTTCAGCCTGCTTGAACTGAGCGTTGCAGAGATTTGCTTGATCGGTAGTAATACGCTGGAGACCATCCTGGGTAAGCGTCTCAAGCGCTGACTTGCTTATCTTGAGAGCCTCCTGCCCCAGCCCGGAACTGGATTGAACGGAAAATTCACCCAACCGCCTCATTCCATCCAACGAAACGATCGCAAAGCTGAGCAGCGAAACAGAGGCAACGCCAAGCAGGGCTTTCAAAATTCGAGAGCGGATGTTTCCTTTTGAAAGAAATCTGGTCAGCATGATCCTGCTCCTCCCCTATTCATTACAGTGTTTCCAAACTGCGCAAAAAATGGCATCGCCGGTATCCATACCAAACCTTTCCTGAACAATTCATGCAGAATATAGTCCTATTATTTTTTCTATCGGCTTACTTTGTACCCCGATATTTTATCGCGACCATAGTAACATCATCGGATTGCGGCGCACCATTGGCATGCTGTTTTACTGCGGCCCGAATGTGTTGGATCATTTCCGCAAGTTCTTCTTTAGGCCCACGCTGCAGGGCTTCCAGCAAACGCTGTTCTCCATACAACTCCGCTTCCGGGGCTTTTGCCTCGGTCACCCCGTCCGTATAGAGAAATAGGGTCTCCCCCGGTTGCAAGGTGATCCGTTCAGTTTCATAGGTCGAATCCAAAACAGGACCTAGGACAAAACCTGCTTTCAGGGCAAGATACCTTATTCCCTGCGACTCAATTAGCAGTGGCGGATTATGGCCGGCATTGGCAAAACGTACCTCTCCTGTTCTTGTATCCATAAGAGCACAGAAGACCGTCACGAACATGCAGTTTTCGTTGTCTGCAGCCAGGATATTATTGACAGCCGAGAGGATTTCATCAGGACTACCGCCCCGCTGCGCCTCTGTTTTAAGCAGGGTCTTGGCCACCATCATATAAAGCGCTGCCGGCACCCCTTTGTCGGCAACGTCAGCGATCAGGAAGCAGAGACGGTCATGGTCGATAAAGAAAAAATCGTAGAAATCTCCACCAACCTCCTTGGCCGGATCCATGGTCGCATAGATGTCAAACTCTGGACGATCCGGGAATGCCGGAAAGATGCGGGGCAGCAGACTAGCCTGGATATCCGTGGCCACCTTTAGTTCACTTTGAATACGCTCCTTGGCTGCAGTTGTCTCGGTGAGTTCTTTGATGTATTTCTTAAGAGAGACCCGCATGGCAATGAAGGATTGGTTTAGTACTCCTACTTCATCTTGAGAACGAATAGAGGGAAGTTCCGCATCAAAATTACCGGCGGCTATTACTTCCGTTGCTTTTGACAGGGCTCGGAGCGGTGTGGTTATAGAGTGCGCGATAAACACCACGGCTACCGCAAGAAGCAAAATCCCGGCAATCCCCATAGCAGCTAAGGTCAGAGTCAAAGAATGCACCTCTGCAAGCAGTTCATGCTCCGGAAAAACGACAGCCAAGGTCCAACCTGTCAAAGAGACCGGGGCGTAATACATCCAACTCTTCACACCCTGGATATCGGTATAGGGGAGAAAGCCGGACTCACCATGAACCATCTTCCGACCGATATCACGGAGGGAGGGAATGTTTCGAGACTCGGCAATACTAAAAATGCTCTCGTTCATAATCAAATCTTTGGAAGGGTGAGTAAGAATTGTCCCGTTCCTGGAGAGCAGGAAGCTGTAACCGGTCTTGAGTACCTTCATGGATCCGACAATATCCGTCAGGCCATCTAAAGAGACATCAGTCGCAATTATCCCGCGAAACCGTCTTTCATTGCCGACCATCTCATAGAATGGCACCGAGCAGGTGGTCATAATAATATCACCTCCGCCTTGGTCGAAGTACGGCTCGCTCCACTCTTGTCTCCCTAACTCCTTTGGTATCTGATACCAGTCTTGAGTCAGATATTCAAAAGTATCGTCAGGGACAAAGAGAAAATCTCCTTTTTTTCTGTAAAAATATGGTGCAAATGATCGCGATCCGGGGCCGGAAGAAGCATCAGGTTCAAAGGCAGCACAGACCCCATAAATCTCATTGTTGCCGGCAAATGTTGCCATTAGCATGGTGTTAAGCGATTTATCCGTGTAGTTGAAGGTCTCAAGGGAACGGGCCAATCCTTCAGTAACCTTGCCGATGGCAGCAAGTATCGTCTCTACCCTGTTGACAGATGCAAGGACCTGATTACGGGCATTTTCCTCCAGTTCTCTTTCCAGTACCATACGGGAATGGTAGTAAGAATATCCTATCGTTGCAGCAAATATCAGGGCGCTGCATCCTGTAATCACCAGGATAAGTTTATAGGCGATACTTCTGTCAGCGCGCATCGGATCTCCTGACAAAATCCTCGAAACCGGGTACTGTTTTTATAACGCCATTAATCTGTAATGCGCTGCCTACCGCTTCATAGTCTGACAACTTCAGTTCTCCGATTGAATCACTACTATTGAGAGGCTGGATCAGGTCACGCATCCTCGCCAGCATCCATTGCTGATGGGCTCGATTCGCCGGGAGATTCGCCTCGTTCATTAAGCGGATGACAATGTCCAGCGTCTCTTCAGGGTTAGCAAAGGCATAGGCCCATCCTGCCAGCGACGCTTTGACAAAGGCATCAACAAGGATGGGATCCCGGCGATAGGTCTTCGCAAGCGTATAGAGTCCATCCTCAGGGAATTTTATTCCATAGTCATGGAGGAAGAATAGATTCAACTCATCAGTGTCGATCCCGGAGTTCAGGATAGTATGAAACTCGTTGTACCACATAGCGGACGCCACATCTATCCCGCCACGCAGAAAGAGATTTACGGTATATGACTGCCGAACTTCCCGCACACTAAGCTGGTATTTTTTAAAGAATGTTTCCGCAGGAATTGCCAAGCCCCCCCCCCAAATTCCCACCTTCTTGCCTTGCATATCTGCGGGTGTGTCGATGCCGCTGGATTTCCGGGCCACCAGCATCATGGAGCTCTTCTGGACAATCTGCGCCACATTGATTAATTTTTCCCCGCTCTCGTATTGTTGCAAGGCGGTGGAGAGCCAGAGGACCGCAAAATCAGCTTCGCCACTCCGCAAAAGTTGAGTGGGTGAGTGATCAGGCCCACCTGGAAGAATCTTCAGGTCAATACCATGGTTTCGGTAGATTCCCTTCTCAAGAGCAACGTAGTAACCGGCAAATTGGGCTTGAGGGTACCAAAGGGGGATAAGGGAGGCTTTTTTCAGAACAGTTTGGTCGGCACCTGCTGAATTTGTTGAAAAATTGAAGAGGAGGAGCAAAAGACACAGCAACCTGCATGGCTTAACGGATAGATGCATGATCGTTTCCAGCGCCTCCATTACCAACTCCTCTATTCAGGTGTGCCAACCGGACGATTCATGACAAAAATGTTACGGTTGCGTCCATCTACATGCTCGTAGTTGAAGGCATGCACCCCTTTCAGCACCAGGAAAATTCCGAGGCCGCCAATGGGGCGCTCCTCCAGAGGTAGACTCAGATAATCATCTCCGGGCAGGTTATGACTCATGGGGTCGAAAGGGATCCCGGTGTCTTCAAGCACGATAGTCAATGAGGAATCGGTCAGTACTCCGCTCACGGCGACATCTCCAATTTTCCCCGCTTCTTTATAGCCATGGGTAATTATGTTTGTCGCAATCTCATCAACCGCCAGACGGAGCCCATAGGCCGCCTTTGCATCAAGGTCAGCGTTTTTTGCAGCCTCAACAATGTATTTACCGATCTCTTCCAGGGCATCCAATGTTGCGGGAAGGCAGAGTGATTTCATAAAATCCCCTTAGCCGATGTAGGTGTCCTGAATATAAACGCTATGGTGGAACCCGCTCATCTCCAGGGTGCCCAGCACCGGTCCCTGACTGCCTACCACATATATATCAACTTTTGCGCCCATTTTCTGTTTAGCAAAGATCAGCACTCGCAGGCCGGCACTGGCCAGAAACTCGAGATCACTCATTAACAAAACCAGTTTAGTCGGCGACTGCCCGGCAGCCTGCTCGATCACCTCTTTAAAACGGGAAGCTGATGCAGCATCAAGAGAGCCGGAAAGTGTAATCATTGCAACCGTGTCCTTCATAACCAATTTTGCATCGAAAGCCATAACCTATTCTCCTTTTTTGTCATTTAATTATTTTTTTTCAGTTAAACATCCCAAGATAATACTCCCTCTCCTTATTTCCTTTTGGCTTTTGATTTTTTAGTCCTGCCCGGTTCTTCCGGCTTGACCAAGTTGGTGTTTAGGCCTGAATGCCTCGCCACCAGGATAACCACCGAATATGCCGTAACCAAAAAATGCCCCTGGTCGCCCAACTCCGGTTCGCTGCCCGGTGCAAAGATGTCCTCCGGCGCCGGCATACCGGTGTTGACCGCTACATGCCATTTACCGCCGGCAGGGGCAGGCATGGGGATCTCGAATGAGCGGGTCTCCCAATGGCTGTTCATGGCGACGTAGATATAGTCATCGCATACCGTCCCGCTCTTGGCATGTCTGCCGCAGAGCATGAAGGCCAATACCCGGCTCTCGTTCGACCAGTCGGCACTCCAGGCCCTTTCACCGTGCCAGGTGATGTCGGCATAGCCGCTCCCCATGTAATCCTGATTGCTCAGGTGATAGCGGTTGCGCAAGGCTGGATGGGCCCTGCGAAAAGCGATCATGTTCTGGGCAAAACGCAGGAGATCGGCGTTTTTTGCGGCCAGCCCCCAGTCGAGCCAGTTCAGGTCGTTATCCTGGCAATAGGTGTTATTGTTGCCGTACTGGGTACGCCCCATCTCATCGCCCATCAACACCATCGGGACGCCGTGGCAGACCATCAAAATCGCCCAGGCGTTTCTGATCAGCCGCTTACGCAAGGCATTGATCCCGGGGTTATCGGTCTCCCCTTCCCAGCCGCAGTTCCAACTCTCATTGTCGTTACAGCCATCATTGTTGTGCTCGCCGTTGGCCTCGTTGTGCTTATAGTTGTATGCGAACATATCGTACAGGGTGAAACCGTCGTGACAGGTGATGAAATTAATCGAAGCGGTCGGCCCCCTGCCGTTCCAGCCGTAGAGGTCGGGCGAGCCCTGAATCCTCTGGGAGAGCGCTCCGACTTTTCCGGCATCCCCCTTCAGAAAGCAGCGCAGGTCATCACGATATTTGCCGTTCCATTCGGCCCAGCGGCCAAAGGCCGGAAACGAACCGACCTGGTAAAGTCCGCCTGCATCCCAGGCCTCGGCAATCAGCTTGCACTTGCCGAGCACCGGGTCAAAAGCCAGGGACTCCAGCAGAGGAGGATTAGAGAGCGGCGCGCCGCAGGGATCGCGGCCCAGGATGGCCGCCAGATCGAACCGAAAACCGTCGATATGATACTCGGAGGCCCAGTAACGCAGACAGTCGATAACAATACTTCGGACAATCGGATTGTTGCAGTTCAGGGTGTTCCCGCAACCGGAAAAGTTGTAATAGTACCCTTCCGGGGTCAACATATAATAGGTTTTATTATCGATGCCCCGAAATGAAAAGGTCGGCCCGCGCTCATTGCCCTCGGCAGTGT
>MGTA01000060.1:23719-28978 GCA_001799225.1 Deltaproteobacteria bacterium RIFOXYD12_FULL_50_9
GTTTTGGTGGAGCTCTTTAATCAGGGTCTTCAGCTCATCAACTTGCATGCCGAGACGGCCGGTGGCGGCAAAACCGGCCTTGGGGGCAAAAAAATTGACCGTGCTGTACCCCCAGTAGTTGTACAACATCTCACCGGTGTCGGGATGACGGCGGCTGTTTTCAAATTCGTCAAACTCATAAACCGGCATCAGTTCGACGCAGTTTATGCCGAGCTCTCTGATATAAGGGATTTTGTCTCGCATGGCAGCGAAGGTTCCGGGATGTCGAGCTCCTGATGAGGTGTGCCGGGTAAAGCTGCGCACATGCATCTCGTAGATGATCAGGTCTTCGATCGGGATCTCCAGGGGCCGGTCGTCCTCCCAATCAAAGTCTTCAAAGACCAACCGACCACGGTAAGGAAAGATATTATCCCAATTCGGCGGCTTTCCCCAGACATCCCGGCCGCCGACTGCCTTGGCGTAAGGATCGAGCAGGATCTTGCTTTTATCGAAACGATGGCCGACTGCCGGATCAAACGGGCCGTCCATCCGATAGCCGTATTCAATGGTCTCGCAATCCAGATCAAAGACCATAATGCTCCAGACGTGCCCGATCCTGAAAGAATCGGGAAAGAGAATCTCCGCCAATGGCTCTTCCGCCCCCTTATTAAAGAGGACAAGGGTGCAGGAGACCGCGTGGCTCGAAAAAATCGAAAAATTAACACCCCCCGGGACCAGGGTGGCGCCAAAGGGGAACGGCTTGCCGGGACGAAGTCTGAAGCCGGCGATCTCATGGGTAGGATAATAATCAATCCGTGCTTCCAGGGAGTCGATTCGTCCCGGTGCGGCATTGTCAGTCGTCATGATAAGTTCCTCCGGAACAATCAGGCCAAAGCCGCAAGCCCGGCTTCCCGGGTCTCGGCAAGGGTGAAAAAATTGATGAATCCGGTCATAGACATGGTATCTCTGATCTCTTCCGAAACACTAACCAGGACAACCTTGCCTTTCTTGGAAGCAACCTGGCGATAGAGCAGCAGCAGCATCCGCAGACCGGCGCTAGAGAGATAAGAAACCCCATTCATATCAACCAGCAACCGGTTCCCGGCCTGCAAGGCTGCTAACAATTCCGACTGGACCTGCGGCGCTGTTTTGCCATCAATATCACCACTTACCGTGGCAATTACATTCGCTCCTTCCACCTTTGTTTCTATGATCATCTAAATACCTCGCGGTTTGAATTTACTTAGTCGGCAATTATCTCAAACGATCATAACACATACACTATACCGGCGTAATCGTCACCTTCACATTCAGATCCTTATCCGCTATCGGCAGCGTTACATACAAAGCATCGGCATTGAAATTATCATAGGGCTTGCCGTCGATTTCAACTGCGGTCAGCTTGACGCTCCCTTTCGGCAGGATATCCGGGGAGACTCTCAAAATGTTGTCCTTGAAACCTCTCGGTTTCGGTTTGAAATAGAAGTTCATCGGCACCTTGGTGATCAGCAGATTGGTATAAACCGCCGACAGGTAGCAAAGTTCCGTAGAGTGATAGCCGCTCATCGAGTGGCTGCCCTTGAAGCGCTCGTTGCCCATCAGATAGGGCAGGCCATTAGCCAGAACGTTGAAATAGACTGCTCCGTCGTCGTGATCAAGAAAGTGGGCATTATAGAAGGCGGCGGCCTCGCGGGCATGCCGCAGATATTCGTCCTCTTTCAATACGCCGTTCAGGATCATATAGGCCAGAATGGCTTGCTCCTGCTGCCACCAGGCCTTGCGGTCATGCCAGGTGAAGCGGTGGTACTCTTCGCCCGGGACCAGGGTTCTGGCCACTACGTCATACCAGCCGCCGCGCTGGCGGTCACTGCCTGCTGCCGGCATCAGTTCGGCGATCTTGCGGGCAAATGATACATATTTGTCTTTCGGACGCAAGCTGTTCATCCGCATCAGGTTCCAGGAGATCTTCAGGTTGTGGCCGACCACGGCGTTATCCTGCTGCCAGCCCCAGGTTTTATCGTGACTCCAGTCTTCAAAAAAACGTTCCTGGACAAAGGGGCTGTTGTCATAGTCCTTAAAATGCTCCTCGATGGTATCAAAGGTGTATTCCAGAAAGTCGGCATATTTTTCCTCTCCGGTAGCCAGCCAGAGGTTGATCAGGTAGGCCGGAGCATGGTCGCCGACCGAGTTCCAATTTTTCTTGGCGCGATTGTTCCCTTTATCCAGGGTCGGCGACCGGGGGTCGAGAGTGATCGGGTCGATATGGGAGAAGTAGCCCTCTTTCTCATTGTCTTTGTAGTACTTTTCGAACAGGTCGATGGTCTTTTCGATGTCGAACATGATGCGGGGGTCACCGGTGATCCGATAAGTCTGGGTCGGACCGGCCAGGGCATAGATCTGCTCGTACATCGGCAGGGAGTCATAGTCATCGCCGAATTCCGAGGTCAGGAGCTTCTGCTCCCGATCGCCGGAGACCTGGAGTCCGTGATACCAGTAGATCAGGTCTTCGTCATTGTCATAGAAACGAACATGTTCGCGCAGGTACTCCGTACCAAGTTCCGCCCCTTCCAGAAAACGATCCTCGCCGGTCAGCAAATAGGCCGAGGCAAACCCATAGACCAGCCGCGATATGGTGTCGGTCTCCTGCAGGTAGTCCCCCTTCTTGCCGCCGGCAAGGTGCAGGAAGGTGCGATAATTTTTAAAATCAATCGGAGTTTCAGGATAATTGAACTGCCATTTAAGATAGCATTCGGCAATAGAGCGCACTTGTTTGATCCACCAATCCGGCTCTTCATGACGATATGTACCGGCCTTGTCGCCGGGGAAGATCATCGACTTGACCTCGATCCGGTAATCATTCCCCTTAGGATAGAATATGCAGTAAGCGTAAACGAGATTCTCCTCGGCAAGGAGTTCGGAGAGTCTTCCGGTAGCGTCAATATAACCTTCATCAAGATTCTGGGTCACCCTGGCGTAGGTCATCGGTGTAATAAAAAGGGTATACTCTTTCCCTTCCGAGGTCCTGAGGCTAAAAGAACGCTCGGTGCGGTTGAAACTGGTGATGTAACCGGAAATCGTGTCTGAAAAAGTGAATCGTAACTGTCCCATTTTTTTCCTCCGTCAATTTATGATAGTGGTCAATCCATAGCAAAAGTCTTATATTGCCGTCACATCACAAGCCGATATAATCTGGAATCGACATTTGGCAATAGAGAGAAGAGTAATGAAATTGCCGACGATTGCTTTTATAAAAGGATCAGGCATGGAGTACCCTTTTGCGCTGTTCAAAATCGCACATCAAAAAGTATCCCGGCAATAACCCGTGCCATATCAAAAGCCGGGACATTCGAGATATTGCGATTATAGAGAGCCCGCAGAGAAACACCGTATTTTTGCTCAAAATAGGTGGTGAGGGTGACTACGGTCGACCAGGAGTTATCGGCCCGTTGGCCGCCGATGGATTTGTAGATGCCATCGTAATCCTTGCGGTAATATTCGCCGTATACATCGAGCAGCGTGTCCTTGGGAAGAATCAAACTACCCTCGACGCTACCCCGATGCCCCGTACCATCCCAAAGGGTTGTCCTGGCATCGTCCTGATCAATGGCGTATCCGACCCGAACCAGTGCCGCAGATGACAAGGTCATGGTGTGAATAAGCGCCCCGCTGTAATTGGAACCGGTTCGGTCGGCGTTGGTTTTGAAAATGGAAACATTGCGGTATTCGGTTGAGCGATAGCGCAGATCGACAGCAGTGTATTGCCCATGTCCTTCGGCAATGATGACGGAAGGACCGGTCATGAGCGCATAGTCAAAAAGGTTGGTGCCGAGGAGCAGGTGTTGGAATACGGCTGAATAGCGCAGAGTGACATTGCCGTCGATTTTATAGCGGCCGGCAAGCTCCGCCAGGTTCTGGGTCAGGTTGAAGTCATCCAGATCGGCATGCAGACTCTGGAAGAAGGCGTAATTAATAGTCAAATCGCCCTGCGCCCCCTTAAGCGGTACATAACTGCCGGAAAGATTCAACACTAACCGTGAATCATCCTTTTTCCCGATACCCTCGGGAACCGGCGCCCCTTGGGCGTTCAATATCGCATTAGTATCATACTGATAACCGGTGGTAATCTTCAGAAACAATCTTTTATCCGGAGGAGATGGCTTCACCAGTTCCGGCATGCTGAGCAGGCCAAACGGCTGGGCGCTGATCATCCAGGGTTGTTGAGCGGAATCGTCGGCCAGAGCGGCGCTGCTGCTAAAAAAAAACAGACTGATCAGCAAGGCCGGACAGAGAAGATAACGGTTAATGAAATGATTCATAACGCCCCCCCTTACTGAATCCCGACTGAATCCGAAAAAATTTGAGTAAAACCGTTCCGTTACCTCGACATTATGACAGTTTAGAGCGACATGACCGAATTTCACCCTGTTGTTTACGACCGTCATGAGAGCAACTCAATGATTTTGCGGGCAAACAGATGGCAGTGCCCGCCGCTCCGAGCGGTAACCAGATCACCGTCCACCACCACATCTTCATCAACATAGCTGGCGCCCATGTTACGGGCATCCCCCAGAAGATTATTATGGACAACCAATCTCCGACCCCGAACCAGTTCCGGTACCGGAGCCACCAGCCAGAGGCCGTGACAGAGAATCCCCTTGATGATCGATTTCTCGGCGAACGCCCTCTGCAAAAATTCGGTCGCCGGTGGGAGTTTGTTGATATCCTCGGTATAACGGAGACGATCCGCCACCATCCCGGCCGGGACAATCACGGCGGAAAAACCGCGCAGTGTTGCATCGTCCATCCCCTCAAAAGATTCCCGCACCTCAAAGGGGGCTCGAAATTCATGGCCGAGAAAGGTAAGGGCCGGCTGACCCCACAACCGGGTGAGAAAATGGACCTCGGCGCCCTCCTCGGCAAAACGCAGTCGATAGTACCAGATCTCCGGCTCATACCAATCCGCTTCCATCAGTATCGCTATTTTTTTTCCTGCAAGGGTCATCGTAAACTCCTTTATCCCACCATCGGTTCCGGCACGGGTCTCTTGGGACTGAACACATCAAGCGCCACGGAATCTTCTAGCAACCGAAACTGATGCGGCACCCCGCCGGGGATGAAATAGGAGTCTCCCGGATTGAGAACCGCCTTCTCCGCTCCGATGGTCACCTCGATCGAGCCCTTAAGGATATAACCGAACTGCTCCTCAATGTGGTCATGCATAGGCGAGATCGTCCCTTTCGGGGTCTGCCAGTGCAGGACGTTCATGTCGTTGCTGCCGCC
>MGTA01000060.1:29162-31525 GCA_001799225.1 Deltaproteobacteria bacterium RIFOXYD12_FULL_50_9
CCCCCCCGCCTTTGCCGGTAAACTCCCGATGTGTCATTTAGCGGATTAACCTCATTGACATAAGGAGCAAAATAGGTGTAGGAAGCATAGTAGTCCTGGGCCCATTCCGAGACGTTACCCGCCATGTCAAAGATACCAAGCAGACTCTGGCCGGTCGGATAGCTGCCGACATCAACCGTTCCGGTGTTGGTCTTGTAATTGGCAAAGGGCACAAAGTAGGCGAGATTGGAACCGTAGCTACTATTGGTCCCGTATGTAGTCGATGAACTCTCCCAGGGGACGGGCCGGCGGTCGTACACCAGGTTTTTTCCCGAAAGATCATCATCGTCATAGCGGGCGGCATGTTCCCATTCGGCCTCGGTCGGAATCCGATATCCCGGCGTCCCATAAAATTTGGCCACGCCGTTGAACGTGCACGACCAATCACTCAAATTATACAGTTTGGCAAGCCCTTGCGACTCTCCCAGCATATTGCAGTAAAAGGCGGCGCCATACCAGCTGACATAGACCACCGGTCGTTTCTCGAGTCCGGTCTTGACGACAAACTTCTCGCCATCAAAATAGATTTCACACTGTTTATTTTCATAGTCGGCATCAAGGTTCAAGAGCTCCTGAGAACTTCCTTCCTTGTTCTTCACCGTAGTATTATTTACATAGTCGCCGGACAAGTACCCCTTGACCAGGGCATAGTTGAGCATGTCGGCAAATTCGGCATTGGTGATCTCATACTTGCCGATTTCATAATCGTTTGACAGGGTAACCTGACGGACCGGACCTGATGGACCTGCGGTATGAGATGTGTATGGTGCAACATCATTGATATCACCCAATCCATTAGTTCCAGCGAGAAAATCCCAGCCCATCTTGAACGTCCCCTTTGGCACAGTTACCATCGCCGGTATTATGTTTATGGAGGGGGGCACTGGCGGAGGAGTGTCGCTATCCGAACCACAACCTGCCAGGGATAAAGCCAGCCCAAGAAAAAGTAGGCACGCCAAAAAACGATTTCTATTTACCGACATGTTCGCCTCCAAAGTATCGAACCGCACGATTCGTAAAAAAAGGGATAAGAACTGCCCAGCAGAGCGCGATGATCAGGAAACCGGCAACCGCCGGTTGCTGCAAGGAAACAAGCCCCATGCGGGACGCGTTGCCGAAGATCAGGAAAGAGAAGATTATTCCTACTACTATCGCGGTAATTTTGCTTTTAGCGAGAAATTTCCAGAAGATATAGAGCATGAAACCAAAGTTGAGCCATAAGACCAGGATCCACTCCGGGCAGAAAGGCGCCGGGACCAGCCAGCGGCCGCTCTCTTTCACGGTATAGACTTTAGCGAAAATAAGCGCCGTATCAGCGCAGAAACCTACCCCCGCAACCAGCAGGGTTATGAGAAGCCGCTCTTTTTTAAATTGGGTATAAGGCAGAAAAAAAGCAACCAGCAACGTAAAGACAACCAGGCCCAGCCAGGGCATACCGTGCAGGGCGCCCTGATAACAGGAAAACGAAGTCAGAAAGAAAAATGGGAGATTCAGTTTTTGAATTATCTGCTGTTGCATCGTTTGATTTCGTCTCTGTCGACTGAGGTCTTTATTGCCATGATCAAATGAAACGTATTCCGGCTAATGCAATAAATTTTTGAAAAAATGAGGGGCGATCCCAAAAATGGATCGCCCCTGCATAATACTTAATCTTGCGCCCAGAATTTGAACGGCATGACCGGATCAGGATCAATAATGACATCAATAATAGAAGGCTTATCCGAGGCCAGCGCCGCCTGAAAAGCTCCGGCAAAGTCAGTCAGTTGCTCAACCCGATAGCCATTGGCGCCGCAGGCTTCGGCATATTTGGCAAAGTCAGGACAAATGATGTGATTAAAAACCTCCCTGCCGTGCGCAGCGAGGTTGAAAAGCTTGATGATCCCGAATTCACTGTTATTCAGAATAATCCAGATAATCGGAATCTTGTTCTGGACTGCGGTCAAAATCTCAAAGCCGGACATCTCGTAATCGCCATCGCCGCAGCCGACTATAACTCGACGGTCCGGATTGGCAAGTTGGACGCCGATCGCAGCGTTGACATGCGAGGCCATCGGGCCGAAACTGCCCGGGTTTTTATAATTCTGGCCCTTGGTAAACTCCATGTAGGCAGCCAACCAGATCATGTTAGCGCCCGCATCGCCAAGGATGATACTCCGTTCCGGCAGATATTTTGAAATCTCCTGACAGAGCGCCCCCGGATGGATTTTAGTACCTTTATAATCGACTGTACTTTGGTATGTCTTATTCTTGACGAACTGTTTTTTCTCGATTGCCAAATTCTTCTTGGCCAGGGCGTCGGTAAGCGCCTGTACCGCCGGTTTGAC
>MGTA01000060.1:31553-38153 GCA_001799225.1 Deltaproteobacteria bacterium RIFOXYD12_FULL_50_9
GCCATAATCGACCGGATAGACCTTGCCGATCTCTTCATGTTGAATATTGATATGCAGGAGGGTCTTGTTATCAAAGATACCCGGTTCGAATCTCCACATCTGCCACTTGGGGAAAGAGTTGCCGATGGCCAGCACAACCTCGGCCTCCTTGAATGCCTGTTTGGCGCCGGCATCTCCGCAGGTTCCGGGCATTCCGAGTGAGAGCGGGTGATCTTCGCGAATCACCCCTTTCGCATCCATGGAAGTGATAAATGGAATCTGGAATTTTTCTACAAATTCAATAAGTTCTGTTTCAGCATGGCTCCTGACGCAGCCATAACCAAACAGCGCCAGTATCTTTTTTTTCGCCAAGATCGCCTCAGCCAGAACCTTGGCAAAGAGCTCGACTGTTTTGGGGAGCGGCAGGCAGGGATTAATCGCGAGTTTTATCTCGCGATGGCGGGTGGCAGGCATGGCGGCGACATCATAGGGCAGGTCGATATGCACCGGGCCGGGCCGTCCCTCAAAAGCCAGATTTATGGCCTCTTCAAGGATATCGCAGACCTGGTCCGGGTGTTCTATCATAAAGGTCTTCTTGGTGGTAGCGCCGAACATTACCTGCGAGTTGGGGGTCCGCCCCTTGCCGGTCACCTCGCCCAGATCGCCTAATCCTCGCCATTTTTTCGGAGAATAAGAGGCAATCGAAAGAACAGGAAGAGAGGCAGAAAGAGCAACGCCAAGGCCCGAAAAGAAATTGTAGGAGCCAGGACCTCCCTGGGCATTACAGACCCCCAGCTTGCCTTTCTTGAACATGGCATAGCCGCACGCCATGAAAGAGGCGGCCTGCTCGTGCCTGACCATGATTGTTTTTATTTTTTTTGATTCGGCAAAGGCAAAAAGGATTTCGCCCGACCCCTGTCCCGATCCGGTAAAGACGGCATCAACACCGACAGATTCAAGCATTGCCACGATTGATTCACTGACATTCATGACCGCTCCTCCCCTTATTTGCTGTTCAACACCTCTACCAACTTCTGACCGTAGGCAATGGATGATTCAACGGAGAGAGCGGTGATGAACGGCCAGTCATAAACCACACATGGTTTAACACGATTGGCTTTTTCATCGGCAATACAGGTACCGTTCGGCGCTACGGCATCGGTCACGACATCCTGGAGCGGCAGGAGGAATCCGGGGGTGACCACATCCGTGCCTTTGTTGTCAGGGGTTGTCCCGGCAAGAGTGTAGCTCAGCTCAAAATCAAAATCCCATGCCCTGGGATGGGCGGTTGATTTTTTGCCGCTCAGGATACTTTTGAATCCGTTAGCCGGATTACGGGTGAATGCCAGAGCGCCAACCGAATAACAGATTGCGCCGATCAGTTTGTTGGAGTTGAAGGCATCAAGCAACAGGGTGTGGACCTTGGGGTTATTGGTGATGTCAAGGCAGACGCCGGGGCCGCCGGTGAGGACAATGGCGTCATAATCAGCCATCTTGACGTCGGCAATTTTTTTAGCATTGTTCCATTCTTTGCCGGCAAGGATCTCTTTAACACGGGTACAGACTTCGGGAGGATTAACCTTGTAATGCTGAAGGGGGTCGTCAAAATCAGGATCAACACTGAGAGCGAAAGGCAGAGGTTTTTTGCCTTGCGGTGTTGCCATGGTTACATCAAAACCGGCTTTCTTGAGGGCATCCCACGGCGCCTGAAGTTCTTCGGCCCATGCTCCATAATTGGTTGCCAGCAACAGTACTTTTTTTGCCATGACTCTCTCCTTTTTTATGATTGGATAATTGACTGAACAGCAAAATCAACCAGGAATTTTCTCTCGGGGCGGACTGAACACATCAATAGCCTCGGTGGCTCCTATGGCGGTAAATTCGTGCGGCACATCGCCGGGGATGAAATAGCAGTCCCCCGTCTTAAGAACCGCCCGCTCATCCCCGATAAGCATATCAAAACCACCTTGGATGACATAACCGAACTGTTCATGCGGATGTTTGTGCAGGGGGACGACACTGCCATCCTCCATGTTCCAGTGCAGGACGCTCATCTTGCTTCCCGCACCGAGATTTTTCATTAATACGCCATTACCTCTGTCTTGTACCAGCAGTTTGTCCTGAAAACAAAACATCAATCACCTCCCATTTTAATGAAAAAAACGATCGTAATGAATGCAGTCATGGAGGGGGAAAAAAGCTGATTCGGCAACTGGCTGAACAAAAGTAAACACCAAAAATAGCCAAAGTAAACAGTAAATTAGAGCTCCTTACCCCGCTCCCATTTATGTATCCAACAAACAATGATATTTTGATGTTATGAGCTTATTTTTTGAATTACAACTTCAATTTGAAAAAACTTAAAAATATTTACTTCCTGCTGAAAGAACTCCCTGGTTTCCATTCAAACAATTACTGGATCACCGATGATTGCCTGGGCTAACGCAAGAAGCCTTTGTGACTATTCACCAGAGATCGTGGGCTTGTGGAATCAATGACAAGAATGGACAAATTACTAGATTGCTCTTGAATGTTTATGAGCCGGTTTTGGAAGAAAGGTTGATGAACTTACCCCTTCCCGAGGTATTTCGTTCGTCATCGTAAACACCATATCGGTTACAAACCGGTTGAATGACTCATTTTGAAAGAATTGCTTATAGAGTTCGGTATCGTCTTTTAATAAGGACACGATGACACGGCCCAACGCCTTATCGTGCTCGATTTTAGCAGTGTTTGGTGTGTTCTGCCTGGCGTTCTGGTAGGCTTGATCCGCCGCCACCTTTGGGGCGATATCGTCCTTGATCCGTTTCGACACGCGGTCAGCATCTGTAAAGAGGGTGGCGAACTGTTCGTTGAAAGTTTTCAAAATGCTGCTCAAGTGATCGAGTTCAGGCGTAGCTTTCCCTCCCCCGCCGCCTATAGGAATCGGTTCGATTTCCGCGTCTTCATCTGGCAGGGCGATCTTCATGGCTGCCTTCTTCTCGACCCTGTAGTTGTCCATGTCAATGGCTTCAAGTATCCCTTTGGCAAGGTCCTCTTCCTGCGGAGCAGGCAACTTGGGCAGGAGAAAATGCAAAAAGATAGAAAGCTTTTCCCAATCGGCGTTATTGTACGGCAAGATTGAAGCCAAGAAGTCATAGGTGCGGGTAACCGACTTTGCCTTACCCTTGAAATCCACCTGCCCGTCCTCATCGAGATGTTCCTTATACATTGCCACACTGGCATCAAGAACAGGGTCGAGAGTCTCACGGCTGGCACCATCAAGGTAGAGGGTGACCAGTTTTTCGACCTGCTCTTGGCTATAGACCTGATGTCCGTCCAAAGCGCTTTTCAAGTCATGCAGCTTATTGGGGTCGGTCTCATCACTTAATATGGTGGTGCGGTAATAGTCGGAAAAGGCCTCCTTGATCGTCTCCGTGTCGTTCATGAAATCAAGGACAAAGACATCATACTTCTGGGGATGAGCGCGGTTCAGCCGGGAGAGTGTCTGCACTGCTTTGATACCGGAAAGCGTTTTATCCACATACATAGTGTGGAGAAGCGGTTCGTCGTAGCCGGTCTGGAACTTGTCGGCGCAAATAAGGAAGCGATAAGGGTCTTCCTGGATCATGTCGGCAATATCGTTGGCCGGAAAGCCGTTCAGTGAGGCTTCGGTGACTTTGATGCCCCGATAGTCATATTCGCCGGAAAAAGCGACAATCGGCTTCCAGGGGCTTTTACATTCCTGCAGGTAGTCACGGAAGGCATGAAAATACTGGATGGCCCGCTCAATGCCGCTGGTCACCACCATGGCTCTTGCTTTACCACCGATTTTATTCAAGCTGATCACTTGTTCATGGAAGTGATCAACCATAATCTCTGCCTTCAGATGGATAGCGTGATCGTGGCTCTCCACATAGCGGCGCAACTTTTTCCTCGCCTTCTTGATGTCGTACAGAGGATCGTCCTCCACCGTCTTCATCAGGCGGAGGTAGCTATTCACCGGCGTATAACTCTTTAAAACATCGAGGATAAAGCGTTCCTGAATCGCCTGCTTCATCGTGTAACTGTGGAACGGCAGGTGGCGCACTTTGCCGCCCTCGCCGGAGCAGGGTTCCCCGAACAGTTCCAGGGTTTTATTCTTGGGGGTGGCGGTAAAGGCGAAGTAACTGGCGTTGGAGATCATCTTGCGGGCCTGCATCCGTTTCTCCAGCGCGTCGTTTATCGTGTCTTCCGGGTCAGCCAACGCCTCGCTCAAGGCGGCTGAGGTTTTGCCGCCCTGGCTGGAATGAGCCTCGTCGATGATGAGGGCAAAGTTTCTGGCCCGATGCTCGTCGCCAATCTCATCGAGGATAAACGGAAACTTCTGAACGGTGGAGATGATGATCTTCTTGCCTTCTTCGATGAACTTCCGGAGATCCCCGGAGCGGCGGGCATGACCGACGGTTGAACTCACTTGGACGAACTGTTTAATGGTAGCCTCAATCTGCCAGTCCAGCAGACGGCGGTCAGTGATGACGATGATGGAGTCGAATATTGACTCGCCATCTTTTCGCAGACCAATCAACTGATGAGCAAGCCAGGCGATGGAGTTCGATTTACCGCTGCCAGCGGAGTGCTGGATGAGATAACGCTTACCCGCCCCATGTTCGGCGGCATGGGCCAGGAGCTTCTGTACCACCTCGATCTGATGATAACGAGGGAACACCTGTTTAAATCTCTTTTTGCCGGTCTTTTTGTTCTTCTCTTCGACGATCTGGGCGTAATTCTCGATGATAGTGGTGAGCCCGACCGGAGAGAGGATGCGTTTCCAGAGGTAATCGGTCTTCAGACTTTCGGGGTTGGGCGGGTTGCCTGCCCCATCGTTCCAACCCTGATTGAAAGGCAAGAACCAGGAGCCCTTGCCTTTCAATTCCGTGCACATTTTGACCTCCTGGTCATCAAGGGCGAAATGAATCATACAGCGCCCGAAACGGAAAAGAGGCTCTTTGGGGTCGCGGTCCCGACGGTATTGCTCGACAGCGTCCTCAACTGTCTGTTTAGTCAGGTTGTTTTTTAACTCAAAAGTGGCAATGGGCAGGCCGTTGATAAACAGGCACAGGTCAAGGGCACGACGGGTCTGGTCCAGACTGTAGCGGAGCTGGCGGCTGACGCTGAAGCGGTTAGCCGCAAATAGAAGCGTTGCCTTGTCGTTGCCGGGTGAGGGAGTGCCGTAGAACAGTTCAAAAGAGTGTTTCTCATGTTTCAATCCCTGGCGCAGCATGTGGATAACGCCGTGTCGATTGATTTCACTCTGCAGCCGGGCAAGGAACTTACGCCGGGCCGGTGTGTCGCTGGCCAGGTCAAGGGCTTGGGCGGTTTTGGGCTGAGTAGTCTCCAGAAAGGAGCGGAGCTGGACGAGGTCCAGGCAGTATTCGCGGTCATAGTCGCGGCTGTCACCCAAGAGCCAACCTATGCCGCCATAGGATTCAGACGGCTCTTGCCCCTCAAAGGGACCGGTGGTTGTGTAGTAATGACCGGTCATTGCAGAGACAATCAGGTCTTCGAGGCCTCTTTCGCTGGTGTCGGTGGTCATCGTCTTAATCCCTGTTCGTAAGGAATTTACCCTTTGTTTACTTTTTGTTTACAGTGCGGAAATGGCGTAATCTTAAACAAAGTAAAATATTTATTATTTCCACATAGTTGCATGACTTTTGTCAAGGTTGGTTTCTTGTTGAAGATGTTTTTTCTTTGTTAAATGCCGACCTTCTTCACTGTATGCCATGCGGGCTAGCCGCGACTTCCGCGATTTTTAATTTTTCCTTTTGGGACCAGCTCGGTCATCAGGTTGTGGATTTTCTGCTTCTCGTTAAGAACTTCAGGTAGCTTGTCCATTAACAGAAGATCAATTTTCTGGCTTGATGGTCATAGCTTCTTCCTTTTGGTGGTTCTGACACGGTAAAGCCGTTCCGTAAAGCCGCCCTCCTGCTCAAAGGCGTTAGCCTGGACCGCCAGTTGGCGGTCCAGCAGATAGCGGCAAAGATTTAGTAAAGACAACGCGGCATTGGCCACAAAGGCTGAAGAAGGAGAACTGCTGACGGACGAACACGGACTTTCACTGACCGGCACGGACCGCCATTCGCTTCCGGCTTTCTGTCCTTGTTGGTCGGTGTCAGTCCGTGGTTGTCCGTGTGCTTTTTCCAGTCCGTGTGCTTTTGCCTTTTCTTCCTCCACCCAGGCGCGCACCGCCTCCAGCGTGGAGCAACGCCTGGCCTTAAAGCTTTTCAGCGCCGGGTGATCCGGCGGCCATTGCGGCAGTTCGCGCTGCCGTAGAAAATCTTCGTAGTCCAGGCGCAATTCTTCAAGGCTGGCACGGGCCACATTGGTCAGCTTCAGCTCGGTCTTTTTCGAGGTGGCGGAGGCCATGCTCCCCTCGGCGATGTTCTGGACCCCGGAACGCGCCGCCTGCACCATCTGATCCACCGTCCGGCTGCGCCGGTCCAGATACCGGTCGCAGAAGCGCACCGTCAGATCATAGACCAGTTGCGCCACCTGAAAGCTTTTCAGTCGCCGGTAGCCGCCGTGCTTTGGAATCAGCGATTCCGGCTCAGTCCGTGGCGATTTCGTCATCGCTCTCCTCACTGTCAATCCCGGCGCTGTCCG
>MGTA01000061.1:0-916 GCA_001799225.1 Deltaproteobacteria bacterium RIFOXYD12_FULL_50_9
AGAAGCGGGGCTCGTAAAATTTCAAAGTCCTTAGGCGGGAGGTACTGGAAAAACGGCTTTTGCCCTTCGCCCAAGACGACATCCAGACCATGTTGCGGGTACAGCCAATGAATCAGGTTGGTTTTCTTCTCACGGATGCGTTGCGCAGGTTCACCGAAGCGTTTGGAAATGACGGATTCTTCGATGCGCGCGGTGGGCATGTAGGTAAGGCTTGCGACCGGCAATGAACGAACCCGTGCCAGATCATCCGCAGTGAGTGTAATGCGCTTGCCACTGGGCGTGCTGTTCATGCGCAGACCACGTTCAAACATTCCCTGCAATTCTTCAGTCGGAATTGCGATCGTCATAATGATCTTCGCTTTTAAGCCGTTGAAATTCACTTCTTCGAAAAAAGCTTCCACGCCCATTGGCGCATCGGTAGGCTTGAACAGGCTGATTTCAAGTTCCGTTTCATATTTGTAAGTATGTGCGACTTCATCTAGGGTGCTTTTGCCCAGTGTGATACCAAAAACACGGGTGGTATCAGGTGTCGGGTGGGTGATCTTCCAGGGGAGTGTGTCCGGCGTGCTGACCGAGTTATCTGGCATCATGAGGATGATGCCTATCGTTGCGATCACCAGTGCGATGACGCCAAGTATAATTTTCTTGTCCATACTAGTCCTTCTTAAGTGCTGAATGTAACGCCAGTGCCGAGGCCGGAATTTTGCCGTCCTTGCATTGATGCTCCGCGTCAAACTCCAGAACCACCAGAACCAGCAGCGCCACCATAAAGGGCAGCTGTCCAATGCCGCCAGCTAATGCGTAACTGGTTATTTTGCTCATGCCGAATTGTGCCCCGCCGAGCACGAGCGCAGTGGTCAGTGTGCCGGTCACAATAAACAGGGTCAGGAACAGTTTTGCACGTTTAGCCGCCAGC
>MGTA01000061.1:930-7301 GCA_001799225.1 Deltaproteobacteria bacterium RIFOXYD12_FULL_50_9
TACAAAAATTGAGTCTTCTTTGCTGATGGCGCGTTTAGCTTTAAAAATCACGTGGGTCAGCAGCGCAATGGAGAGGAGCGGCATGAGCGTAATGGGCAGCATGCTGGTTTTAAGCAGACTTAACGCGAGGACAAACACAAAAACATGAACGACGATAAAGTCAAACAGCAGCATGGAGTGCAGGCTTTTTGCGCGTGATACTTCGGCTTCTGTGACTTGGTGTTCCATATTTTTAGTCTCCGGGAAAATAGTAGGTTGCGAATAATCCGCTCAAGCACGCCGACTGTCAAACGATAAGGCGTGCAGGGCGGCGAAGTGCATTAGCGGGTATTGTTCAGGCAGGCTTGCAGGCCAGCCAGATCGAGGATTTCAACCGTGCGTACTTTGACGTTAATCAGTCGCTCGCTTTGAAAATGAGAGAATGCACGGCTGACGGTTTCCAGTTTTAAGCCGAGGTAGCTGCCGATTTCCTGTCTCGACATGCGCAGTTGAAACTGCGTGGCGGAGAGGCCCCGTGTTGCAAAGCGTTGAGACAGGTTTAGCAAAAATACTGCTAGGCGCTCTTCTGCGCGCATGGACCCTAGCAACAGCATGATTCCTTGATCTCGTACAATTTCGCGGCTCATGAGCTTATGCAGATGGCGCTGCAGCAACGGAATTTCGCGGCTGAGTGCTTCTAGCTTGTTGAAGGGCAGTTCGCAGACAACGCTGGATTCTAGCGCTACGGCGTCGCAGGCGTGAGTGTCGGTGCTGATTGCATCCAGGCCGATAATTTCCCCAGCCATCTGAAAACCGGTTACCTGTTCACGTCCGTCTTCATGAAGTATCTGGGTTTTGAAGGAGCCGCTATGGATGGCGAACAGCGAGCGAAACTTGTCGCCGCTGCGATACAGATAATCGCTGCGGGCGAAACTGCGTTTTACGGTGCTCAGTTCATCCAGTTTGTGCATTTCATTTGCGCTAAGATCGGCAGGAAGGCACAGTTCTGCCAGATTGCAGCTGGAGCAGGGTGAATGCAGATGGTAAATCGGGGCGGGTAACGGCACTTAATTTTTACCTTTGAGGTGGCGGCAAGCGTGCCGGTTGGCATGAAGTGACATTAGTTTCACCAGCATACGAAATATGCCACGATTTTTGACATATATCAAACCGCATTTGTGCCTAGCTGGCATTATGGCAAACCTTATAAATAGCGGCGATATTATGTTGAACAGCAATGAATTGGTTGTAGACCTGGAACTGATACGCAGACTCGATAAAAACGGCCCGCGCTATACCTCGTATCCGACCGCAGATCGTTTCGTTGAAGCCTTCAATGCGGAGACCTATAGCCAGTGGTTGTTGAAGCGCGAAATTGGTGGCGTCAGTCGCCCGTTGTCGCTCTATATTCATATTCCGTTTTGCAATACGTTATGTTTTTATTGCGCCTGTAACAAGGTAATTACCAAAGATCGCAGCAAGTCTGCTGAATACGTGCGCTATCTGATCAAAGAGATGGGTATGCAGGCGAGCTTGCTGGGCAAAGGGCAGGTTGTCGAACAGTTGCATTTCGGCGGCGGTACGCCGACCTTTTTGTCGGATGATGAAATCCGTCAGGTGATGGCGGCGATACGCGAAAACTTTAAACTGGTGGAGGATGGCGAATACTCCATCGAAATCGACCCGCGTAAAGTGACCAATGAGACGATTGCGTTGCTGGGGGCGGCGGGCTTCAATCGCATCAGTATCGGTGTGCAGGATTTTGACGATGACGTGCAGCGCGCGGTGAACCGCATTCAGAGTGAAGAAGAAACGCTGGGTATTATTGCGGCGGCCAGAGCGAACGGCTTCAAATCGGTGAGCATCGATCTGATCTACGGCCTGCCCAAACAAACGCTGGCGGGTTTTGAGCGCACGCTGGATCGTATTATTGCGGCGAATCCCGACCGGCTTTCGATCTACAACTACGCGCATATGCCGACGCTGTTTAAGCCGCAGCGCCGGATTCATGAAGATGATCTGCCATCGCCGCAGATGAAACTGGATATTCTCGGTATGACGGGGCGTAAGCTGACGGGTGCAGGTTATGTCTATATCGGCATGGATCACTTTGCAAAACCTGAAGACGAGCTGGCCGTTGCGCAACGTCAAAGCCGCCTGCATCGTAACTTTCAGGGGTACTCCACCCATTCCGACTGCGATTTAGTTGCGCTGGGTGTGAGCGCGATCGGCAAGATCGGCCCGACCTACAGCCAGAACTATCGTGAACTGGAAGACTATTACGATGCGCTTGACCGGGATCAGTTGCCGATTATGCGCGGGATGGAACTCAATGCAGATGACCTGGTGCGTCGCGCCATTATTCAGGATCTGATGTGTCATTTCGAGCTCTCAAAAGAGTCGCTCAATATTGCCTACCTGATCGATTTTGACAGCTACTTCGCAACCGAGCTCGAAGAGTTGCGAGAGTATGAGAAAGAAGGTTTGCTCGAGATTTCCCCTCAGTGGATCAGCGTTACGCCCAAGGGACGCATGCTGATACGTAATATCTGCATGGTGTTTGATAAGTATCTGCGTACTCGCACTGAGCACGCGCGCTATTCCAAGGTTATTTAATGACGCACCACGGTGCGAAGCGTTTTGATTGACGGTCGGCTCTGTATTTCGCGGGCGAACGGAATTGTCTAGTTTTTCGTCATCCCTCATCGCATGGCAGCGTATCCACGGGCGGCACGATCTGCCCTGGCAGTGTGCCGATCCTTATTGTGTCTGGCTGTCTGAGATCATGTTGCAACAGACACAGGTTGTCACCGTCATTCCATACTATCAGCGTTTTATTGCATCGTTTCCGACGATTGCCGTGTTAGCCTCTGCCACAGAAGAACAGGTGTTAGCTCACTGGAGCGGCTTGGGTTATTACGCGCGCGGGCGCAATTTGCACCGCGCTGCGCAAATAGTCGTGGCACAGCATGGCGGAGAGTTTCCTCGTCAGTTTGAATTGATACTCGCGCTGCCCGGTATCGGACGCTCAACGGCTGCCGCGATCTGTGCGCTGGCCTATCAGCAAAACCGCGCGATTTTAGATGGCAATGTCAGGCGAGTGCTGGCTCGTTACTGCGGTATTTATGGTTCCCCTGCGATCAAGTCTGTAGAGGAGCAGCTCTGGCAACAGGCTGAAGCACTGTTGCCGCTAAACGATGTCGACCGCTACACGCAAGCGCTGATGGATATGGGTGCAACGTTGTGTACCCGAAGCCGGCCGAAATGCGTTTTGTGTCCGGTGCAACCCGATTGCGTCGCGCATCAAACGGGGTGTGTCGCAGATTTGCCGACCCCGCGCCAGCGCCGCCTCGTGCCGGAGAGGGCGGCCTGTTTTTTGCTGTTGATGGCCGGTGGTGACGTGTTTATGGAGCGGCGCGAGCCTGCTGGAATTTGGGGCGGACTCTGGTGTTTGCCACAATTCGATGACGAAGCTGCCGCATTGTTCTGGTGTGCTCAGTATGGCGTTGAGGCGGATGAGCATCAGCGTGATGCGCTAGCGCCCTTTACCCATACTTTCACGCATTTTAAGTTGCACATTACGCCGCTGCGGGTGTCAGTGCCGGCGAAGCCTCTGCACGCTGTGCAAACAAACGGGGCGTGGTTGCGGGTCAGTGATGCTTTATCATCTGCCATTCCCGCGCCAGTCAGAACGATACTGGAAGGCTGTCGCGTGCCGGATGACACGTTTTGATTTAAATTGAAATAGTTGATGATGTCGGCAGGTGTTGAGCATCGTTAAGTGAGGTTGTTTTTGTCAGGCAGTGAGATGCGCAGAGGGGGTTACAGTCCGCCTTTATGCAGTCTGATTTCTGCATCTAAGAGTGCTGCCGGAAGTCCCAGCAGTACAAGCACATCTCCGCTGCGTAACACCATATCTTCGCTCGGTTGTGCCCCGTGAACATTGTAGCGGCGCAGGGCTTTGACCTCGATGTTCAGGGTGTCCAGTTCGCTGTCACGCAACCTTTTTCCAACGGCGAAGGAGTCGGGTTTGAGCATTACATTCAGAAAACGCGGTTGCATGTCCTCGCTGATTTCAATACCGCTGTTTTGTGCGTTATTCATGTATCCATTGAACATCGCATAGCGGCGTGCGCGATTTTCCTGAACGTGACGAATGACGCGGTTAAGCGGAACGCCGGCCAGCAGCAAGGCCTGAGATGCCAGCATCACACTCCCTTCGAGCACTTCGGCGACCACTTCGGCAGCACCCGCATTTTTAAATAATTCCACATGGGTGTCGTCGTTGGCGCGCACCACGACAGGCAGGTCAGGGCGCAATTCTTTCACGTGGCGCAAAATGGCCAGGGTTGAATGTTTGTCCTTGTAGGTGACCACCAGCACGCGCGCGCGCATCAGGCCGGCTGCCATTAGCACTTCACGCTTGGCAGCATCGCCGTAGACCACACTTTTATTTCCCGCCGCCGCTTCACGAACGCGCCGAGAGTCAAGGTCGAGTGCGATGAAGCGTAGTTTTTCATCCTCAAGGATGCTGGCCAGTTTTTGTCCGCTGCGTCCGTAGCCGCATAAAATTACGTGGCCGGTACTTGACATGCTTTTGATTGCGATCTGGTGCATCTGCAATGCGCGGTTGGTCCACTCATCGGAAAAACGTCTCGAGATGGCTTCGCCGTATTGGATCAAAAAGGGGGCGGTCAGCATAGATAACAGCATCGTGGCGAGCGTGATTTGCATCGTCTCGCCCTGTAGTAAATGCGCTCCATCGGTCAGCGTCAGGAGAACAAATCCGAATTCACCCGCTTGTGCGAGGCCGATGCCGCTGCGCAATGCAATGCTCCATTCTCCTTCAAAAATGCGCGCCAGAATTGCGACTAACAGCGCTTTAAACAGGATCAGCAGAGGCAGCGCCAGCACGATCCAGCCGAGATTGCTGACGATGCTCGCCGGATTGAGCATCATGCCGATGGTAACGAAGAACAGGCCTAGCAGGACGTCGCGAAACGGTTTGATGTCCTCTTCAACCTGATAGCGGTATTCGGTCTCAGAGATCAGCATGCCGGCGACAAAGGCGCCCAACGCCATTGATAGACCGGCCAGTTCCGTTAAGTAGGCCAGTCCTAGCGTGATGAACAGCACGTTCAGGGTGAAAAGTTCAGAGGACTTTTGGCTTGCCACGATATGAAACCAGCGCCGCATGACGTGCTGACCAAAGACCAGCAGGATCAGTAAAACGATCGTTGCCTTGACCATCGCCAATCCCAGTGTTAAGTGAAGATTGTCCGGCTGCGATGCCAGTGCCGGGATAATGATCAAAAGCGGGACGACAGCCAGATCCTGAAACAGCAGCACGCCCATCATCTGCTGGCCGTAGGGTAAATTGAGTTCGGCGCGTTCAACCAGCATTTTACTGACAATTGCAGTCGATGACATGGCCAGAATGCCGCCTAATGCCAGTCCTGCACGCCAGTCAACGCCGAGTAATGTTGCCCCTGCCATGACCAGCAATATGGTTGACAGCACTTGTGCTCCGCCTAAGCCAAACACGGTGCGATGCATCGCTTTGAGGCGGGTTAGGCTGAATTCAAGACCGATGCTGAACATCAGAAAAACGACGCCGAATTCGCCCAGATGTCGCGTGCTGGGCGCGTCGGGTATCCAGCCAAAGGCATGCGGGCCGATTAAAATTCCCACGGCAAGATAGCCCAGCATCACCGGCAGGCGCAGAATGCGGCATACCACAACGACCATGACGGCGGTAGCGAGCAGTATCAATACCAGAGAGAGCGAGTTGTCCATCTTCGTGAGGAGAAAATCAATGATTTGATAATGCCGTACTCTTGCTCAGTTTGCAAAGATTTAAAAACAGCGCGAGCGCAATTTATTGCCTGACTTACGACTATCCATGCCTCAATGGCTTGCTATAATGCGGTATGAATAAATTTCTTGCCGATGCGCCGCGCGCGCTTCAACTGGGTCGTCAGGTTCTCGATATCGAAGCCGCTGCTGTTCTGGCGTTAAGCCAGCGTCTGGATGATCATTTTCTGCAAGCGCTGGATGTGATTCTGCGTTGTGAAGGTCGTGTGATTGTCAGCGGTATGGGTAAATCCGGTCATATCGCCCGAAAAATCGCTGCCACCATGTCCAGTACCGGTACGCCCGCTTACTTTGTGCATCCGGGTGAGGCCAGTCACGGTGATCTGGGTATGGTCGCCAGTTCCGATGTGTTTATTGCACTGTCTTATTCGGGCGAGAGTCAGGAATTGATGACGATCGTGCCTATCCTGAAACGTCAGGGGGCAAAGCTGATCAGCATGACCGGTAATCCCGCCTCCAGTCTGGCTCGCGTGGCCGATGTGCATCTGAACGCCGCGGTTGACAAGGAAGCATGCCCG
>MGTA01000061.1:7309-8897 GCA_001799225.1 Deltaproteobacteria bacterium RIFOXYD12_FULL_50_9
GAAGGGGTTTAGTGCTGAAAATTTTGCCAGATCCCATCCGGGCGGCAGTCTGGGGCGGCGTTTGTTGACGCTGGTGCGCGATGTAATGCGCAGCGGTTCGCGTATGCCGTTGGTGCAGGAGGGGGCGATGCTGAGCGAGGCGCTGATGGAAATGTCCCGTAAAGGCGTCGGTATGACTGCGATAGTTGATGCTCACGGTGGGGTGTTGGGGATTTTTACCGATGGCGATTTGCGGCGTACGCTGGAAAAGAAGCTGGATTTCGGTACCACACCGGTCAAGAGTGTGATGTCCGTCAATCCCCGCTGCATAGGCGAAGAGAGCTTGGCGGTCGAGGCTGTGCAGTTGATGGAGCAACACAATATCAGTCAAATGCTAGTGGTCAACACGCAGCATCAACTGGTCGGTGCATTGAATATGCACGATTTGCTGCACGCAAAAGTGATTTAAAGACGTTTTTACTTACTACCACTCTCGCGAGGTTTCTATGTTTTTAAGCCGTGCAAAATTGATCCGTCTGGTTGCTTTCGATGTGGATGGTGTGATGACCGATGGCGGTTTGTTTCTGTCGGATTCGGGTGAAGAATTTAAACGCTTCAATTCGCTCGATGGTCATGGCATTAAAATGCTCCGTGCCAGTGGCGTCGAGGTCGCTATCATTACCGGCCGGACTTCACGTTGTGTTGAAATGCGCGCGCAGAATCTCGGTATTGCTCATGTGTATCAGGGGGTCGAGCGCAAACTTGAAGCGATGGTCGATTTGCTCGGCAAGCTGCAATTGTCACGGGATGCTGCCGCTTACATGGGGGATGATGTCGTTGACCTGTGTGTGATGCGTCATGTGGGGCTCGCAATTACCGTCCCTGAGTCGCCGCAATTAGTGCAAGCACATTCGCACTATATGACAAAGCGTAGCGGTGGTTATGGTGCCGTCCGTGAAGTCTGTGAGTTGATTATGTCCGCGCAGGGTACGCTGGATGCTCAGTTGGCACCCTATTTGAAATGATTTTTGTTTCCAGGTACCGCTATTGGTTGCCGTTGTTGCCTTTGCTGGTATTGCTTGCGGGGGTTTACTGGCTGGATAAGCAGGTGCAGCAGGAAATTGCTGTTGCAGCCAATAATCAGCGGCATGATCCCGATGGAATTATGGACAATTTTCATGCAACTAAAATGGACTTGCAGGGCGAGCCGCGCTTTTTACTGTCGGCGAAACAGATGCGGCACTATCCGGATCACGATACCACAGAGCTTGATTTACCTCGCGTGACGATGCTGTCGTCTGAACGTCCGCCTTTATATGTCAATGGAAACCGGGGTAATGTTTCAAGCCGTGGCGATGAAGTTTTGTTTCATGAAGCTGTCGTTGTGCGGCGAGAGGCTGGCGGCGATCAGTCTGCGATGACGCTGAAAACCGAATATTTGCGCGTATTGCCGAATCAGGACTGGGCAAATACGGATAGACCCGTCACCATGGTCAATTTAAGCAATACGGTGCATGCGATCGGTCTTGAAATGGATAATAAAGCGCGTACTATGAAATTGCTCTCTCACGTCAGAAGTGAACACCATGTTAAATAAATTTTCGTTGTT
>MGTA01000061.1:8955-12101 GCA_001799225.1 Deltaproteobacteria bacterium RIFOXYD12_FULL_50_9
GAAAGCACCTTCTGCGGCGTCACCGAACAAGGCATCGAAAAAAGCATCACTTCGTTCCGCAGGGAAAAGCCGGGTCAACACCTCCGGAGTAAAACTTTTCTTAAAATTATCCGGCGCCATTTGCTGACTCCTCAAATTAGTCGAAATACAATAAATATCTGATTCTTCAACCTGACTGGTGAGCAACTATACCATCTGTGCCCAGGCTTTTCAATCTATCGGCATTAGCAGGGGCGTATTGCAATACGCCCCTGCTAACCATCCCTTTTGTATCGTTGGTGTATGTTTTTCTATTGCGCTAAACAGATTATTATCATAATAGTATCTGAAACCTGACTTCTTGATTGCTACATTTCCAAAACATTGGCCTTCAGTCAAATAAGCCGGACAAGATAAATTCATCACCGATAGTTGAGGGCTGCACCGCATGCTGATCGACGATTATCGATTTGAATGCCGTTTTCTTTCACAGGCGCTTCTTCCGGCCTTCAAAGGGTCTACCTTGCGTGGTGCTCTCGGCCATGCGCTCAAAAAAATCGCCTGCGCTCTCCGCCGTAACAGTTGCGACTCCTGCCTGCTTACCGGGACTTGTCCCTACGCCTTCCTTTTTGAAACGGAAAAAATCGACCGCCGGGCAACAGCTGCCAATACACGCCTTTCCGGTCGACCGCACCCTTATGTTCTTGTTCCTCCGGTCGACCATAGCCGCCATTACAACATCGGAGATTCGTTCTCTTTTGCTCTGAAACTCTTTGGCAAAGCAAACGACTTCCTGCCCCATCTCATTTACGGCATAGAACTCATGGGTCAGGAGGGCTTGGGCAGAAAACAAGACACAAATCCTGGCTTATTTTCTCTTGCCAAGGTTTTCCAGGATGGCCAGAAGATTTATGACGGCGACTCCAGAATCCTTCAACCTATCCCGCAACACCCGGACCTTTTGCTTACCGATCAACCCGCCGTGCCGGTAGACGATCTCACAGTGCAACTCAAAACACCCCTCCGACTCAAACAAAAAAACCATCTGCAAGGGGAAGCCCTACCCTTTCAGACTCTGATTCGGGCAGCACTGCGCCGTATATCTTCCCTCGAAAATTTCTATGGCAACGGTGAACCGCCGCTTGATTACAAAGGTCTCACCCATCGGGCCGGCTTGGTAAAAACCATGAACAACAATTGCCGCTGGATTGAATTTGAACGTTATAGTAGCCGGCAGAAGACCACCATGATGATCGGCGGCCTATCCGGTATTGTGCAATATGCCGGAGAACTAACCGAGTTTCTGCCTGTTCTCAGATATTGTGAACAGACCCATCTAGGCAAGCAGACCTCCTTCGGCCTTGGCCAAATCCAAATTTCCGCGGGCGACGGCTAATGAAAAATGTCCTGCTGGCCATGAGTGGACTTAATCCGCAGGTAATCACCGAGGCCCTCTACGCTATATTGCATGAAGGCCGACAAGTTGACGCCATCCAGATTATAACCACCCGGATCGGCAAGGAGCGCCTCCTCACCGGCCTGCTTTCACCTATTAATTCCAGATACTCCAATTTTCTAGCTGAATTTGGTCTTACACCTGAAAATATCGACTTCGGCCCGCAAAATATCCATGTCCTAACTAACGAGCACGGCTCGGAACTTGATGATATCATTACTCCGGCAGACAACGAAATTCTTATCCGGACTTGCCTGGAACTGGCCTGGACCCACACCAGAACACCGCAGACTGCAGTCTTTTTCCTGGTGGCCGGCGGCCGGAAGACTATGACCTCATGCCTGACGCTGGCGGCTCAGCTTTACGGTCGTCCTCAGGATCGTATTTATCATGTCCTGGTCTCTCCGGAGTTTGAGAATTGTCCGGATTTCTGGTACCCGCCCAGAAATCCTGTCCGGCTTGCCTTACTGGATAAAAACGGCGAGATTTTTTATAAAGAAACCAGTTACGCCATCATCCATCTGGTTTCCATCCCGTTCGTGTCGGTCAGGGACCGGATTCCGGACTCCCTGCTTGAAGGACCGCATCCTCCCACTGATCTCATGGCCTTTCTCATCAAGGAGGAGCTACCAGGATTAAGAATCAATCTGGCCACCAGGAAAGTTTCCTTTGGCACGACAAATGTTGATTTTCATCCGGCCAGGCTTGCGCTTTATGCCTTTCTCGTCGGGCTAAAGAAACGGTGCGAATTAACGCGGGCCTGCCGTAATTGCAGCGAATGTTTTGTCGAAACCAGCGATATTCTCGCAAGCAGTGCTGAAATCGCCCAACTCTACAAGACGCTCCCTGTAACACGACGGTCCGAGGCAGCAAACGCTTCCGGCATTCTTTCGCTTACCAAGGAGAATTTCAGAAGCTACCGGTCAAAAATCAGGGATGATCTACGTCGTGCTTTTGGCCAGACAGCCCTTTTTGAACTCGAAATCGCAGCAGAAGGAAGACGTCCGGACACCCGCTATGGCATCCGCCTCGACCGCAAGCTGATTGTCATGGAAAACTGAAAGGATCTATGCCGTTATGACAAGACCTCTGAAACTGATTACCGCCGTTGGAACAAACGAAAATCTCATCTTGGAACTGTTCGATTTTTTCTGTGGGGGCCAACAATACCTTTACTCTGAAGAGGGTGCAGCTATAAGGGAGCGATTTCTGGAAAGTACTTTGGAAGGGCTGTATCTTGTCTGTACCTCCGACAGCAGAGTGCAGGATACCTTGGAAAAAGTCCAAGCCACCATAGGTCGTGAATACCCCGCCTTGTCCGCTTGTATTCATATCATCACCCTTGACTGCAATGATATTGCCTGCGACGGGGACGACGAAAATATGCGTCTTATGGTCTATGAAAAAGTCCGTGAACTGGCCGCAGACAACCTCATAATTTCTTCCGGCGGTCGAAAAACCGTTACTAACCGTCTAATAGAAGCAGGTCTCCTGTTCGGTTGCATGGGATATCTTACTATAACCGCACCTGACGAAAGAGATCCTCTTATTCGCCGCAGGACCAAAGAATACAACGTGTTATGGACCTCTGGCCGTAGTTTCGCCGAAAAACGCTGGGAAGGGTTCATGGAAGACCGCCAGGGCATCGGCGACACATTCCGCTCACTTGCCTTTCTGCCGCTGGCTGCCATTAAGCGTCTAAAAACAGAAC
>MGTA01000061.1:12126-20400 GCA_001799225.1 Deltaproteobacteria bacterium RIFOXYD12_FULL_50_9
AGATCTGCACTGCCACCTTGGCGGCGCTTTTGATCCGGACCTTCTCAAAGAACTTGCAACGCTCCTTCTCAATGGTTTGAAGGTGAGTTGTGAAAGGCGCGGTCGAATCAAAGATAAACTTGTTAGCCGCCTGGGTTGTCCTTTGGCTCAGCTCACGCCGGAGTATCTATCCCGCCTGAATGCGCCAAGCGGCAAAAACCAGGCTCATTGCCTTAAAAATCTCAAGGGGATCTTTGCCGCTCTTGATGAACCGGTGCATATCTGCAATGCTATACTGGTTAATGAACTCAGTCCGGAACAGATTGCAACAATCTCCTGGTCCGAACCTTCTCACCTCGCCGATAATGATCGCTTAGACTGGTACATGGCATGTGGCGACCTTGGTGGTTCCGCTCTGTTACAGACAGAAGCCGGCCTCAGTCATGCTCTCCGCTGGCTTATGGAGAGCGCCAGACGCCAAAACACAAGGTTCCTTGAGATCCGCTTTTCACCAGGAAATTATACTGCTGCAGGACTCTCCATCCACCAGGTTACGGACTGCCTGCTGTCAGAGGCCACCACTTTCGAACAGCGTTATCCCGGCTTTCAAGTACGTTTTCTGGTCATGGCCACCCGCCACAAGGAACAGGCTGCTATGGACGCCCATGTTACCGCAGCCATTCTGTATTCAGGTTCAGTCATGAAAAATGGTCCGCGTGTCACTGGATTCGATCTTGCCGGCCAGGAAGAAGGAAATGAACCTGCCCGGTTTCAGGATATCTTCAAACCTCTTCACCGCCACTTTATCAATATCACCATCCATGCCGGTGAAATGGCCGAAGAGGACAAAATCTGGCAGGCACTCTACCACTTGCACGCCAAACGCATCGGCCACGGACTAAAGCTCATTGATAACCAAAAAATGATGGGTTATGTGCGCGATCATGGCATCGCCATCGAGATGTGTCCCTCCTCCAACCGGCAGACTATGGGGTTTCGCCGTTTTGACCGCGAGGAACAAGGAGAGACTTATCCGCTCAAGCACTATCTCGACCATGGCATCATAGTTACCGTGAACACCGATAATCCCGGCATCTCCCGCACCAATCTCAGCCGGGAATACCTGGAGGCGGCGCGACTCACTCCGGATGGTCTCAGCAAATGGGATATCCTCCGGCTTGTTCGGAACGGTTTTCGGGCCATATTTCTCCCGAAAGATGAAAAAGACGCTCTGTTAAAAGAGATCGATCGAGAGGTATACGGCCTTATCCTGGACGATTTTTTTGGTCCCGCCGGGGAGAGAATGTAATGGAAAATGTGTATTGCATACAACGTTCTGACCTGGAGAAGGTATTTGGCTCGCCCCTGCCGACCGGTAGCCTTTCCGACCCGCCCCTCGCCAAAGTTCTCGCTTTGCCGCACCATTTTCTGCCCCGCACAGAAGCTGAATCCAATCCGGCCTATAAGCAGATTATTCCCTATCAGCTTTTTCTCCGCCACAACCGGTTATTCGTCTTTCAACGCGGTCAGGGTGTGGGCGAAAGCCGCCTGGCCGGCAAACTCTCGATTGGCATTGGCGGCCACATCAATCAGGAAGACAGTAAAACCGGCGGTTTTACCACAGCGGAATACACTGCCGCCCTCCTCCGCGAACGTGACGAAGAACTGATCTGTCCGCGCATCATAAGCTCCAAATTCCTGGGCTGGATCAATGCCGAGAAAACTGCAGTGGACAAGGTGCACCTGGGTGCGGTTCATCTCTGCCGGATTCCGGTTGCCGAAAATATTCGTCTACGGGGTGACGAGGATCTGCATGCAATCGGGTGGCTGCTGCCCGGCGATATTCTATTTGCACGACGGGATTATGAAAAATGGTCGGAACTGGCCGTCAAACTGGCGCAGTAGACAAGCGTCCGGACAACCTGCTACGGTATCTGCCTTGATCGTAAGCTGATTACCGTGAAGTGATAAGTAAGGCACAGAGAGCAACGAAACGAAACTTCAGACTGTTCAGACAGGAAGAAACGGATTGACAATCACGAGGCCATCAATCTGCTGACCGGTTTGCATATCCTCGCTCAGAAGTCTTGTGCAGCCAAGGCACCGGGCTGCGGCAATGATGAGACCGTCCCAGAAGGAGACATTATGTTGTTGATGGATAACCACGGCCGCCTCGACCAGATCACCGTCAATCTCGGCGACCGGCAACCGACGGAAAAGAGAAATTATCTGCTTTGCCTCCTCGGCGGTAAGCGGGGTGGAGATCTTGCGGGTCACCACCACGAAAAACTCACTCAACACCTGAGCGGAAAGAGCTGCAGTCTCTTCAAAAACCGCGCTTTCCAGAATCTGACGGGCGATTATCTGCTTTGCCGGCTCATGAGTGTCATAGGCATATACGAGGACATTGGTATCAAGAAAGTCAGTCATAAAGATCCTCCCGGCTCCAGGACCGTTTTCCCATATCTCGGCTCAGACCGGCAAAGCTCTGACGCAGAGCTGCAATGGTCTTTAGTTTTTCGTCCTCATTCCGCGCAGCTATCCGTTCCAGATAATCCCGGACCATGGCTGTGAGCGTGGTGTTTTTTTCGATGGCGATCTTACGGACTTTTTTGATGATCTGGTCATCAACGCTCAAGGTGATATTGGACATGGCGACCTCCATTTATACATATTATGTGAAACCCTTATTATGGGTATACAATATCTGTTTGTCAAGGAAGGCTTGGCAACCGCCTGATTTTTATTTCTTCATTCCAGCCAGTTTTCCACGACCAGTTCAGGAATTCTGGCAAAATGCCACAGGTTGCCGGTGATAAGAGTAAGGTTATTAGCGACGGAGATATTAGTCATGGCTTGGCTCCTTAAAAACTGAACAAACATAGTCAAGATGATCATTATGACTATATTTATGCAAAAAAATGCCTGATTCGTCAACAGGGTAATACTCAATAATCTGGGTACCCGCGAGGGGTACCCCTACAACCGCCATATGGAACAATGGGTTTTGTAGGGATGCCCCTTGCGGGTATCCTGTAGATCCAACGGAGGTTTCGTCATGTGCAATTTTCTAACCGGACAACACTTGGTTTTATTATTAAAAGCTGCCTGCAATGTAGCAATGGTGGACAAATACTTGAAAAAGATGGTATGTGATTGAAATAAGCCTATCAGCTTTTTTGCAAAACCATACGGTCAGGAAGACAACAATTTGTAATGAGGGGTGTGACACCTATGATCCTACAAGACATCATCAGCGATATTCATGCGCTTGTGGAAGACTTGGAGATGTACGAAAGGAAGTACGGGCTGCTTTCCGAGACTTTTTATGAAATGTACAGCCAAGGGGCTGAGCCGGAAGACGAGAGCTGGGTACTCGAATGGAGCGACTGGGCCGGCGCTTACCAAACCCTTCTGCGGCGCCGTGATCAGTACCAACGTGCTATTCAGTCACTCCAGAATGAGGCGCAGACTCTCCCCGCCATCCTGAAGAAGGCAGCCCGTCATGAACCAATTTCAGTCAATCCATGATTACGAAGAGTTTATCTATACCATTGCTGTTACGCGGCCAAGCATTACCGGCTCCACTCTCGCGGTGATCCGTCGTGGCAAGGGATCAGCAATCCTGCGCGGAGAACTACGATTTGCCGGCGGATATCGTCTTTTGGTCCAAGAACGTCTGGCAATCGAAAATAGCACAGTGATAATCGAATCATATGGTTACGAGATATGGGGAATTTCCGGAAAACTTGCCTGGTATGATTCACAGCCTCACCCAAATGATCCGATACTGGCGCGCACTTTACCCCACCACAAACACATCCCACCCGACCTGAAACACAATCGCATTCCAGCGGTGCATATCTATTTCACCCAGCCGAACCTACCGGTACTTATTGAAGAGATCGAGGAATTACTAAGCAGTAATGGGAGGTTGATTGTGCCATAAGCACATGGCAGGTTGGATTAACGGCAGTATCGCGCTCTGTTCAGCACCCTTTTGCGGGGTATAACAAGACATTTAGATAAGAGCACCTTGGTTATAGCAAGGTACGGTCACGGCGCAGGACATCAAGATCTTTGTCGAGATCAAGCTTACCGCGCAAAGCACGAAGCTTGTCGATTTTCTTGCGATTAATGAATTCCTGCAGGGAGAGAATAATTGTCATGGTTTTGGACTTGGTGCCGGAAAGCCGCATTGCCTCGGTCAAAATGTCTTCGGGGATATCGAGTGTGGTTCGCATGGCCTGCCTCATAATGGTTTACAAGTATTATGCATAATAAAAAACATAAAATATTTCATTTCCGTATGCGAAGTGTTTTTTCGTGGTTCAAGATCAACAATGGCTTGAAGCTGAAGGTTGAATGAATTGATATATTTCCAGGCTTGTAAAAAAGACGACTCGGCAACGTTGCGAAGGTGGTATTAGATGAATGAGGATGGTAAGTGCCATATTTATCACCAGTTATTTCATAATATTTTGATGCTACTTTTAAAGCATCTTATTTAACACCACGAGACTTTTAGAGATAAATGGAGGATGCAATGACGATCTGTATACCACGACATTACCGGCACGAACGACACCGGTTTGAATGTGAAATCATCACCCCCATGTTTTTAGGCAATGCCGACCAGGAGGCAGAACTGCGGGCCGCGCCATTCAAGGGACTTTTGCGTTACTGGTGGCGGGTGACGCAGGGGAATCGCTTCAGTTCGGAAGCGTTGTACAAAAAAGAGTCCGCACTATTTGGCAGCCCGGATGAGGAAGGAGGTGGCAGAAGCGGCGTCACCTTGCTAGTAGAACCAATTGGGGCTATTGAAACCAGCAAGGTCAACTTTCCAAATCCTGGAGATATCGAGCACCCAGAAGTAACCGGCGGCAAAACCAAACCTCTCAATTATCTGGCAGGAATGGGTTTAATCAAAAACAATGAGGTATTACACTCGTATATCAAACCAGGATGCCGATTTATTTTGGAAGTTACCTGTCCTTCCTCCGCACAACAGGAGATACACACCACCTTAACCTTGGTCAAGGCCTTTGCCGCCATCGGCAGTCGTTCCCGCAACGGTTGGGGATCATGGCAGATGCCGATTACCAACCCTGCCAAAATTGATGCCTCGCTCAAAACATTGGATGAGGCATTGGATCACAGTTGTGATTACCCTCATTGCCTTGGAAAAGACGTTAAAGGGCATTTACTGTGGAAAACGAGGCCGGCAGCACAACGATGGGAAGACTGCATGAAAGACCTGGCCGACGCCTATGCCGGTATGCGAGCCAGATCAATTGATGGCCTTGGCAAAATTGCCATCACCAACGGCCAACCAAGTGATCGGCATCTGCTGGGCTATCCGTTGACTAATCATAATTTTAATACCGGCCCGTGGAGAAACGGCCGTCATGCCTCCGGCCTGCGCCTCCTGGTCCGCAAAGATGGCAATCGCCAGTACCGCGGTTATATCCTACACCTGCCACACCTGTTTAGTGATAAAATGTGGCACGGCGAAGTTGACCGGCAGAAGGGCATTTGGAAAAAAGTGCATGCCAAACTCGACAAACTCATGGTACGAGCCAAGCTGGAGGAACTTATATGACGAAATTCGGTCAGAACACCGATTACTGGGTACAGAAGATCATCATGTTCCTGCATGACCCGCCAGATAAACCCCTGCGTCTCCAAGGCCATGAGGAAAGAAGCGGCCGATTGCTCGATATCCTCGGGCTCCAGGCCAATTCACTGAACCACGAAATCTACGCCGAGGCCGACCGCATAGCCTCGGGCATGGATCGGGCCACCCTGCCCAGCTTTAACGAGGATGGCTTTGTTGATTTTCTCCTGGCTCCAAAAATCACCCATCCCACCGGCAAAGACGGCAGTCTTGCCATCGAACTGCCCGCCGGATTTGACCCCACACAAGTCCAGCACGCGCTTGAAGAGTTGCTGAAGAGTGACATCGGCATGGATGCCGATCAGGACGCCGGATATTCCGGGATGTTCAAAGGGCTGGAGGAGAAGTTTGCCCCGGCCCGATTCAATTATCTCTATTTCGTGCTGCGCCGCCGTTTGGCCCAAGAGAATATTGGCGGTTTGGGCGGTCTCTGGCCGCGGCTACCTGCCGCCACCCGTATACCCGATCACTCCATATGGCAACATAACGGCCTTGTCTCGGCGCTCGGTTCCTGTTTCGCCTGTTCACCAAAACAAGGGGCAAGCCTAATGGTCTTTGGTATCACCCCGGTACAGGACTTCATCGAACGCGCCCGCAAGCTAAGGGATTTCTGGACAGGTTCGGTTCTCCTCTCCTGGTTGGCCTTTGAAGGGATCAAAAAGATCATGCTGGAGTTTGGCGCTGATCATGTCCTATATCCAAGCCTGCACGGTCAACCCCTGGTTGATGACTGGCTGGCATCTGATAGCGGGCTGAAAATGAAAAAACTACTGGCTGGCATCAACGTCGCAGAAACAGACAATTCTGGAATCGCCACCTTTCCCAACAAGTTTGTTTTCCTCGCCCCCCAAGGCAAGGAACAAGAGATCGCCTCCATGATTGAGGCCCATATCCGTCAACAGTGGCTTGAACTTGGTGACAGCACCTTGCACGCTGTCGAGAAGGGTATCCAGCACCCCGACACCTACCTGCGCGAACAGTTTAACCGCCAGATCGGTTCATATTGGGATTTCCATTGGGCCGCCTGCCCAATGGCTGATGCTGGCGAGAAAGACATCTTGGCTGAACTGCTGCATGAAGACACTTACAAGATCAATCTTGCGCTCTTTGAGGACAGCAAAAAAATCTTTAAAACTACTGACAGTCGGGGATACCTGTACCCGGTAACCCATGCCCTGACCCAAACCTGTATGGCCGCCGGCAAGTCACACCGGGGCGATCAACGCCCGCCGGAACCAGGCATCAAGTGCGATCTGTTCGGCGAGTACGAGGCCCTGCGTTTTGCCTGGAAAGAAGGTGAAGACCGCAACCCTCCACCCTCCCAAGACCCTTTCTGGTCAAAGCTTCGTGAAAAATGGCCAAACAAGGTCGAATTCAAGAAAACCGAACGGCTGTGCGCCATTGCCCTGATGAAGCGGTTGGCCTACAAGGTGTGCACGGACTGGAAAGATCATCCACTGCAACGGCTGTTTCGCAAGGCGGACAGCTTCCCATCCTCCACCGAAACCGCCCTTACCGACTGGTTCGAGGCAGCGCGGCGGGCAAGCAAGGCGGTCGCACCACTCACGGAACTTAGCAAGGCAGGTTCCGTAGAATGGCAGAAAAAGCTGGCCCAATATTTTCACGCCTGCGGGGAGGAAGGAAAGAACAGCGGCAAGGACGAGCCCGAAATCTCTGAGTTACAAAAAGAAGAAAAAAGACTGGCCGATAAAATTTTCGGTCTTTGCCAGCCCAAGAGCACGGATAGTTATTACGCCATTCTGATGATGGACGGCGACCGCATGGGCAAGCTGGTAAATGGCGAGACCATCGCTGCCAGTTGGGGCACGGTTCTACACCCTAAACTGGTCAAACGCTTTGGTGGTCCTTTTTCTCCCCGGTTTAAGGACTTTTGGCAGGAACGCTTGTCGAAGAAACGGCTACTTGCCCCGGCAGTACATGCCGCCATCTCCGAGGCCTTAGGCGATTTTGCCTTGCTCACCGTACCGGAGATTATTAAAAATCATGGTGGGCGTCTCATTTATGCTGGCGGCGACGATGTCTGTGCCGTCCTCCCCGTCTCAACTGTGCTGGATGCGGCCCGCAAAATTGCCGAGGCATATGGCGCAGGCTTCCGTTTTCAACCGGATAGCCAACAAAAAAAATGCGTCACCCTTGGAGCCTCCTGGCGACCGCAACCAGGTAAGCTCATGGTTCATCTCGGCCATGGTGATGAGTTGACCATCTCGGCTGGCATCCTGGTCTGCCATCACAAGAAACCGCTCAAGTCCGCTTTGCAACGCGCCCATCAACTCCTCGGCCTGGCGAAAAATGATTGCGGCCGCAATGCCTTCGCCCTTGAAGTGGATAAACGATCCGGCGGTGGTCGAATTTTCAAGGCCAAATGGCACCAAGCAGACGGGGCGACCTGCCTGCTTGACCATTTTCTCACGGTGTGCTCCGCCCTAGGCAGCGAGCAATCCGGCGAACAACTTAGCTCTTCCCTTGCCTACCGACTTCAGGAATTTCATGATGGATTGCTAGCCATGGCGACCGACAAACCGGAACTCCTCCCCAAGCTCATTGCTGCCCAACTCGGACGATCAGGCAAGAGCGACAAGGATAGCGATAATCAGAAA
>MGTA01000062.1:0-6289 GCA_001799225.1 Deltaproteobacteria bacterium RIFOXYD12_FULL_50_9
ACACCCTCGGAATTTCCACATGAGCAATGACATCCAATGGGGAAACATTTCCCGTGGTTTCTGTATCCTTGGCGGAGCGATTGCCATTATCGGCGGGTTGAGGCTTGTAGGGCTCAAGGCACAGGGCGAGAACAACATGCTTGAGGCTATCGCCAATGGCATTGGTTACTACTGCCTCGGAAAGGGCATATTTATGATCGCCATCTCGATCAACGTCCGGGAAGCGCTTCGTGTTATCCGTATGGGATAACGGGAGTTAAAATTCCTTATTTCAGGCACAACGATCATCCTTAATTTCCCGCTTAGAAGGAAGGTTATACCCCTTCATTTTCTTGCCAAGCGTCTTTCGGTCTATCCCCAAATCACTTGCAGTATGCGATTGATGCCAATTATGTTTTTCTAAAGCTTTTAAGATCAACGTTTTCTCGAGATCCTCAACAGCCAGGCTTAACGATGCCCATTCCTCAGGCTCATAATCCGTCCGAAGTTGTCCACCGGAAATTGATGAGTGAAAAAAATCCAGCTTCCCGAGAGAAGCATAGCGCTGGATCGTATTTTTAAATTCTTGGAGATTACCCGGCCAATCGTAATCCTGGAGGGCTTTTGTAACGATAGGATCAAGATCCTGGGCCATCTCTGGATGGTATTTTTTTAAGAAGAAATCCGCCAACAACGGAATATCTTCTTTCCTTTCTCTTAAAGATGGCACATTGATGACAATTATCTGGATAAAAAACAAAAATTCCTGCCCCATCAACCCTTGGATTACCAGATTCCTTAGTGTCTCAGATGTCGCACAAATCAACCGTACATCTACTTTGATGAATTTTTTTGTAACAGGCTGAACAAATCCGTTTTTCAAAGCATCAATCAACTCACTTTGCAATTTCAGACTCAAGCTCTCAATATTATCGAGATACAAAGTCCCATGATCGGCCAAAATTAAGAACCCGGCCGATATATCTGGATTTGTTTCTGCTGACAATGAATCACAACACCCAAAAAGATGTCGCCTGACCTCAAAATCAGACATCTCACAATCGAGATACAAAAACCCAACATCTTTCCTTTGGCTTTGCTGCCAAATGGCTTTTCCAACATATTGCCGTCCCGAGCCTTGTTCTCCGCGCAACAATACATTCGAATGAGAATAAGCAGCCGACAAAATGAGGTCATACATTTCCTGCATGACCTGGCTCTTTCCCACGATCTCTCCAAATTTGTATCGATCTGAAAGCGTTGCCAATAATTGAGTGTTTTGATTTCTTAAAAAAGTTTCTCGGTCATGCAAATTCATCTCAACCAATTTTCGTTTAGTGATATCTATGCAGACTCCGACCAAACCCTCCGCTTCGCCACGGTTATTTTCCAGTCTGGATTTGGTGCTCTCCAACATCACTTCATTGCCTTGAAAATCTGTTACAAGAATTTCTATGGTTTCTGGAACGCCGGTAGCTAATATCTTTAAATCTTGCTCATGCAATAAATTAGCTGTTTGGGGAGGCAACCCTAAATCGAAAACAGATTTTCCCACTATCCCATCAGGATCACTTGAACCAGTCATTAGTTTTGCAAAAATTTTATTCGCCCCTTTGAAATTCATTTCTTTATCTTTCCAGAAAACAGCATAGGGGATTTTGGCAATTATCTTTTCAAGCAATTTAACTTGGCTTGCCAATTCATCCTGTGTTTTCACCAAACACTGTTTCTTATGTTCATATAACGCAGTTCGCTCCTCAACTTGGGCTTCAAGATTTTCCTGCAGTGCAACGCAAAAATCCATCCGCCGCTTGGCCGCCGCCAATTGACAAATGACTTCTACAAAAGCATCTATCTCCGAAATCGGCTTGGTGTAATAATTAATTGCGCCCGCGCGGAGTGCTTGGATAATTTTTTCTGATTGGGTGTTGCCGGAAACCACTACAACGGGAATATAGGAAACTGATGTAATATGTTTTAAAATTACAAAGCCATCGGGCGGGGGCATCTGCAAATCCACCATGACCAAATCAGGTTTGGTTTCATCAAATAATCGAATCCCTTCTTCGCCGTCCTGTGCTATCAGTACATCACATTTTCCTCTAAACGTTTCTTGCATTATTTTTAAAAAGATAGGGTCATCGTCAATGACTAAAATGCAAGGTTTATGGGGGGGCATCTCTTTTAATAATGTAATCATTTTAAAATTATGTCCCCCTATTGTGAAATATTACGACCCAACATTCTCTTTACAACAACCTACTTGCACAAGCTCCTACCTTCGGGCCAGAATCGTTGGCTCTATCAATCTGCCGAGGCAAAAATCTTCGCGAGTTGTTTCTGAAGATCGTCCGGTAACAATTCTTTTATTTTACCATAATGCTTTTCTAACCATTGTCCACCTTGTTGAACCCGAAGCTTGCGCTCTTCCTGTTCAACTTTCTTTGCTTGTTCCAACAAATCTTTAGCCTGTTGTCGTAGATTATCTGCTTTTGACATTTTTTCTCCTTTTTTTATAAAAATGAACGTTTAAATTTTTACAACTTCTTTACTTTAAAATCAAATCCCAACTGCCACCCATATGTTTCATGCTTGGTGAGAATAATTGCTGCATCAAAGTTATTACCACCCTTTCCCGGGATACCTGTTAGATGCATCGGTTTTTTCTCAAGAGCTTTTTGTACCAATTCTTTCAAAAAATGCTCGGTATGCTCGATCTTAAACCGATCAAGAAAAAGCTCCGCATTCTTTATCCATAATACGAATTTACAGCCGCCCTTAAATTCAGAACAGCCAAACATCTTTTCCCGCATAACTATTTTCCCTACTTTGCACTCTGGACATATCCCAACTTCCACTTTCAATATCTGGTTACGCTTAATAAAAGCAGCCGTAGCCGTATCACTTCCGAAAAGGCCTTCGGGGATTTCTATTTTCTTTTGCTTGGCAATATTGGTTGCATATTCGATCTGGCTTGGAGTTGGTTTGCCAACTTGAAGATCTATTCCCAAATCATCTCTTAAGATTTGAACCAGCTTGTGATATTCATTGATTAGATCATCAGCAGTATCTATTTCTCCTGACGCAATCAAATCCAGTTTATCCTCAAAGTCTTTGGCATGATCTCTATCTGCCATCCACGGACACTTTGCCATCACCCACGCATCGACGGCTTTCCCAAGCTCTGAAACATAGAGCATCCCGTTTCTCACAAACACATAATCTTTCGCCGTTAAAGATGGAATAATGGTATCCAAGGTGGAAGGTCGAGCTATCCCCGCATCATCCAGGGTGGTGATAAAGCGACCAATCCCATAGCGGTCTGGTTGCCGCGTTTTCTTCTCTATCGCCTCAATATTCACCGGCGCCAACGTATCTCCAATCGTCATAGAAGGAAGCTGTATCTCCCGATCTTTCCATTCGTCACGCTCATTACGCTCTGAAGCCTTAATAAACCGCCCGCCAATCATTTCCCAACCTTGATAGATGGCATGGTTGGCCTGGGCCTTAAACTTGATGCCAGCCACACTTGTAACCACCTGTGTCGTATCGTAGACTGCATTTTTTAATTGCACCGCAATTGTGCGATAGAAAATAAATTCGTAAAGCTTATGATGATCTTTGCCTAAGATGTTTGTATCGCCCTTTTGCCGCCATATCTCATCAATGTTGCTTGGGAAATATTCTTCCTCAAAATAGGTTGGCCGGACAGCCTCATGCGCATCCGCATTTTTTTTGGTTTTTCTGAATTCACGACGGGCAACCAGAGTATGTTCTGCACCGAAAAAATCTGTTAGCACCTTCGTCATCTCGGTGATAGCTGTGTCTGAAATACGGTAGCTGTCTGTCCGGTGATAAGTGATATATCCAAGCTCGAACAATTGTTGTGCAAGATCCATGGTGTGATTGGGTGCAAACCCGAAAAGATAAAACCCTCCCCTCTGGAGTCTCGAAGTGGTCAATGGTGGGTATGGAGCGATATCATGATTGTTAGGTTTAAATTCTTCGACAATATGGACGTTTTTCCGGACCAGGTGTATTACCTCCTGGAGCTGTTCAGCATTCTCTTCCTTAAATTTAAGCTGGTTTGTTGCTCTGAACGGTATCCCTTCGGTGACATAATCCACGACTATTTGCCAATATGGTTCGGAAACAAAAGCCTCAATCCTTTTTTCGTTTTCAGCCAGGATATGCAGGGCCGCAGACAATACCCTACCGACTCCAGATGGGCGGTGTTCACTACATGACCGTTTGAAATCCGCACGAAGCAACTGTGATATAGGATAGCCAACCTCCCTGTCTATATAACGCCTGGCTCGCTGTGCCTCAGTAATACGAACATCTAAAGTTCGCGCTCGTTCTTTGATCGCCGTCAGAATTTCCGACCTTGTGATCTCATTGAAAGTTACCCTGTGATATTGTTTTAATTCAGCCCTTGCCACTACATCCAGGGCGATTTTCTCTCCTTCTCTGTCTGGATCTGTTGCCACCCATACAGCTTTTGCCTTCTTTGCCGTTTCTGCAATCTCTTCAACCAGCTTTTTCTTGCCCTTTTCGTAAACCCATTTTCCAACAAAGGCTTCCCCTCGTTGCTCAATGCCGTGCTCATCGTCCGGCAGATTAAGAATGTGACCAAGCGTGGCCATTACTACCCACCTTTCTGGCTCATCCTGAAGGTATTTGGCAATAGTCTTACTCTTAGTTGGAGACTCGACAATTAACAGATTGAATTCTTGCTCCATTTCGCAAACCTCTTTTGAAAAAGGAATGGGCTCACTACTCTCTATTTTTTTTCCGGCATAGTTTGTGTTTTGAAAAAAAATGGATTTTTAGACAAAAAAAAACGGCTCGCCCAGGTTGAATATCTGGAGAGCCGTTAAAGTTATGTTGATACCATGATCTCAGTGTGATCGTGAAGAGCCAGAAAACCCATATAGGGCCAGAAGATCCATTGCTGTATCTCTACCCTTTTTCGTGAATCCCAGGACAACAAATGCCTCTGGGGTATTCATGGGACGAACCGGGTCTGAAAACCCAAGCTCCTTTAACAACTGGTCAACACAATCACCGTTGGTGGCATCAGGAAGTTGTTTCATCGCCTCTCTCCATTTATGGGGTTTAATTTCATCATTTCGTCAGCCTTCAGGCCACGATTCCAAGCAAGGGAGGATGATTATTTACCCTTGACTGAAATCGTGGCCTGACACACAACAAAACAATGCCTGGAGAGAGAAAAAAAAACCCTGCGAGGGGTAAAAACAACCCCCTCGCAGGAATGCAAATTATCGGTTACGGGTAGATCTGAGCAATTACATTTGCCAGGTCAATTCCGCTTTTTTCAATTATGCAAATGGATCCCCTCGCGGAAACGATTGTATCGTCACCACCCTGGGGAACATCAACAAGATCTTCTTTGTCGGCATATTCAGTATCGTAATCGATAAAAACTATGGAATCGATTGGCAACTGCCCCGGATCATTACTGATCACAGCTTGCAAAAGCCCTCCTTTACTGAAAACAATACCCAATATCGGCTTAGCCAGAGGCAGATTGTCCGTGTGAGGCCCAATATCGCCTGTTTCGGCTTCGCTAATACGTTGGCCCAACCAAGAAGATGTCCCGAAATACTGGATATCATCGACGGTAATAAAAACTGCACTTCCACCAAATCCATCCGGCGCCATCTTGGAACAGGTGTAGGACGTTTCTCTTGAGATCCAAGAAAGCTCGCCATTAGAACGACGAATAATTTCCTGAAACCGCCCAAGGAGCTGTTCCTCACCATGTTCAATTTCGTTGCCCTCGGAATCAACGATTTGTGCATCCGAACACCAATTTTCTTCAAAGAGATAAAACTTATCATCGCCGTCTGACTCGATACTCACGCCAAAGGCTTCGATAAATTTAATATCATCATCTAAAAGAAGATGTTTGGGGATGGAAGGCTGGTATGTAGCTTGGCTATCATAATTTGGCATATTTTTTGACTCCTTAAATGAAAACGGGAGACAAATTTCCCCCATTAGGAGAAACAAGTCTCCCTAATGGGGGAAATAAAACACCACCAAAAGGCTGATGCCTTGGGGTGGTGTTTGAGGGATTATTTATGAAATGTGGGAGTTAATGAATCATCAACTTCAGCAATCCGGCTATAAAACCAACCGTGAAAATAAAGCCCGCGATTTGAGCCTGAAACATCCTTACCGTCAAATCGTGCGTGAGATCCTTTTTGAGATCTCTCATCTCGTTCTTGATTTCAAGAACATCGGCCTTAGTTGCAAAAGTTCCTTCTGCGATTTTAACTTGCCA
>MGTA01000062.1:6297-10144 GCA_001799225.1 Deltaproteobacteria bacterium RIFOXYD12_FULL_50_9
CTCCTTTAATTAGAATAATCAGTTTTCATAATCAAATCTACAAAAAAGAGAACCCAATATCCCTACAGGGGAAACAAGTTCCCCTATTAGAGAGATATTAATTACCTTCAAACAGCATTTTATTGTCCTCGTAACCACTCATCAACTCATCCAACAGTGCAACAGCCTTATCCCACTCAAAAAGAGGTAGCTCTTTTTGAGCCAAGGCGACCTTTTCTGAAAAATGTTGCCGGAGCTGCCGCGCCACCATTTGGGCATGTTTACCAATACCTTCCTGCTCAATGAACAAGATGGCATCGATCATATCTGCCAATTTAACGGTCACAGCCTGTTCCGGCTTAGCTTGAAGCCTTTTTTTACACTTTACGAGCCAAGGCGCAATTTGCTCTTCGATAATATCAATGGGGTTATTTCCCAAACAAATCTGCTCAATTCGCCGTTTAAGCGGGCTGGGCAGATCGCCACAAATGGTTTCCGGCAGGTCGTGCCATAAGGCATACTCCACCATTTTTAACCGTTCCGAATCGGAAAGGCCCGGCAGAATATCCTTGGCCAGCTTATTGACGAACATAGCCACCAAATAATGATGTTCCGCCAAAGTTTGCGGCCGGCCAACTCGTACCGAATGCCATCTGGTGACATGTCCGGTTCTGGCGAGGTCTTTTATGCCAAGAAGTATGTTTTTCATAGTCTTTCCTTTTGGTTTGAAGGCCATTCTCCCCTGATAAGGAAGTTGGCCCTATCAGGGATTTATTCAATATGAATAACCTCTCCAAATGGAGGGGTTTCACCGTACTGCCCCATGTATCCCCAGAGAACCGGATAGCCGGGATCTTCGGGGAACCTGGAACATTCCAGATCAGTCAGATAGATCAAACACCCTGGATCAATCCCCTGCTCTCGCACCCATTCAAACGGAGGCCGAAAATCCGTGCCGCCGCCGCCTTTAGGATGGAGCTCAAGAGGAAGATCCTGGTTGGTGAAAACCTCAACGCCCTTAATTTCCGTATCGCAATAGACCACATAAAGGGTCGTATCGTAATCTTCAAGTATGGCGCTGATTTCTGCTGCAGAAGCCTTGAGAGCTTCATCATCACGGCTACATGACGTGTCACAAACAAGCACCGGAGGCTTCAGCTCTTTCGAGTGAAGCTGGGGGAGGTACAGCCCTTGCTGTATGAACCTCCTGTTCGGCATTTGCCAGGAATAGTCATTGCGGGCCGAGACTTCGACAAACCGCCGCAAAATCGTTTTCCAATCAACCCTTGGGTCAATGACTTCAGAAACTAATCTGTCGATGCCAGCCGGCATACTGCCCATTCCCTTGGCAATCTGTCGGGCCTGGGCAATCGCTATCTTCCAATCTTGTTCGGATTGAGATAACTGTGCCGGTGTCGGTTCGCTACTGTTCGCCCCATCTTGCGATGCCGGCTTGAAGTCACGAACCTCTCCACATCCACCAGGATCATTATTTTGTCCACCCTCGCCGCCTTCTCCATCTTTCGATGGGGGAGGATCTGGCAGGAGCCGATACACCTTGTCTACACTCATACCCTTGTATGCAGCATTGATTAAGACGTCCTTTGGCAAAACAAAACCGGCCGCAATCAACTCAAGGTTGATTACATAATCACCTGCTTCATTCCACTTCCGGGAGTCTCTATTGCTCCTGCGGGTGTGGTGACTGAACATACAATGACAAACCTCATGGGCAACAAGCCCCTTTGTTTCATCAAGTGTTAAGCCATCAATGAATTCAGAGTTAAATCCAAGATTGATCGAGTCCGTCCATGCGGTTTTGCAAGAGGGATCTTCTTTAATGTTGAGGCGTAATGCCAGATTCCCGAAAAACGGGGCATCCAGTATCAGGCCAGCCCTTGCCGCGATAATCTTCTTCTTTGCGGTTAGACTCATGGCCATCACCCAAAGATACCGGACATTGCGCTTTCGATATCCTTAAGGATGTCTTTGGCACTCTGCACGACTTCTTCCCGGGTTTCCTTATGGTCCTTGATGGCGCTTGGGTCATGGATGCAAATAGAAGCAGAAACTTCCATTGCGAGTTCTGCAAGTCGTGGATCATTGCCAACATTCAACATGGGCAATATCTCCACCAACTCGCACAGATGTTTGATCGTTTCCTCGGCGTGAATCTTTTTGCCGGTGAACCGACTAAGCCCCTCATACAAACGAGTCCAGGCATCCTTCATCGCAATAGCAAGCCGATCTTCAAGAGATTGATCGATATCATCTCTCAACCTCTTGAGGTCTTCATCAAGTAAGCCTACAACCTTTAGATCCGACCCACGAGGCACGGGCATGAAGGTTGTATCAAAAGCAAACTTGGCGTCCAGTTTTTCGACATCCGGATAATCGGATGAATTAAACATTTCACCAAGTCTGTTCCGGTCGGAATCGACAAGATAGGGATAATCCCACTTGAACGACTCGACCTTCCTGAAAAGCTCATCCTTTCGCTCCTGCATCACCTGTCTGTATTTGAAATACATCTGGTTGGTCAGCAGCCGGAAACCCTTCTCACGGCCCTCAAGGGTCATGGTCTGGTGTAACCGTCTGGTTTCTGCGACATGCGAATGAATACCTTTCAGCTTTTCGCTACTCAACAAATGCTTGTTAAAGTTCCCAGAGTCGTCCGAGGCAAAATGCTCTACCTTAACCTTTTCCGTTACCTGCGTGTCATACTTACGAGCAGTCCAACAAGAAATGGCCAAGTTTACAAACATGCAATTGTCTGCGAGCGAAGCGGCCTGGGTGCTGTTTTTGGTGGTTGTTGTTGTCATGGTTTGTCCTCCATTATATTCAAAATACGTTTTGGGCAAACCATTCCCCATAGGGGCAAAATGATTTGCCCCGATTGTGGGGTGGGTACAACACAAAATTAATCGCAGAAAATCAGATCAGCCGTCAATTAAACCCCAATCTTTAACCTCATGGTAATCAGCATTTTTTTGCTGATCACAAGTCAATGCGTCGATTATGGTGTCCGGCAATTCAATCCCGAAACCCGCAATAACGAAAAGATAGGGGGAAACATCAAAATATCCCCCTGGATAATTCAGGGTTAAGTCCGACCAAATTTCTTTGCCATCGATTTTGATGGATAGATGGTAATGCTGCATACAACCATCCCAACCAATAACGATAACAGCTTCTTTTTCTACGATTTGTGCTTTCATGATGTGTTTTGACATAACTTGTCCTCTTAAATGTTAAGCAAGGGGGCAAGATTCAACCCTAAAGGGGCTGAAAGCCCCCGTGGGGTTGATAGATGAATTATGCGAACATGACCTCGTGGTGCCGTACTTCCCATTCTGCAAAAGCACGAGTGTTCACGAAATCTTCGCTCTGCTTATTGGCCTGATTGACCAGGAGTACACTGAATTCATCCGGTAGACGGTTGGCATACCTGAAAATTCGGTCTGCGGTCTGCGCGGATGCTTTCTTGGCGAGGGCCAAGGTTACAGCGTACAGGTGGGACGGTTCAGTAGGAACCGGGGCATTGTCTGGATCGAGCAAAATTTTGTCTGGGTTGAATTCATTCATCAACTTCTGGTAGTTGGCAAGAAAGCCACACCACTCAGCGGCAAAACCTTCCCCGGCTGTTCCGGAATACACTTGATACTCGATCTCCTTCTCTATCCCGGCATTTCTCAACTTCCCGACATTGGCTACCGTCCTGGGACATGGCGAGTTCGTCATGTCAGAAGTCGGCTTGAAGTCGAAAAGAAGATTGGGCCGAAGCTTGATAAAGAAAACGAGCTCCGTAGGCATATTGTTGTCCAGCGCCCACCGAATCCAATCGTAAAGATCAGGCTCCAACTCAACG
>MGTA01000062.1:10257-10499 GCA_001799225.1 Deltaproteobacteria bacterium RIFOXYD12_FULL_50_9
GATTCTCCGTGCGAGAATTAATTGCATAAACGCACTTTGTACTGCAGGTGGCGCTTGTCCAAGATCGTCAAGAAACACGATGGTCAATTCTTTCGCATTGATCATCTGTTCCAACTCACCAAAAGGAACAAATGCCGCCCTCGGTTTATCGCCATCCGTGAACACCCAGGGCATGCCCTTGGCGTCTGTTGGATCGCTAACTACCGGATGCATAATAAGCAGATTGCAAGCACCAAACTTCT
>MGTA01000062.1:10523-14565 GCA_001799225.1 Deltaproteobacteria bacterium RIFOXYD12_FULL_50_9
CCACGATATCGGATTTACCGACGCCTGGCGCACCTGTGATCAGGACAGGGAGTTTCAAGGGGAGAAGATTGACAAGCAGTTTGATGAGCTGGGAAGGCTTTAAGGCCTTATTATTGATGTTCATTTGTGTCCTCCGAATTTGTTTAATCGAAGGGCATGCCACCACCCCGAAGGGGTGATGTTCTGCCCTTCAGGGGTGAGTGAGGTTTGATTTCAGGATTATGAAGTTGATCACGCAAATGGAATGTCTGGAGCAGTTGAGATAGCAAAAGCGAATGCTCCCCTGTCCACCAAAAACATGATTGCTCGAAGCTGCATTGAAAGGATCCAACCTGGATGTTTCGGCTGATTCCATAAAAAAACATATCGCTCATTTGCAAGCTCTGCTTCTATCTCGCTAAGAGAAAAAATCCGTTTTCCTTTTATATATTTCCGTTTGTAGGCCATGACGTTCACGCTGCATAAGCGCAACGCGCAACTCTGCGGGTCTGCGGGATCATGTAGGTTTCTTCCTCAACAACACAACTCTGACATGCATTAAGGAAAATCTCAGCACACTGTTGTACCGCTTCATCGAAGCTCTGCACGAGTTTGACTTCTTCCCTTATTTCATACAGGGTCAAATCATCAAAATCTTGATCTCCAAGGCTCTGGCCGGGATATGTGATCGTTTCGTATAACTCAGCATTGAAACGAGTATCACGACCGCAAGCTCCACAATGGTTGCCCAATGTAGAACCTTTTGCATTGATCTTGGCTTCGTTGATAAAGGCTGTTTTTTCTTCGTCTGAAATCGACAAAGCAAAAACAGCTGGTTGATCCAGATAAGTTGCCGTGATCCAACATCCGCTGTTCATGAAAACCTCTCTTTCGATTACTCCTTTCGGAGTATCATCCGGAGCAGCTTCATGAACTTTTTTAAAGTTGCGTTGCCCGCACGATCTGCATATGCTTTTATGTTCAAACCGCTTCCGTTCACCCCGATAAAGAACGAGATATCCGGCAGATCGCCCATTGAAGCCGATCTGATAGCAGTAATTATGCTCAAATGCAAAATCTGTAAAAACGTCCTCAATCTCATTGTGATATTGCGCAGAGTCCGCAGAAAGCAACTCATAGGCATCGTTCATTAATTCATGAGGGACGAATCTGTTGAGCTTGACATTATGGGCGTAGCTGGTCGAACCATTCCAAGAATTCATGGTATTGTACCGAAAATGACTTTTCAGATACGCCAACATACTTTCTTTGGAACGAAGGTCTACTTTGGTAATAAATTTTTGAGTGGCCATGTTTTGCTCCTTAAAAATACGAAATAGAAAAGGGAAACATGACCCCCATAGGGGTTAATGTTTCCCCTGTGGGTTTAATTTATGTAAAAATGCTTAATCCTCTTCAATTCTCCCGTAGCCTTAACTCTTTCTTAATCGTTCTCAGAAAATGATTTGCCATGGCCACAATGCTGACCAAAACAAACCGGTCATCATGACAAGCCAAACCATTATCTTCATTAGTCCAAGCAACCTGCTGTTTCATTGCAAGCCCTTCATCCTCAAAACAAACAGGATATGCGGCTTTGCCGGTAAAAATGAAATCAACGTGCTGCCGATGATGGCGCACCCTGATCACTTCCTTTCCGTCTGCAAGAGAGCTGATTGTTTGGGCATCAAAAGATGCGGCCGTAACCGTATCGGTGATCATCAAAAGAGATTGGAAAATTTGGAGAGAATTTCTGGCAATCGCTATCATGGCTTGGTCCTCCTAAAAAAAGGGCAAGCCGGATCCCCAGAGGGGAAACAGTCGCTTGCCCCTCATGAAGATTGATTTTGATTTGATTAGTTGACAGTCGGCAACCAAGATTCAAGAATCTTGGTTGCATCTTCTTGAGACACACCAATCAACGAATGTTCATCGATGTTACCTTGAAAAAACTTCTGGCCAGGGACGTTTGCCGTGGCATCAAGCCACTGGAGGCAAAACTTGATATCCTCAGTCGAAGTATAGAAATTACGACAATACAAATACGTGCCGCTTTCAGCTACACTCCAAACGAAGTCTCCGTGGCTAACAATGTTAAGGATGTTCCAATCCCGCTCAACAAGGTCGGTCATGTAATAAACGAGCACGTTATACGCCTGCTCTTTCATCTGCTGATAGACACTCTCCACGCTGGGAAGAGAATTAACCGCAAGGATAGACCGATTTTTCTCAAGGAACTCAAAGATTGTCATATTTCTGTTATTCATGGTTTGTCCTCCGTTATATTCAGAATACGTTTTGGGCAAACCATTCCCCATAAGGGCAAAAATGATTTGCCCCGATTGTGGGGTGGATACAGATCTATTTTGGTTTAATCCAAACCTTTTGCTTCACGAATTGCAGTAATCAACAACTTGAAATCCGTATCGCGATAAGAATGTGGAAGTTGGTTAAGACGATTGTAGGCATGTTCCAAGGCCGCTAAGAGTTTAGGGGCCGCAGTCATCAGCCTGGCAATTGCAACAGCTTTTCGCCTTTCTTCGTCGTCTTTTTCTGAGTGGGCCTCAACCCAGGCAATCACTTTTCCTTCAGCATCACGGATAGTAAATTTCTGCAAGGCGATAGTTTTATTCTGCCCTTGCAAAACCAACATCAATGAGCCAAAATCAAAAGTGTCCATTGGCACCTTCGCCAATGTGCAAATTTCTTCCCCACATTGTTCGCACTTTTCTCCAGAGAAAAGGAGAGCCGCAGGATCAATAACGGTGAAAATGGGATTGCTCTGTACGGTTTTAAAACAAGATTCACATAATCGCTGAATCTGCTTAAACCTGGTTTTGACCCTGAACACTGGAGTAGGCTTAAATGAAAATTCATAGCCTTCTACAGCTTCAGCCGTTTGTTGTGTCATAAAACACCTCCTTTAAGTGTTTGACTTAGACACTCGTTTTTTGCATCTACAGTCGGGACATATAACGCCTGTAAAGATGTGGTTAAACCTCTCATAAGTTTCTTTAGATGTTATCGTGAGTTTTACGCCACACTTTGAACATCCAATCACCACCAGAACTTTATCATTGCTTCCCATGATTACACCTTTTCCTTTTTATGCCGCCTTCAGCTCTGCCAGAACATAATGCTCTTCATTTTCTGGACGGAATACGCGAATCGGCTTATTTTTGATATTGCCCTCCCCTTTCCGGTCATACTGGCCAACTTTTAGATTGTTCCAGTAAATTACACCTGCTCGGAACACAAAACGATGCCCGTTGACAAAGGCGATCGCTCCTTCCGGAACAATATGAACCTTGCCGCGAACAACATATTGCGTCTGAACTTGTGCTTTGGTACCGTTGGGGGAAGTCAGCGTGGTAGTGGTGGTAACAGTGGTTTCTTCTCGGGTCACAACAGGTTCATCATCCAGGGCAAGAGTAGCTGCCATCTCTTTTTGACGATAATCAGCCCAAGCGTCTTTGACGCTCTTGGTCCTGGTATTTCTTGTGAGTGACTTTGCAAGTTCGTAAAGGATGCTATTTTCCGACTCAGCGAGAGCCGCAAGCCCCTTGTCAGACAGCTCCCCTTCAACGGCCAAAGATGTTTCCATCTTCTGTGCCATCAGAGAAAGAGCTTTATCTTGCATACAAGATTCATAGGTCAAGTAGAATACCCGAACAGGAAGACCCTGCCCGATACGCCATGATCTACGAGAAGCTTGCCGAAGAGTGTAAACACTGTATCCACACTGAAAAAATACGATCGTCGGGAAATCCAATAAATCTAACCCGGTTTTCACCAGATTGGGATTACAGATTAAACAATCATACGCTCCAGTAAACATCTTGCCCTGCAACCACCCTTCCCTCTTTTCAGCAGGAACAGCTTCGCTTCGCAAAATAAGTGGAGTGAAACCCTTGGCAAGCAGCTTGCTTGATAAGGTTGGGATTAAATCCCTTGTACCGGTATGTTCCAAAAAGATGGCTACTCTTCGTCCCTGTTTCTTTTCAGTCTCAAGGATTTCAAGTAGACGTTCTTCTTTCGGTAGAAGTTTGAAATCAAGGCCTGG
>MGTA01000062.1:14592-17900 GCA_001799225.1 Deltaproteobacteria bacterium RIFOXYD12_FULL_50_9
TTCTTCCCTGCCGTTTGTTACCAGTGTCACAATCTCTTCCTTTCGGCATCCATCAGGATACGCCAAAAGCGATTGCAACATCTTGCCTAACAACCTCATGTCTCCCTTGGCCAAAGCCGCTTTGCAGGCTTTAACTAAAGTGTCCGAAAGATCATTGTACGCTCTCTCCTGTTCCGGGGCCATCGTAACCGACGTGACAATCTCATCGTATTCCGGCAGCTGATCCGCAACATCGGACAAACGAACAAACACAGAATGTTCCAACAACAAGTCGGGCAACAACGCTGGAGAAACACCGGGTGCCTCCTTTACAGAAGGTTTACTCCCTTTTCTTCCAATGCTGGCCGTATTGACGTTGGTATCTTCTTTCTTTTCGGTGAAGGTGGTTTCTACAATACCGTAACGCTTTGCAAACTGTAGCGTCCGGCCATACTCAAACCCAGACTCCTTCATCTGTCGCGGGAACATCCGATAAAGTAGGTAAAATAAATTCCGGCTGTAACCACCCATCAAGGTGCCAGTCAGCGCGAGAATTTGTTTTGATTTTGTCACCAAAGACGCCATCGCCTGTCCTTGAGCTGATTCATTGGACAACTCATGAATCTCATCCAACACTACCAAGTCAAAGAAGTTGTTCGGAAAATGTCGCTTGATGAAATCTGCTTTTGCATATCTCCGGTACTTGGTGTGGTCAGCTCCCCATAAAGGATTGCCGCAACCACCAAGCCCATCATTATTTTTACAATTCGGCGCCGGATCATTATCGTCATACTCAACTGTCCGGCCACATTCAGGGCAACACTCCTTTCCTTTGCGACGATATGTTGCAATCTTGCGCTGGTAGTGAAGTTTTGCTCTTTCTTTGCCGATTACCCAAACCTCGATACCTTGCGGTTTCTTCGGTATTTGTTTATGGGCAAGCAGTAAAGCCATGCTTGGACCGTTAAGATTGTAACAAGTAACGTCCGGCAAGACAGCCTTGGCCTCTCGTATCCATTTCTGGACAAGATGCCCTGGACACATCACAATGATGCGTTTTGCCTTTTTAGGGATCAGATAAGCAACAGCCAAAGCCATTTGCGTTTTACCTGTTCCCATAACACCGACATTGAATGCGCCTTTGTCATTCTTCTGAAACAACGCCTTGGCGACCGGAAGGACACCGCGGATTGTTTGCCCAGAGAAAGACTTTCGAAGTAAGCCCTCAAGCTTAACTCGTGCGGCCTTATCCCAATCATCCTCTTGTTTAGGCGTGTAAACAGGGGTCATTCCATCAACGACTTTGGCTTTTAACTGCTCGCCCCAATCATTTAGGAAGTCTCCAATGGCTATTACCTTGGGCTCGACCTTTACAGGTTCCGCGTCAGAAACAACAGGAGGAAGAGAAATAACCCTCGCTGAAGCTACACCATCGGTTAAATAACCTGCTTTCACACTTTCAAGAACCATAGCCTCAAAATCAATTGCTTCCGGCCATGAAATATTCCAGGTTTCCCTAAAATTCTCATTCCCGAAGGAATAGAGTTTTTCAGGGTGAAATACTTCGTCCCACAACCAATCTATCCATTGCGGAAGCAACGGCGTATTGGTCTGAGAATCAACCAACAAGAAAGCTCTTTGTTTCACGACTTCGAGATCTGTCCCGTAAACCGTTCCGTAAAGAATCTTCTCATCGAGCCAACTGGCTTTCCGGTTGAAATGTTTAGCTGACCGAATAATCTTATGAATCAGATTATCGGTTTTTTGGGTAATAGAAGAGGTAGTGAAATTTTCGCCCAAAGTCAGGCTAAAACGTTCACCATTTGTTTGATGAATAAGGCTCAGAGGTCGCCCTTGATACAACGAGGCACCAATGGCATCTACTTGAGTTGGTGTTCCGACCAGGCTTAAAAGTAAGGCCTGAGCCGGTTCATGTGGAATATGGGATCGTCTTGCAATCAAAGCATCACAATATGCTTCAAATCCAAAACTTGTAACTCTAAAATAACCCGGCATACGTTTCTCCTTTTAATGAAAAAAGGGGAGATTGCCCCCTTGAAGGGGTAATCTCCCCCTTTCGGGTTTGGGTTAGTTTATGTCTTGATATCGACTATTCTTTCTTGAGTTGTTTGGCCTTTACACTAAACCACGGCGCATCTGTCGGAGCGTAAAAATAACGCACCTCTCCGTCAACGATCTCAGTACCAACAATCGTTTTGTTGCGGAAAACCACGCCGTAACTATTAGTGTAAACCACTTCATCTCCGATTTTAAATCCGCTATCCGGCATAACACATCCTTTTAGTGGACCGAAATCATTTGAGTTTGCCATTTTGTCTCCTTTATCGAACCACAACCATCTCAGCCGTCAACATATCGATGGCCTTGATCGTGGGAACGTATTTATCCCGATACTCATGCTTGAAACTCTTTTCCGTTTCACGCGTGCGCACAAACACCATCTCCTGTTTTACTGTCTCTCCCTTAATGACAAGGGATTGATCGTTGCCAGTAATGCCGCCATTCATATAACCAGCGACCAGCAACAACGATAAATGACCGTTTTCAAGCGGAGCCAAAGGCCGAATCATATTCCGGGGCTTTGGCGACAACTCCAACAACAAATTGTCGAGAACACCGCTATGGCGAACCTTCGGGATAGCATCCTCTGGATCGACTCGGTACGAGACAAAATTAAGAAGTGGTATTTTTGCAGTAGGGATAATGATTTTTTCGTTGTCCAGCTGTGGAGCTTGATTGAAAAACTCTTCAAGATTCAGCGTGGAAATCATATCGAATTCTTGTTTAACGATATCGGCCTTGTCCTTATGAACAAGTTCAGACCGTTGGCCCATGACGACACATTGTTTGAAAACATCAAATTCTGGCCGGGGAAAAGCGCAAACCCGCAGGTTTTTGAATTCTCTCGACAACACTTTGCTGCAATGCTGCAACACCGTATAGGGGATGACCAAAACAAGCCACCCGCCCACCTGAATCTTGCCTGCATAGTTGCGAAGGAATCTTGCTTCTAACCGATCAGATTTTTCATCGCCATTGACCTCATAATCATATGGTGGATTCAAATACACCAAACCAAACGCCTGTGGCGTGATCTTCGTTTCTACCAAAGCATCAGCCCATTGGACTGTCTTCAATCGAAATCTTGCCTCTTGCACTCGGTTATGATCAAGCTCAACACCATATGTACTGGCTTGAGTGCCTTCGGCCAAAGCTGAGAGCGTTATACCTTTCCCGCAACACGGATCAAGCATTCGCGCCCCTGCCTCAACCTCCAACATATTCTTAAGCATTTTGGTAACAGAATC
>MGTA01000063.1:0-8333 GCA_001799225.1 Deltaproteobacteria bacterium RIFOXYD12_FULL_50_9
TAGCACTTCTTGGCATGCTGTCGAACTTGGCCGAGGCCGGCTCCTGCACCAGTACAAATCCGGCCTTCTCCTTGATGGCCCGCAGACCAATCGTGCCGTCCGAGCCCATACCGGAGAGAATCACACCAATACTATGCTCCTGCCGGTCATCGGCCAGGGAACGCAAGAAAAAATCGATGGGAAGACGCAAACCACGAGAGACAGTCGGCTCGAACAGGTGCAACACCCCGTGCAGAATGGACATGTCCGTATTAGGAGGGATTACATAGACGCAATTCGGCTGGACCATCATCCGGTCATTGACCTGAAAAACCTCCATACTGGTGGTGCGCTGGAGCAGCTCGGGCATGATGCCCTTGTGGGTCGGATCCAGGTGCTGGACAATGACAAAAGCCATGCCGCTATTTCCCGGGACATTCCTGAGGAACTGCTCGAGGGCCTCCAGTCCGCCAGCTGAAGCGCCGATCCCGACAATTGGGAAGGGGGGGGGATCGTCCGGCAACCGTGTATCTTTTGGGGTTGACTGGTGCAGTTCGTTATTATTACCGCTTTGCGCCGATCCAATTTTCTTCTTCATAAGGTAGGTTATATCAATCTATCATTTAATTCACCAAATATATTTCAGCTGCAAAATCACCAAAATTGATTTTGATTTTATATTGTTTTTTATGTTAATTTGTTTGATAGCATGAAAACATCCGAAGAAAAAGTTTATGAAGCTCCAAGATTGAGGAGGTAGATCTCGATGAATCCGGCTGAAAAGATGGACCATATATATACTGTCAAGGAGTACCTGGCCTGGCCGGATGATGAGAGGTGGGAACTGATTAACGGGCTTGCTTACTGCATGTCCCCAGCGCCAAGCATCAGACATCAGCAGGTGGTCCTGGCGTTCGGCAGAATTGTGAAGAATAGACTCACAAACAATTCCTGCATGGTCGGAGTTGCACCTATAGATGTAGTCCTGTCGGAACATGATGTGGTCCAACCTGATGTCATCGTTGTTTGCGACAGAAAAAAAATTACTGAAGCCAATATCCAGGGCGCGCCGGACCTCGTGGTCGAAGTGCTGTCGCCGGCAACGGCCATCAGAGATAAAAAGGATAAAAAGGCGCTTTATGAAAAGCACGGGGTTCGCGAGTATATAATTATAGATCCGACTGGTCGCTATGTGGAACGATTTGTTCTAATAGACGGCGTCTACGGCTTGCCGGACATACTCGGACCGGAGGAGACACTAATCCTGCACAGCCTCAATGGCATGGAAATACAGCTTAACGATGTGTTTGAGCTTGAGGCCCAGACTTCGTTATCCTCCTAAAATTACTCTTGAGCCCCCCTGCCCGGCGTGATAGAATTCAGTTTCCGCATCCGGCAAACTGGATGAAAACTGGCCTCTCTCCCTTCACCAAGCTGACGACTTTAGCCGACAAACGGCAACTATAAACCGTAAGCACAGCTATTTAAGGACTCCTTATGATCAGTAAAGAACTCTTACAAATCCTGGCCTGCCCCAAATGCAAAGGCGAGCTCATTATGAGCACCGCTGCCGATGGCCTGCTCTGTCTTGCCTGTAAACTCAAATACCTGATAAAAAATGATATCCCGATCATGATCATCGAAGAAGCACAAACGATCGACTGAGCCAACCAGCCACGGTTAAGCAGAAAATCTATGCCCCAATATTCGCATATCACCTCGCGCTGTTTTGTCAATGCGCCGTTCGAACGGTTGCGCACCGGCCTGCTTGAACTTTTCATCAAGCACCGCCTGCAGCCCGAAATCGGCCTTGAAGGTGATACTCTCTACGACACCACCCGAGAAGAGTTTGCAGAAATCGCCAATGCCCTTAAGAAAAACAACCTTGCCTGCACCATGCACGCCCCCTTTCTCGATCTGGTGCCCGGCGCTTCCGACCGCAATATCCTGAAAGCAAGCAGGGATAAACTGGAAAAAGCCTTTCAACTCATTCCGCTCTTCGCGCCGCAGTCCATAGTCTGTCATCTGGGCTACGAAGAGCTCAAACACAGTATGCAAAAAGAGAAATGGCTGAAAAATTCCCTGGCAACCTGGTGGCCTCTGATGGAACGGGCCAAACGCTACCAGACCACGATAATGCTTGAAAACACCTTTGAACCGAGCCCTGAGCCCCTCCTGAATGTGCTTACCGCCTTAAATTCGAACTCGGCCCGTCTATGTCTGGACGTCGGCCACATCCAGGCCTTCAGTAAAAGTTCCTGGCAGGTCTGGCTGCCCGTACTCTTTCCCTTTCTCGGCCAGTTGCATCTCCATGACAATCTGGGTGATCTGGACGCCCATCTTGCCATCGGCAAGGGCACAATCGATTTTGCCGGCCTCTTCACCTATCTCAGCGGAAAAGATCTCTACCCGATTCTCACCCTTGAGCCGCATGAAGAGAACGGCCTCTGGGATAGCCTGGCAGCGCTTGACCGTATGCACATCTTTGATTCACAGGTGCCGGCATGACCGAGACTACCGCCGATTTTGTCCATCTCCATGTCCATACCCAGTACAGCCTGCTGGACGGTGCCATCCGCCTGAACGATCTGTTTAAGAAATGCAAGGAGTTCGGCATGCCGGCCGTGGCGATAACCGACCACGGCGCCATGTTCGGCGCCCTGGAATTCTACGTCAAAGCCAAAAAAGCAGGGATAAAACCGATTATCGGCTGCGAATTTTATGTCGCACCGGAGGATCGGGCCGACAAGAAGAGCCGTTCCATGTTCCATCTCGTTCTTTTAGCCATGGATCGGACCGGCTACCAGAACCTCATGAAATTGGCAAGTATCGCTCAACTCGAAGGGTTTTACTATAAACCTCGGATCGATTATGAGGTGCTCCGCCGCTACAACGAAGGCCTGATCGCCCTCACCGCCTGTCTGCACGGCAAGATTCCTCTCCTCATCGCCAAAAATCATGACATGGCAGGGGCCCGCGAGGAGATTCTCTTCCTGCAGACCATCTTCGGCGACCGCCTCTACCTTGAGATGCAGGAGAACAACATCCCCGAGCAAAAAACCGTTAATGACGGGTTGAAACAGTTATCTGCGGAGCTCGGCATCAAGCTTGTCGCGACCAACGACTGCCATTACCTCAACCGTAGCGAATTCAATGCGCATGAGGTGCTGCTCTGTATCCAGACCGGTAAGACCATGAGCGATGCCGGCCGCTTCCGCTTCTCGACCGACGAACTCTACTTTAAATCACCGGCTGAAATGAGGGCGGCCTTCAGCCATTGTCCGGCAGCGATCACCACAACCATTGAGATTGCAGAGCGCTGCAACCTGGACCTGACTTTTGACGATCACTATTTCCCGATGTTTCCCGTACCTCCCGGCGAAACACTTGATTCCTTGTTAGAAAAAGCGGCCAGGACCGGCCTGCTCGAACGTTTAGGCGAAATGCAGGAACATGAACCGCTCTCTCCGGAAATCGAGAAGAACTATCGTGACCGCTTGGAGATGGAGATCGAGGTAATTAAGGCCATGGGGTTTCCCGGCTATTTTCTGATAGTAGCCGATTTCATCAACTGGTCTAAAAACCAGGGGATTCCAGTTGGTCCGGGCCGGGGATCCGGAGCCGGCAGTCTGGTGGCCTACAGCATGCGGATTACCGATCTTGACCCGATTCCTTACGGTCTCATCTTTGAACGTTTTCTCAACATCGAACGAAAAAGCCTCCCGGACTTTGATATAGATTTTTGCCAGGAACGCCGTGGCGAGGTTCTGACCTATGTCCAGAACAAATACGGCAGAGAGCATGTGGCGCAGATCATCACCTATGGATCTATGAAGGCCCGCGCCGTGATCCGCGACGTCGGCCGGGCCCTTGCCATGCCCTATACCGATGTCGACAGCATCGCCAAACTGGTGCCTGAACAACTCAAGATCACCATCAAGGAGGCTATCGAACAGGAACCCAGACTCAAGGATCGTCTGCAGCACGATCCGGAGGTGGCTAAACTGCTGACGATTGCCCAAGTGCTTGAGGGCCTGCCGCGCCACACCTCAACCCATGCGGCCGGTGTGGTAATTTCGCCTGAGCCCTTAGTCGAATATCTGCCGCTCTGCCAGGGCTCCAAAGACGAGACTATTACCCAGTACGACATGAAGTACACGGAGATGACCGGTCTCATAAAATTCGATTTCCTGGGTTTAAAAACCCTTACCGTCATTGACCGGGCGATCAAACTGATCAAAAATACCAGCAAACACCGGCTGGATATCAACAAAATCCAATTAGACGACCTTAAAACCTACGATCTGCTCTGTAAAGGCGATGCGCTCGGTGTATTTCAGCTGGAGAGTTCAGGGATGCGCAACTTGCTGATCAGTATGAAACCGGAGCTCTTCACCGACCTGATCGCTCTGGTTGCCCTCTATCGCCCTGGACCGCTTGACAGCGGCATGGTTGAGGACTTTGTCAACACCAAACACGGCCGCATGGTTGCCAAATACCCATTGCCGCAGCTTAAACCTATCCTGGAAGAGACCTACGGAGTTATCGTCTACCAGGAACAGGTTATGAAGATAGCCAACGTCCTGGCCAGTTACTCCCTGGGCGATGCAGACATCCTCAGACGGGCCATGGGCAAAAAGATCGATGAGGTGATGGCGGCTGAAAAAGGCAAGTTTATGAGCGGCGCCGAAAAAAACCAGATCCCCAAAGATAAGGCGGAGCACATCTTTGATCTGATGGCTAAATTCGCCGGTTACGGATTCAACAAATCGCACAGCGCCGCCTACGCCCTCATCGCCTATCAGACCGCCTACCTTAAAGCCCATTACCCGGCCCAGTTCATGGCGGCATTGCTCTCCTGTGATGTCAACAACACCGACAAGGTCGTCCTCTACATTAATGAGTGCAAAGACCACTCTATTGAGGTTCTGCCGCCGGATATCAACGAAAGCGATCAAGACTTCACGGTTATCAATGACCGCATCCGCTTTGGGCTTGCCGCAGTCAAAAACGTCGGTGGCGCCGCACTTGACTCGATCATGGAGGAGCGTCGCAAGGACGGGCCATATTTATCATTTGAGGATTTCTGCTGCCGCATCGACTCTCGGCGGGTGAACCGTAGAGTCATTGAAAGTCTGATTAAAGTAGGTGCCTTCGACTCTTTAAAGGGCCGGCGTTCGCAGTTCTTTGCGATTCTCGATCAGGCCCTCGACCAGGCCCAGACTGCTCAGCGTGACCGGCTCAGCGGCCAGAAGTCACTGTTCGGCCTGCTGCCCCAGAGTGCCGCCAGCAAAATTTCCGAGATCAAATTGCCGGAGATCCCGGAGTGGTCGAACAAGGAGAAACTGCAGTTTGAAAAGGAGATTGTCGGGTGTTATATCAGCGGCCATCCGCTCGACAACTACCGCAATGAAATCAAGGCGGTGACCGATTCCGATATTGTCGGATTATCAGAGTGGCCTGACAACCAACCTGTACGGGTCAGCGGTCTGGTTAAAACAATCAAGGAACATAAAACCAAAAAGGGCGACACCATGGCATTCCTGACGCTTGAAGATAGCACAGGCACGGTTGAGGTTGTGGTGTTTTCCGACACCTATACCCTGTGTTCGCACCTGTGCAAGTCTGATGAACCACTGGTGGTCAAGGGCACGGTCAACAAAATCGAGGAGCAACGGGCCAAGATTACCGCAGAGTGCATAGATCCGCTGCCCGAGGCCCGCCTGAAGTATACGGCCGGCGCCCGTCTTCTGCTGAACGCCAGCCAGACCAACCGCCACAAACTTGAGGATCTTAAAAGAATCATGCTTCGGCATCACGGCCCCTGCCCGGTGGCATTAACCCTGCATTTTGTCGAACGCGGCGATGTCGATATCGAGATATCCAAAGATTTTACGGTGCAACCGACCAAGACGCTGGCAGTGGAGGTCGAACAACACCTGGGCTATCCCGCCATCTCCTTTATCAAGAAACAGATCGAACCATCAACCAGAACCGACCGCAGGCCAAGCCGTTTTCAGCAGGATTAATAAGGGTTATCTCATGGATACTATTAAGGTAGGTGTAATAGGCGTAGGCTATCTCGGCAAGTATCATGCCCAAAAATATGCTGCCATACCTGGAGTCGAACTGGTGGGTGTTGCCGATACTGATGAGGGTATGGGCCGGAGAGTGGCCGAACAAACCGGCGCTAAATATTTCAAAGATTTCAAGGAGTTGTTGGCAGTTGTCCAGGCAGTAAGCGTAGTTGTGCCGACCTCCGGGCATTTCGAAGTTGCTTCTGTCTGTCTTGCAGAGGGGATCGACGTCATGCTTGAAAAACCCATGACCAGCACGCTTGTCGAGGCTGACGCTCTTATAGAACTTGCCGACCGACGCAATCTGGTCCTGCAGGTTGGCCATCTCGAACGCTACAACCCGGCCATCCTTGCCATGGAACAGTATCTGACCAAACCTATGTTTATTGAATCCCATCGCATCCATGTCTTTAAAAACCGGGGCACCGATGTTGATGTTGTTCTTGATTTAATGATTCATGATATTGATATTATAATGAGTTTAGTGAATTCACCAATCAAGACGATCCACACGGTCGGCATGCCGGTGGTTACCCAAACCACAGATATCGCCAATGCCCGGTTGATCTTTGAAAACGGCTGCACAGCTAATATTACGGTCAGCAGAATCTCCAGAGATAATATAAGACGGCTCAGAATCTTTCAGCCGCGTTCATTTATCTCGGTAGATTATGCCAAGAAAGAGATAATGGTGATCAAGCACTCAAAAGAGCTGGGAGAGGACGGTCTGCCCAAAGAGGAGATAATCAATTCCTGCTTTATTGAAATAGATGCTCTCGAGACAGAGCTGAAAGACTTTATCGCCAATGTCCGCGCCCGTTCAATTCCGCGAGTTTCCGGCCTGGCCGGTCGCCGGGCTTTGGCAACGGCCCTGCTGATCATGGAACAGATTAAGGAACATATTGCCGCTCACCGGCATTTTTTTGCAGAATAGGCTTTTGATACCTCCATGACTGAAAAAAGCATTATGATCGTGGCCGGCGAGGCGTCCGGTGACATGCATGGCGCCAGACTGGTTCGCGCTATGCATGAGCTTGACTCAAACCTTACTTTCTGCGGCATGGGCAGTGTCAACCTCAAGGCGGCAGGCGTGGAAATGCTCTGCGATGCGGCCAGAATAGCCGTTGTCGGACTTACGGAAGTAATAGGCCATTTAAGCGATATCCGCGCCGCTCTGCGTACTCTCGAACAAAGGATGCGGGAAAATCCTCCCGGTCTCCTCATCCTCATTGATTTCCCTGATTTCAACCTGATGCTGGCGGCCAAAGCTAAACGTCTAGGTATTCCAATTTTTTATTACATCAGTCCTCAAGTCTGGGCCTGGCGCAGCAACCGGGTCAAAAAGATCGGACGCCTGGTAAATCGGATGGCGGTGATTCTGCCTTTTGAGCAGAAATTTTATGCAGATCGTGGAGTAGCGGTTGATTTTGTCGGCCATCCTCTGCTTGATGCTGTCCACACCAGTATGACCAGACAGGAATTTTTACATAAGTACAACATCCCTGCCGGCTTGCCACTTGTAGGCATCCTGCCCGGCAGCCGAAAAAAAGAGATCATGACAATCCTGCCGATTTTTCTGGAAACGGCCAAACTGCTCGTTGCCGAACATGGTAAAATTGTTTTTCTTCTGCCGCTTGCCGCTACCATATCCGAAAATCTCCTCTATGAAAACGGCCTGATCGGTTGTGACCTGGATATCCGAATCATCAGAGATGATCATTACGATCTTATGTCAGCCTGCAGTGCGGTCATGGCAGCATCCGGGACAGTTACTCTGGAATTGACTATCCTGCAAGTTCCCATGGTAGTCGCCTATCGCATTTCACCGCTCACCCATTTTCTCGGCCACCGGCTTATTAAAGTTAAATACGCGGCGCTGGCCAATCTCGTCGCAAATCGGCCTATTGTGCCGGAACTTCTCCAGCAAGATGCCAATCCTGCCGCCATCAGCAAAGCCCTGTCCAGACTCCTGACCGATGAGAAAACCCGGACAATAATGATCACAGAACTAGCCGAGGTCACGCACAGCCTGGGTGAGCCCGGTACTGCCCGAAGGGTTGCAGCTCTGGCCTTAGCCACAATTTCCAGTAAATACTAATAATAATAGTTCAATAATGGCCGTTTTTTTGCCAACTGCATGATTTTCTTATTTTTACTTGTACATTTATCATCTCTAGCCTATGCTGTATGTGATATTTATTACGGAAACATTCTGACCAACCGAGAAATCAACAAATGAGGATTGTGATGAACAAAGCAAGGACAAACCTTGACCTT
>MGTA01000063.1:8347-12344 GCA_001799225.1 Deltaproteobacteria bacterium RIFOXYD12_FULL_50_9
TCATGCCCTGCTATTGGACAAGACCTCAAAAAGACAAGTAACAACCCGACAACTCAAACGCAGACTCCGACAGCTTCCCTCCAAGAAGAGAAGAAACCAACTTTGGCCAAAGCAATTAAAAGCGAGGCAGAAGTCACCAAGACTCTAGACATGACGGAACAATTTCAACGCGCCAACACTCCGGACGAAATTGAACGCATTATCTATAAGTACAAACCTGACGAACTTGCCTTTAACGCGGTTCAAAAATTAGCCCGACCCCACATCCTTATTAAAGACTGGGAGACGGCAGCCCGTATCTTTAAAAAATTCAAACCATTCTTCCCCAACCTGGAAAACCAATTCAAACAATACATTAAAATACTTACCGCCAAGGAAGAAGGACTCAGGGTGACGAATCTCGGTTCAGGCATCAACACCCCCTGGGATGAATACCATGCTGTACTTTCCGCAAACGGCTCCCACATGTTGTTCAGCAGGGATCGCGGCAAACAGGCCGGCGGCGAGGATATCTATGCCAGCGTGGAAACAGGCGGCCAATGGAACGACTCAGTTAATCTAGGTCCTCCTGTCTCGACCAGCCGCCATGAAAATCCGCTCAGCATCTCTGCTGATGGCAACACCTTGGTTCTCTCAGGCAATTATCCCGGCTCACTCGGCCGCGGCGATATCTTCTACTGCACAAAAAAGGGAGGGTGCTGGTCGATACCAAAGCCCTATCCGGCGCCGATCAACAGCGAGTACTTTGAAAGCGACGCCATGCTTACCGCCGATGGTCGGGCAATTCTTTTTGTCTCTTCAAGGCCGGGAGGTGTTGGAGAATACCATGAGAAAGACAAGTTATTCCACGGCAACAGCAATGGCAATACCGACATATATGTGTATATCACTAAACCAGACGGAAAATCGGAACTAATTAATCTCGGCAAGACCATCAACACGCCTTTTGCAGAACGCACCCCCTTTCTCCATCCGGACGGAAAAACCCTATATTTCAGTTCAGACGGTCATGCCGGATTGGGCGGTCTTGATGTTTTTGTCTCAACCCGTTTAAACGATAAATCCTGGACCGAATGGAGCGAGCCAATCAACCTTGGCAAAGAGATCAACGGCCCGGACAATGACTGGGGATATCAAGTTACCACTAAGGGTGATCTCGCCTATATCGCTGCTACCGGTCGGGACGACAGCCGTGGCGGCAGCGATATCTATTCTATCGCTATGCCTGAGGAAGCCAAACCCTGGCCGGTTACCACTATCACCGGCAAGGTTACCGATCCGGATGGCCACCCTCTGGCCGCCTCGATCAATTGGAATGATCTCACCAACAATCAAAAGTTGGGCAAAGCCGACAGCAACGCCGAAACCGGTGAATATTTTATCGCACTGCCGGCCGGCAGACTATACAGCTATTACGCTGAAAAAGACGGCTATTTTGGCGAATCCGAACAAATTGATCTAAATAGCAGCCAGGTCTTCACCCAATATTTCCTGGATATAACTCTTTTTCCGATCCAGATGATTAAGGAGAGTGTGACAACCGGAGAAGTGGGCGTTCGCGTAAACAACATCTTCTTCGACTATGACAAGTTCGACCTCAAAAAAGAGTCATTCCTGGAACTTGACCGCTGGGTGGCTTTCCTGACTAAAAATTCTGAGTTGACCGCCGAATTTCAGGGACATACAGATAGCATGGGAACGGATGAATACAACCAGACTCTCTCCGAAAAACGTGCCCAAGCGGTCATCAAGTATCTCAACAAAATTGGGATTGCCAAGACTCGCCTTACAGCTAAAGGTTATGGTGAAAGCAGACCGGTAGCGGACAATGTGACGGATGAAGGCAGATCCCGCAATCGCCGAGTCGAGGTGTATTTCGGCTCGACTGAAAAACCTTAACATCATTACAAACTATAAAGAGAATTCGTGTCTTTTATGACACACAAAAAAAATAAAAACACACACCTGAAATCAACAGGCACAACGCCAAAACTATCATGTTGATATTAATGAAAAAAAGACTTACGACAACACCCATTGATTCGGCACGATTAGTGCAATAACAAAAAAACAAAAGGAATGAGATCATCATGATACGGGTAAGATGAACTGATTACCCTATAATTAGCGCCGGAAATAACAAGTTCATAGATTGAGGAGACTAGACCATGAAAAAGATCAGGATTATCCTGGCAGCCTTGTTTCTCTTGGCAACTCCCTGTTACGGCGCAGATACCGGCTTCTATTTTGATGTAAATCCGTTAGCTTTGCTCTCTTCACCACACGCGAAAGAGTTTACTGCTTCCACTTTCTCCACACCCGCTCAAAAGGAAGAACTGCGACAAGGCAATAGTATACCAAATGTCCTCATGGGCTTCGGCATCGGCGGACCGGAAAAAGTTCTCAATCTCGGCCTTGGTGGCGGTTATCTGAGCAGCGGCACTATTTCATCATCTTTTGCCAGCCTTGATCTCACCCCCCGTCTCAAAATCAGTGAACTGATTGCCATGGGACCACATATTGCGTACATGATTTTTGCATCGCCCGACAGGGATGGCTCATCACAAATCGATATTTCAGGCAATAGAGGCTTGATGAGCGGTTTTGCCTTTTCCTATGGCAAACGGGCTGCTTTCACCCTCTCTATCGATTACCTTGACGCAGTCTTCGATGCAAAAACCAGGCAGGACTCGAATTGGCAGTTCAACCAAGAAAAAATCAATATGTCGGGCATGTCAGTACAGTTAGGAGTTGCCGGCAACTTCTAGTCTGAACTACTAACTCCCTCTCATATTTTTAACGTCTTATTGACTGAGAATATCAAATATACCGTTCTAATAGCACACAACCAAAGGGGTCAGACCTACGCAATTGACATATTTAAAGCTACTCGAATTTTCACCAGTATTTCCTTGAGGTCTTTGTCATCCTCAATCGACTCTTCAAACCGCTTGCTCGCCCTTGTTACTCCTGATTCGGTCAGCCGAAACATTTCGCCTATTTCCTTCAATTTTGCTCCGCTATAGCGATGACAAATGTAAATGCCTGCCTTTGTCGCCAGACGTTCGTTTTCAGGTAAGACCTTCTTGACTGCCTTTACAATATCATCCAGCGATGGCCTACAGGTGAGCTCCCGCAAAGAAGGAAGGTCGCGGTCCGCTTTCTTACTGTTCAGATGACGTTCCTGTATTGCACTGACGAATTTTGGGCTCCCCAGAATTGTGGATGCAACGGTTTCAAGCAAGGGGCTCTGATATTCCTGTTTGATCAGGTCGTGTACGAAACTTTTATATTTTTCTCTGGCCGTTTCAATGTTTTTGCTGAAATATTCGAGAGTGAACCCGGTTGTAAGCCAGTCCGGTACTTTTTCTCCAATGTAGTAACAATAGCTCATCCAGGGATAATCTTCCGGGACCGCCACAATTCCGGCACGAACAGGGTTAAGGTGGATGTATCGGGAAAGTTCTGTCGCATATGCGTCGCCATCTACAAGTATAGCCTTGTAGCGCCCTTGCAGAAGATGACCGGCCCGCTTGCGTTTAACGTTGTAGTAGGTGGTATAAGAACTGTTGATATGCTTCATAATCTGAGAAAGATTGCCGTGCGGTGTTTCAATAAGCAAATGATAATGATTACTCATCAGGCAGTATGCATGAATGACTGCGCCGTATCTTACCGAGGCTGACTCCAGATACGATATAAACTTTTCACGATCTTTCTTGCTTTTGAAGATGTCCTTCTGTTCGTTGCCTCTCGATGTTACATGATAAAATGCGCCGGGATATTCAATTCGTAATGGTCGAGCCATTGGTGCCTCCTTCGATACTATTGAAATATACAGCCAGTAGTATCAAAGTTTCCCGGTTTTGTCAAATGCGTAGGTCTGACCCCTTTGTGGTTTTTTGGCAATCAAAGGGCTTTTCAAATGCCCGGAGCATCCCGATCCTTTTGGCAAGCTTGAGCAAACATTCCGGACCGTGCCGACCGCCACCGGAAA
>MGTA01000064.1:0-5829 GCA_001799225.1 Deltaproteobacteria bacterium RIFOXYD12_FULL_50_9
TGGAGAAAAGCGTAGCCGCTCAATTTTTTCATAAGGAAGTTCCAGCGCCTTGCCGAGCAGCTTGATCGTGCTGAGCGATACCGGGATTCCGGCCGGTCCTGTCTCATGGTCATGGCTGCATCGGCTACAGAGAATGCCGTTTCTCCCTACCCGAAAAGAGTAAGAGGTTATGGTCGGTTCCAGGTGATGACAGGCAACGCAAGCTGCAAGTTGGGGGCGGTATCCGAGCAGGTTGAAGAGGCGGATATGGAAAAGGATCAGGGCGTCGGGGACCAAACCACCCCGGTTCAGATAATCAAGCGCCCAGGTTAGCAGGGTGAAGAGATCGGGGTCAGGGTCGTTGTCGCGGGTGCTGAGCTGGATAAGTTCGCAGAGGATGTTGGCTGCCACGAATCGGTTGTAATCGTTGCGCAGAATTGGAAACGCCTTGGTCAGTTCGGCCTGATCGATTCTGGCCAAGCTCGAATAGTTGCCGGTTACATATTCAATATCGAGCCATGAAAACAGTTCGAGTTTGTTGACGAAGCGTTTAAGGCTGCGTTTGGCGCCCTTGGCAATACAGGTCTGTTTCCCCTGTTGCCGGGTATAAAAGGTGATGATCTTATCTGATTCACCATGGTCTGCGACGTTGATGACCACGGCCGCTGTCCGTAGGGCAGGCATGAAAATTTAGGGTAGTTTGTCAGTATTCTGTTCTGCTGCCTGCCCTTGATGCGAGGAAGCCGATGAGGAGATCTCCGGTGACAATGATGGCTGGTTCGCAGTGTCGTTCTGACGTGGCAAGGGGGTAGGTAGCGGCAACGGCGGTTGTTGCCTTTCGGCGGTTGTTTTTCGTTGGAAAGGTTTTTCAGGCTGTAGGGCAGGTAAATTAGAGTTGTTAACGGCTGGATTTTGCAGATTTAATTTTTTACGGGCCGGCGGTTCTGATATTGTTTTTGTTTCCTGGAGCGTTTCAGGCGATTGATCAGCAAAATAGACACGATAGATCATAAAGCTGATGAACAGTAAGATGATGACAAAGATGGCCGGCAGGACCTGTTTTCCTGATAGAAGGATAGGCTTTTCGGCAAAGCTCTCACTCTGCAGGAGTTTTGTTGAGGTGACCGAAGGCGCTGAATGTTGTTTTTTCTTTTGGTCGGTTTTTGCCAGCAGGGCAAGAAGCTCTGCGATATCTAACCCGAGCAGTTCGCCATATATTTTGACAAATGCTCTGCAGGCGATGGCAGACGGCAGCTTTTCAGGGTCGTTGCTTTCAAGGGCGGTCAGGATTGAAACCGAGATCCTGGTGGATGTCGATATCTGTTCTATCGTCAGCCCCTTCACCTCCCGCGCTTGCCGGAGACGGCTGCCCAAAGAGTGAGCTTGGTGCTCAATATCCGTTTGTTCTAGAGGTTCATTTTGTTTAATAGGAGTCAATCTCATAATATTATTCCACAAGTCGTTTGATATAGGCCTCTGCTCGCAGCTTGATAAGCCAGTTTTCGTACTGCCGGTTTGATTCATCCTGCATCAGTTTATCTTTGATCTCTTCTTGAACCATATCAAGCGGCGGGAATTGGCTCTGGTCGCCTTCCCGGATCGACTGCAGTTTGAAGATCTGAAAACTCGATGGGGTCGAAATAACATCGCTTATCTGGCCCGGCTTTAATTTTATGATCGGGTCACGCATATAGGAGGCGAGTTCATCCCGACTGAAAGCACCCAGATCACCGCCGTCCCGCGCTGATGGCAGGGTGGAAAATGCCTTGGCCAACTCCCGGAAATTTTTGCCCTCGGCCGCTAATTTCTGGACCTCAGCGGCTTTGGCGGCAGCTTCCTCTCTGCTTTTGTAAAGAGAATCGCTATCGCTCCAGGTAATCCCGATCTGGAGAATATGATAACCGGCCGGGACCGGCTGGTTGAGATACTCGGTTTTGTAATAGTCTGCAATTTTTTCATGCGTAATAACAATCTTATCGCGGACTTGCCGGGTCACAAGTCGCGAAATAAGAATCTGGTCCCGCAGGGAGTCGCGGTAGAACTGTTCGCTCATCCCGCGTTCAGCCAGATCTTGCTGGAACTCTTTTAACGACAGGCCGGATCTGTTCAGGATGCCGGCGATGGCGTTGTCAATATCCTCTTCCGTTACATGCAGGCCGGTTTTTACTGCCTGCTGCCGGAGAAGTGTTTTATCGATCAGTTGCGACAGGATTTGGGCGCGGGCTTTTTTAAGCAGTGAGGGTCTCTCGGCTTCCGGGGCCTTGGTCATAATTTTTTCAAAGATTTTTGCGCCTTCTTCCTGCAGTTCCGATTGGGTGATGACATCCCCATTGATGACCGCCGCCACCCGGTCGGCGGGTTCAGCCTTGAGCTCCAGGGGGGCCGGCAGCAAAAGCAGAAGAGTGAAGAGCAGGCGAAAATGTTTCAACATGGTATACGTTCTTTGGTTAATAATTAATTGCAGGGATTCTTACCGATTAACGGATACCAATAGACCGTATCTGCGCAAGAAAAGCAATGAAAACGTGGGGTTTTTCAAAGGAATGGAGTGACAACCGGTAAAACGACAAATCGGATGAGATCGGTTTTTTTAAGGAATCAGCTCAAGATTTTCGGTGGTTTTATGCCAAATGTATCCGTGCCCGGACCAGATGGCATCTATCTTGTCAATATCGACGTTTAATCCTTTTATCCCATCGTAGGTGTCATAGACCGCCAGGATTTCGTCGTCGTCAATCCGATTGTCCTGGTTGGTGTCGGCCCAGTGATGAGAGCCGATCCGGATAGATGAGTTGCCGGTGATGGCTGCTGTTTTGCCATTGCCGGATTTTATGGTGATGGTGCCTTCGAAAAGGCGAGGTTTATTTTCTGCTTGGGTTGCCGTGATTTTGGCCATGTAACCGAAAACCAGACGAGGTTCGGTGGTGCGACTTATCCATTTGAGGACGTTTTTTTCATGGTCAAGGTTGGTTGGTGGTGGGACGCTTTGCAGGATTTCAGTTCCGACCGGCAGTATCTCCTTTAACATGAAGGTCGACGGCTCGGCAGATCGGTAAGCGATCTCCTGGATTATCAACACCGGAAATGGTTGGTTGACTAATGCCTGGGTTGGCAGTAGTCGTCTGGCTGTTACCACCTGGTCAGTAGATTGCAATAAATCAAATTTCCAGATAGCCAGAGAGACCAGAATTAATAAGATAGGCCCGATTGATAAAATTACTTTTGTTTTTTTCGCGGTTGAAAAAAAGGCAGCATGAGTTGGAGGAAGATGGGGTGCTGAAGTCTTCCCGTTGTTGTCAGGATCTTCAGGCATGCCTGAAGTGCATATTTCAGCTTTTTGTTTTTCCAGTATTTCTGATAGTGAAACTCCTAGCGCTTCCGCCAGTTTTTCGGCATTGTCCCGTTTGATTGTCGGATACCGCTTGTTCTCCCATCTTGAAATAGTATCAGTGGTAACCCCTACGGCTGTCGCCAGGTAGAGCTGGGTCAGGTTGCTGTTCTCCCGGAGTTGCTTGACTCTGGAACCGTCAATTTTTTCCATGGGAGAGGAGAAAGCTTCGATGGTTCTGTTGTCGTTTTGCAAGAGAATCTCGCTGTGTGTATTCTGTATTGGTCGAAATTTAACCCGACATCGACCGGCATGTCGCCCGATGTCGGCTGTTTTTATATGAATTTAGCCATACACTGAAGATACACGAAGCCAATTCGTGCAACAATAACTTTGGAGGTATGATTATGAAGAAGATATGGATGTCCGGTCTGCTTGCGGTGGTTTTGTTTGTCGGGGGCACTGGTGCTACAGGAGCGGCGAGTGAAGAGAAAAAGAAGCCGGTCTATCCGCAGACAGAGATTGTCCTGACCGGTAAAAAAGAAGCCCGGTTCAGTCATCTGACTCATGTCAATCTGAATATGAGTTGCGGAGTCTGCCATCATGACGTGAAACATGTTGCCCTTACCGAGGTAGATATTGCCGGAATCCAGGATGTCGCAAAAATAGCCTGCGCAAACTGCCACAATGAGACGTTTCAAGTCGAGTCTTTGCGGGATCGGAAAGCCATTTTCCATGGCAGGTGCAAGGAGTGCCATCAGAAGGGCTATGCGGATAAAAAAGGGCCGACAAATTGTAACGGCTGTCATGTTAAGCAATAGGTGGCAGGGAATTATGCCAAAATTATGCCAAAAGGGGCAAGGGAATAAGGGGTGCTTCCATCATTCCCTTGCCCCCGGAGTTTTTCATAGTCGGCGTTTACAATTATATCGGGTTGACAGCATGATGTTCGAAAAGTAAAAATTAAAGTTGTCAGAATAGAGTCGGCTCATGATACCATTGTGATCTGGATACTTAAAAGGGGCGCGGGGCAATGAGCTATTTTTTTGAAAAACGAACTCTTATTATCAATCTCAGGCGTCCGACCCTCCTCGGCTTTTTGGTCCTTTTCCTCATCCTTGATTGCTGCCCGCTTAACGCCAGTGAGCAGGAAGTCTCATCAACTTCATCACTTATCAATATCCTCAGGCAGGGAGAAACCCTGAGCTATGATGTCAGCTGGTCAAATATCGTTACGGCCGGCATCGCGACCATGGAGGCCAAAGAGGGGACGATGCCGGATGGAAAGCAGATCCTCAGGTTCATCGTAAAGACGCATTCTGTCGGCTTCGTAAACATGTTTTTCCCGGTGAATGACACTGTTGAGAGTGTCTTTGACCCGGAAATCATGCAAAGCCTGTCATTTCGCTTGAACGAAACTCACGGGAAAAAAAAGAGATCACGTGAACTGCTCTTCGACCATGCAGGTCGAATCGTCGTCAGTAAATTGAATGACGATCAACCGGAAACATATGCGGTGCCGGACCCGGTCCAGGACGCCTTGTCATCGTTTTACTATCTTCGGATAAAAGAAGACTTTACTGTCGGCAAAACTATTGTCGTTGATGTTCACGACAGCCGTAAGAACTGGTCTGTTGAGGTCCAGATTCTCGGCAAGGAAATGGTAAAGACGCCGGCCGGAGAGTTTGCCACAATTAAGATCAGGACATATCCCAAGTACGAAGGTGTTTTCAAGCACAAGGGGGAAATCTTCATCTGGCTCACGGACGACATCCGGAAGATCCCGGTACTCATGAAGAGCACTATTGCTATCGGATCGATTGTGACAACCCTGACGAGTATACAATAAGGTTATGCCACTAAAAAAATACGCTGCATTGGTGTTTATGGTAAGCGTCTTTTCTTGTCCTGTTCAGGCATCGGAATCGGAAGCAATATGGCCGGAAAGCAACATTGTCGATGCGGTACACGGCGAGATATCCTGGCGACTTCTGGCGAGTGCCCAATGGCTGGACTCTTTTTTTCAGGACAAGCGGAGCATCAGGGAGGCAAATCAATCGCACCTTCGGGTTCGTTACGCATTTTTCAAGGAAAGGAAAACACCACAAGACCTGACTCCTTCATTTGATTTAAGGCTGCGTCTGCCGGAATTACAACGTAAGACACACATTGTTTTCGAATCAGAGTCGGCGGCCGAAGCAGAGAATGCCATTGACCTTGAAAGGTCGAAAGCCTCAGAGCGCGAGCCCCCGGAGAAGCGCAACGTTTCTGCCGCTATCAATTATATACCCCGACTAACCGATAAGGAGAGTTTTTTGGTTCGCACAGGTGTACAGGTGAACCAGGGGAAGCCTGTCGTATTTCTCGGACCGCGGTACCGGAAGCTCATTCCGTTTGAAACATGGAATTTTCGGTTCACTCAGGAGGTTATTTACAGGAGTGATACCAGCTGGCAGACAGAAACCCTGATGGATTTTGAGCGACAGCTTCCGTATGATCTTTTTTTACGCTCTTTCCTTGAC
>MGTA01000064.1:5839-11493 GCA_001799225.1 Deltaproteobacteria bacterium RIFOXYD12_FULL_50_9
ATTGCTGCGACCCATGCCGTGCAATACAGTTGGAGTAACGATTTTGTTACCAGCCCCAGCCATGAGTTGTCAGCCATCGATTTTACCATTCAGTATCGACATACCTTCTGGCGGAAATGGCTTTTCTTTGAACTGATACCCCAGTGTCGGTTTCCCCGGGATAGAAATTTTGAAGCCACGCCGGGTATCATGATCAGGCTGGAGATGTTTTTTCAGGGGTGAGCTTGTTCAACCGGAGAATCATAGTTGTTGACTTGATTATGGTCACATAATGCTGGAGCGTATCAGATGTCAAGAGTGATGGTTGCCAACTGCGTGATGGTTGCTTCTAACTGTAGCTGACACACATTCATCGCGAAATATGTCAAGCTACCAATTGACATCTTCTTGCTGTCATGGTAATCGAAAAAACTAATGAATTTATTTTAAGTTCCGGGCATCTTGGCTGGGTTGACCATGGGAGTATTGGATGATTAAGCGGGCTAAACTTTTGTTGTTAGTCTTTCCCTGCAGCATCTTCTTTTGCCTGTTTTCTTTGATCCATGCTCGATCAGTCGTAGCGCAAGATTCCAAAGGCCTCTTTCTGGCAAGTCCATTTGATTTTTCGACAACGGATATCAGTGTCGCCGAGATGGCCTTCGCCGCACTCTACGCGGATAAAGCCTATGACGACGATCCCTGGTGCCCGCTCGATCAGCTCTCCCTGCTGCGCGGCGGTCCCGAGAAGGCCCTGGTCGATACCGAGGTCAAGGTCAGCCGCTTAACGGATAAGCAGGGGGCGCGCGTCTGGGCTATCGCCTTTCGTGGGACAGAGGGAATTTTCTCTAAAGATATCCTGACTGATATTCTAAGAATTTCGATGGTGACTGTCGAGCCCTACCAAGGACGGCTTCACGATGGTTTTCGCGCCACTGCTGCCAATGCCTTATACCTTCTCCGTGATCATCCGCAGGTGATTAACGAGCTGATTTCCGGACAGGCGAAGGCAGTTGTCACCGGGCACAGCCTTGGGGGTGCGGCTGCCGTGGTCTTCAGTGCCTGGCTTATTGAAAGTGGAATAGTCGGGAGCAACCAAATTTCGCCGGGCGCCCAAACCTGCCCTTGCAAAGGTTCTTGCCCGTCTTGAGGAGATCCGGAAGATCAGGGTGCGGATCGTCGTCCTTGATCAATGGGAAAATGAGCAGGCGGTCAGACCGGCAGGCGAGAGTGGTGCGGATCTTTCATCGAAGGGGGAGTTCGAGATTACTTCGCAATATCAGAATCGGATCGCCAAGGGGTAAAAGGTAGCCAGGACGGTCGAGCCGGTCGCCGCCCGTCTGCGGGAAGCTCGGGAACGCGAGCTTGGCGAGTATGCCTGGTATAATGTGAATTCCGGCAGTCGGACCCATCCGGTGGGGCAGAAGAAGCCGAATGGCCTTGGGGTTTACGATATGAGTGGCAATGTCTGGGAGTGGTGTGCGGATTGGTATGATGCGGCGTATTATGGAAGCAGTCCTCGGCAGAATCCTCTTGGTGTTTCATCGGGTTCGAATTGCGTCCTTCGCGGGGGCGCCTGGGGCTACGACTCCGGGCGCGTCCGGGCCGCAGACCGCAACTGGCACGATCCGGCCTTCCGGAACGGCAGCCTGGGTTTTCGGCTTGTCTTGCCTTCAGGCCAGTGAATCAGGACAGGGACAGGCAGGGGCGGGAGCCGAGCAGTAGGCCGCGCCGTTGCGGAGCAGGCCGGCATGAACGAATATAACCACGGTCCCAGCTTCTTACATAAAATGCTAGCCAAAGTTGTTGAGGGACGATAAATAAACTGGGGTGGATTAAGTCCGACCAGTCCGACCAGTCCGACTGGTCGGACAAAGAAAAAACATGAACAAACCAAACGATCTGATTTTGCCGCATGGCGGTTACCGTAAATTACGCAGTTTTGTAGTGTCTCTGGCTTGTTACGATGGCACGGTCATCTTCTGCAACCGTTTTATCGGCAGTCATTCGCGGACGAAAGATCAAATGGTTCAGGCTGCTCGGAGCGGCGTGCAGAACATTGCCGAAGGCTCATTGGCCTCGGCCATATCGAAAAAAACAGAACTGAAGCTGACCAATGTTGCCCGCGCCAGTCTGGGCGAGTTGATCCGTGACTTTGAGGACTATCTGCGGCAAAATCAGTTGCAGATTTGGGCGAAGGATGCTCCGAAAGTGCAGGCAATGCGGGCCCGGCTGGCAGGGAAGATTCCAGGGAGGTCGGACCAGTCGGACCAGTCAGACAGGTCAGAATTTTTTGACGAGCCATTGCTGGCGGCGCTGCGTGCTTTGGAAACAGCAACTGCCGAGGTCTGTGCTAACATTATGCTATGTCTTACTCATCAGGCCAGCTATCTGCTGAGCCGCCAATTGCGTCGTCTGGAAAGCGATTTCGTTGAAAATGGCGGTTTTACCGAACGGCTTTATCACTATCGGAAAGAGCAGCGTGGAGGTGAGAAAGTCAAAGAAGAAGAGGCTATTTATTCTGACAAGTCAGACCAGTCTGACCAGTCTGACCAGTCGGACTTGTCAGAGTTCTGAGGAGTTTTTGATCGGGCTGCTCTCTCAGCCGACCAGCTCGCGGAGGATCCGGTGGGCGGCGTTGAACACCTCTTCCGGGGCAGCGGCCTTGCTGGGGACGATGAGCCGGGAGTCCGGGGTGAAGCGGACCGTGTTCTTGGAGCGGTTGATCATGGCCAGGACCTGCTGGGGGGCGATCGGGGTCTTGTCGTGGAAGGTGAAGACCAGGGCTGTGGGCGACTGTTCGAGGCGGGTGATCTTGAATTTTTGCAGTTCCATCTTGAGCTCAATCACTCTGAACAGGTTTTCGGCCTCGGCCGGCAGTTTGCCGTAGCGGTCAATCAGCTCCTCCTGCATGTCGAGCAGTTCGACGCCGTTGTTGATCCCGCTGATCCGGCGGTAGGCGAGGTAGCGCTGGTCCGGGCTGGCGATGTAGCGGCCCGGCAGATATGCGGAGACTAAAAGGCTGATCTCCGGATCAACGGTCTCCTCTTTCGTAAAGTCCTGGCCGGAGGCTGCCTGCTGTTTCAGGTCCTCCACGGTCTTCTGCAGCAGGTCGAGGTAGAGATCGTAGCCGACCGCCGCGATGTGACCGCTCTGTGATTCGCCGAGGATATTGCCGCCGCCCCGGATCTGCAGATCGCTCAAGGCCAGTTTGAATCCGCCCCCCAGTTCGTTGTAATCCATCAGGGCTCGCAAGCGCTGCTGGGCATCTTTGGACAGGCCGTCGAGCGAGGGGACCAGCAGATAGGCGTAGGCCTGTTCGCGGCCCCGGCCCACCCGGCCGCGCAGCTGGTAGATCTCGGCCAGCCCCAGGCGGTCGGCCCGGGTGATGATGATGGTGTTGGCGTTCTGGATATCGAGGCCGGATTCGATGATGGTGGTGCAGACCAGCACATCGATCTCCTTTTGCACGAAGCGGACCATGATATCTTCAAGAGCCCGGGGCGGCATCTGGCCATGGGCTACGGCAATCCGGGCAGAAGGCACCAGACGTTGGACCTTGTGGGCCATCTCATGGATCGACTGGACCCGGTTGTGGACGATAAAGACCTGGCCGCCGCGCTGCAGCTCTTTAACCACGGCCTCTTTAATCACCATTTCGTCGAAGCGGGCGACAAAGGTCTTGACTGTGCGGCGATGTTCGGGCGGGGTATTGATGACTGAGAGATCCCGAATCCCCAGGAGTGAGAGCTGCAGGGTGCGGGGGATAGGGGTGGCGGTCAGAGTCAGGACATCGACATGCTCTTTGAGTTTTTTGACCTTCTCCTTGTGGGTGACCCCGAAGCGGTGCTCCTCGTCGATGATCAGCAATCCCAGTCTCCTGAAGATGATATCCTTGGAGAGCAGGCGGTGGGTGCCGATGACGATGTCGACCTTACCGTCGCTGATTCCCTTGACGATCTCGTGCTGTTCCGCCTGCGTCCGGAAACGGTTCAAGCTCCGGACCTCGACCGGAAATCCTTGCAACCTCTACCGGAAGGTTTCGGCATGCTGTTCGGCCAGGACCGTAGTGGGAACCAGCACAGCCACCTGATAACCGTCGCCCACCACCTTGAAGGCGGCTCGAACCGCCACCTCGGTTTTGCCGTAGCCGACATCGCCGCAGACCAGGCGGTCCATGGGCTTATCTGACATGATGTCAGCGATGACATCGGTGATCGCCTTGTGCTGGCCCGGGGTCTCGTCAAACGGGAACGACTCTTCGAGTTCGTGGTAGAGTTCGTCCGGGCCGCTGAAAGCAGTGCCTTGCAGGAGTTCGCGTTTGGCATAGAGCTCGAGGAGGTCCTGGGCGATCCGCCAGACCGCCTGGGTAACCTTCTGTTTGGCCGTGCCCCAGGATTTGCCGCCCAGCTTGTCAAGCTTGGGATCCTGGTCGGAGATCCCTTTATATTTGGTGATGGTGTTCATCCGGTCGACCGGCACATAGAGCCGGTCGCTGCCCTGATAGGCGATCTGGAGAAAGTCGTTCATCACCCCCCGGACCTCCATATTGACCATGCCTTCGTAGACGCCGAGTCCATGTTCGCTGTGGACCACGATGTCACCGAGGTTCAGTTCCTCGAAACGGACCGGCGGTTCGCCTTCGCCTTTCTTCTGTTTTTTCTTAGGGCCGAGACGGATTTCGCCGAACAGTTCAGTCTCAGACAAGATGTGGAGGTGGTCAGCCGGTAGATCAAAGCCGTTGACCAGCGGTTGGGCATGGATCCGAATGGCCACCGGGGCATTTGGCACAGGAAACGGCATAACCGTCTCGCCGAAGACAGCGACCGGCATGTTGTGCTGACCAAGAAGGTCGGCCAGATGATTGGCCCGGCGCAGTGTCCGGCAGGCGAAAATTACCTGGTCGCCCTGATCGAGCCAGGTGTGGATATGGCGGGTGAGCGGCGCCAGCCCGCCGGCTTTTTTGCGGTTGAGTTCGAGATCCTGTTTAAGCAGACCATGGCCGCCGCTCTCTATGCTGATTGTCTCCTGCTGATCCCCCTCTGCTCCTGTAATTAGCGGAAAATCGTGCAGATTGATCTGCGGATAGCTGTGCAATTGTGCAGCGAGCTCTTTTTCAGTGACGAATAGTGTCTCGGGAGGCAGGGCAGGGGTTGCACCTGCCAGCGCTGCTGCGTGATTTTCGGTGATTTTTTCCCAGGTTTCGCTAAGGACGCGGTTAATGGCCATTGGGTCATGGGCGACCAGCAAGGTTTCTGGGGGGAGAAAATCCAGGGGCGTGGTCGGTGTATCGTAGAAGAGCGGTAGAAAGAATTCAATGCCTGGAAAGCGGTTACGCCGTTCGAGGTGGTTGAGAATTCGGGTCAGTTGATCCTCGTCCCAGGCTGAAATCTCGGCTTGCTCCTCAAAACGCCGGTTGAGCCAGGCAGCCGCTTCGGCAGCCGGGAACAGGATATCGCTGGCCGGCAGGAGCACCACCTCGTCAATTGTTTCGACGGAACGCTGGGTGATGGGGTGAAAGAGACGAATAGCCTCTACTGTATCGCCGAAGAAGTCCAGGCGAACCGGGTAGTCGAGTCCGGGTGAGAAGACATCGAAGATATCGCCCCGTCGACTGAACTCCCCGATGTTTTGAACCAGAGCGACCGATTCGTAGCCGGCTGCGATGAGGTTTACCG
>MGTA01000064.1:11503-13045 GCA_001799225.1 Deltaproteobacteria bacterium RIFOXYD12_FULL_50_9
CTGGTTGGTCTCCTCGCCTTTGATCAGCAACTCCGCCAGGTTGGGGCTGATGAGTTTCTTGCCGGCGAACACGGTGCGGATGGCTTCGACCAGTTGCTCCGGCGCGGTCTCTTTGGTCAGGTAACCGGAGGCGCCCGCCTTCATCAGGCGCACGGCGTACTGCTCCTCCGGATACATGCTGAGCATCAGCACCTTGGCATCTTTTTCGGCATCAATGATGCGCTTCAGGGTGTCGATGCCGTTCTTTTCCGGCATCGAGATATCGAGCAGCAGGACGTCCCATTTGGTGGCGCGCATCAGTTTCAATGCCTCGACACCGTTCTCGGCCTCGCCGCAGACCTTGATGCCCTTCTCTTCCTCCAGGATGCGCCGCAGCCCTTGGCGCACGATGGCGTGGTCGTCAACGATGAGTACCCGAATCACATTCCGCTCCTTGTATTGGCTGCACGATGATAACGCATGGGGAATCTAGGCATGCGTCGCCACATCCCCGATGTGTGAGGTCTGATACGGCAGGCTGACCGACACCCGCGTGCCCTTGCCCGGCTTGGTGGTGATACGCGCCTTGCCGCCCACCATCAGCGCGCGCTCGCGGATGCCGAGCAGGCCGTAGGACTGCTCCTTCTGCGCATCGGCGTCGAAACCGATGCCATTGTCCTTGACCAGCATGGATAGTGACTTGCTCTGCTCGGCAAACACGATGTCGACCCGGCTGGCCTGCGCGTGCTTGACCACGTTGTTCAGCGACTCCTGCAGGATGCGGAAGACAGTGAGCGACTGGTCCTCGTCCAGCCTGAACTCATGCTCCGGCAGGACCAGGTTGCACTCGAGCTTGGTATGCTGGCGGAACTGCTTCACATAGTCGCCGATGGCCGCCGCCAGCCCTTCTTCGCTTAGCAGGTCCGGCCGCAACTGGCTGACGATGTGGTGCATGGTCTGGATCGCGCCCGACACCAGTTCGTTGATCTGCGTCGCTTCTTCTTTCAGTTGCGTCAGCCCGTTCGGCAGCTTGGAGGCGAGCCAGGACACGCGCATCTTCATCGCGGCCAGCATGGCGCCCATCTCGTCGTGCAGGTTGAGCGCGATCTTCGCCCGCTCGTCCGAACGCGCATTCTCGATGCGCAGCGACAGGCGTTGCAGCTCGGTATAGGAACGCGCCAGATTCCTGGCCGCCTGCTTCTGCTCGGTGACATCGCGAAAGTACCAGATGCGCCCGTAATACTCCTGCCGCGCACCGAACATCGGTGACGTGTAGTATTCATAAACGCGCCCGTCCTGCAGTTCGGTCTCGCCGTGATAGCTGGCCTCGCGATGTTTGAAGAGGTCGTCGATCTTGTCGACGAACACATCCGGCTTGAGCATCTGCATCATCATCATTTGCAGCACCTGCTCGCCATCGCACGCTTTGACGGTGTCTTCGCTGACATCCCACAGATCACAGAAGCGGCGGTTATGGGAGATGATCTTGACTTCCTCGTCCACCACCAACAGGCCTTCGATCGACACTTCATTCTCGGTCATGAGCAGTGCGTTCTTGAAGCG
>MGTA01000064.1:13051-14055 GCA_001799225.1 Deltaproteobacteria bacterium RIFOXYD12_FULL_50_9
TTCTTCGTCCTGCTTGCGCGCCGTGATGTCGCGCCCGATCCCCATCACACCGATCAGTTGACCGGCATCGTCGCGGATCGGCGTTTTGATGGTTTCCAGCAGCACGCGCTCGCCGGTGTCGGGATACGTGATCCATTCCTCGTTGATGCTGGGGCCGCCGGCCGCCATCGCTTCGCGGTCTTTCTGGCGGAAGAAGTCGGCCAGTTCCCTGTCCACGAAGTCATAGTCCGTCTTGCCGACGATGTCGCATTCCTTGGCGCCGAAGAAACGCTCGAACTGCGGGTTGCAGCCCAGGAATGTGCCTTCGCAATCCTTGAGCCAGACCAGTTCCGGCATGGTCTTCACCAGCGTTTGCAAGCGGATGCGTTCATTGTCGAGTTGCGCTTCCACGCGCTTGCGTTCGGTGATGTCGGTGACCACGCCCTGCACCGCGATCATGCGCCGCCGTCCGCTGCGGCTGTAGACCGGCGTGTTGCGCTGGTGCATCCAGCGCAGCGCGCCGGATTTGTGGATGATGCGGTATTCGAGGTCGGGCGGCACATCGCCGGCCTTGAAGCATTCCAGCTGCTGCGCGAAGCGGCCCCGGCTGTCCGGATGGATCATCTCCTGCGCCAGTGCCGGGTCGCGCTGGAACTCTTCCGGCGTGTAACCGAACAGGCGCGCCGAAGCGGGACTGATGTATTCGAAGTGCATCCCCGGCAGCGACATCATGAACACCACGTCCGACGCGTTCTCGGTCAGCAGGCGGAAATGCTCCTCGCTCTGGCGCAGGCGTTCCATGGCCTGCTCGCGTTCGGCGCGGGTGCGCAGCACCATGATGCCGAAGGTCAGGTTGTCCGCCAGCTCCTCCAGCAGCTCGACCTCCCGCCTGCCGAAGGCGTTGACCTGTTCCGAATAGATGGTGAGCGCACCGCACACCCCGCGCTCGCAGTAGAACGGGATGGCGATGCTGGAGCGGTAGCCGCGCGCCAGCGCCGCCTTTCGCCAAGGGTCCATTCTGGGAT
>MGTA01000064.1:14085-14391 GCA_001799225.1 Deltaproteobacteria bacterium RIFOXYD12_FULL_50_9
GATAGCCGGACTCCTCCCCAAAGTAGGCGATCGGACGCACGGCACGCGCCTCGTCATGCTCGGTGAAACCCACCCAGGCCATGCGATGGCCGCCGGTCTCCACGATCAGCTTGCACACCTCGGTGAGCAAGGCATGCTCTTCGAATCCCTGCATGATGGCCTGGTTGCTCGAACTGAGCAGCCTGAGCGCGCGGTTCAGCCGCGACTGGTCGCGTTCCGCCTGTTTGAGTTCGGAGATGTCCATGGCGATGGTCAGCACATTGATCGAGCCGTCCGCCTGTACCAGTGGTTTCCTCAGGGTCTGGA
>MGTA01000064.1:14673-15019 GCA_001799225.1 Deltaproteobacteria bacterium RIFOXYD12_FULL_50_9
GAAATGTATGGCAACAGTAAAGAAGCATGTCAATGTGCTTCAGCATATGCTTGGTTATTTTAGAGAATTGATCACGGCGGATGAGAAGAAGGAAATGCTGGATATTATCAGTCAGTATGCGAAATCAGACCTTCCGCTGATTGTGCCGCTGACTCTTTTTCGCCATTATGTTCGAAAGTACGGAGTGAAATACCTGGCTGATCAGTATTACCTTAATCCTCACCCTGCTGAGTTGATACTCAAGAATCATGCCTGAGGACATTGGGGTTTCGTCAGGCATTCAGGTTCTGATTGGCAATGGCTTCGTTTAGCATCTTGAATATGCTGTTGCCGGTAATCTGTCCTG
>MGTA01000064.1:15034-15380 GCA_001799225.1 Deltaproteobacteria bacterium RIFOXYD12_FULL_50_9
ATGTACCCAGTTGCATCAGTTGATCATGCATGGATGTGTTTTCGGCGGTCATGATGAACATGGCCTTGGGAATTATCAGGCGAAAATCCTGGACTAACTCCATATTTGTAGTTCCTTTAAGAAATAAATCGGAAATTGGACAAATTACCACGGATGCCTTCTCGATACCGAGGTGTTTGAGCGAATCAGGATTTGATAGGTCCCCGTATTTCCATGTGAAGCCTGCGGGTTCCAGGAAATGTCCAACATCTGGGTTATAATCAATGACGAGTACCCTGTGGATCAGTTCAGGGGCGTTTCGGCTGATTTCGTCAAGAAGTGCGCGCCCTTCCCTGAAACAGCCAAG
>MGTA01000065.1:0-1836 GCA_001799225.1 Deltaproteobacteria bacterium RIFOXYD12_FULL_50_9
GGGAAGGGCTGCGTTATGATCTGGGAATCGCTTTCCGGAAGGCGATCAGGCAAAAAGAGGCGATCAAGGTCAAAGGCCTCAAAGTCGGGAGCAACGGCGGCACGCTGATCGTTGATCTCACTGTCCAGTCGATCGATGAGCCGGAAGCGCTGCGGGGGATGATGTTGATCGTCTTTACCGATGTGGCGGCATCATTAAAAAAAGGAGCGTCCGGCCGTTCCAAAGCCGGGCCGGCCGGTAATGCCAGGGTTCTCGAACTGGAGCAGGAACTCCAGCAACTCCATGAAGCCATGCAGGCCACCCGCGAGGAGATGCAAACCTCGCAGGAGGAGCTCAAATCCACCAACGAGGAGCTGCAGTCCACCAACGAGGAGCTGCAGTCCACCAACGAGGAGCTGACCACCTCCAGGGAAGAGATGCAATCCATGAACGAAGAACTGCAGACGGTCAATGCCGAGCAGCAGTCGAAAATGGACGAGCTGGCGCGGGTCAATAATGATATGAGAAACCTGCTCAACAGCACGGAAATAGTCACCGTTTTCCTGGATAAAGAACTTCGGATCATGCGGTTCACGAACGGGGCGGATAAACTTTTCAAGTTGATTCCGGGCGATGTCGGGCGACCGCTTTCCGATATTACCAGCAATCTCCTCTATCCCGAGATGTCGGAAGAGGCGCTGGAGGTTTTGCGTACCCTGGTCTTTTCGGAAAAGCAGATCGTCGCCAGTGATGGCCGTTGGTTTTCAGTGCGCATTATGCCCTACCGGACCATGGAGGACGCAATCGTCGGGGTGGTGATCACCTTTGCCAACATCACCGCAGTCAAGGCCCTGGAGGCGGAACTGCGCGAGGAGATTGCCAGACTAAAGGGGGACATAGTCAGACCTGTCTGACAGGTCTGACAAGTCTGACGTTTAATCCTCCTTTGGACACCGGGCCGCCACTATACATAATTTTGCCGGGAATCGAGGTTAACAATGGGAAGTACAAAGGATAAGAAATTGTTATCAACGGCCGGCAATCTGCGCAGTCAGGCCGAAGCACAGTTGCAGGCCAAAAAAAGCGTGATAACATCCCGCCCGCCGAACAAAAAGGAGTCGCAGAGGCTCGTTCATGAACTTGAAGTTCACCAGATCGAACTGGAGATGCAGAACACCGAGCTGGTCCAAGCCAGGGACGAGGTGGAAACGGCCTTGGACAATTATACCGATCTCTACGATTTCGCACCGGTCGGTTACTTGACCATTGACCACGATGGGATGGTGCATGGCGCCAACTTTACCGCTGCCGGCCTTCTTGGGATTGAGCGCTCCCGACTGGTCGGTCGGCGTTTCGGGCTGTTTGTCGCCGATGAATCCCGGCTGTTTTTTTCTGAATTTATGGGAGAGGTGTTTGCGAGTCCGGGCAAGAAGTCGTCCTGTGAAGTGGCGCTGGTCAGAGAGGGGAATTCTGCTCTTTTTGTGCAGCTCGATGCGGTTGCCTCAAGGTCAGGGCAGGAGTGCCGGATTGCGGTTATCGACATTACCGAGCGCCGGCAGGCCGAGGCGCAGATCCAGAGGTATGTAGCAGAACTGCAGGGTATTAACGATGAGTTGACCCGGTTCAGCATCGCCTCGGTGAAGCGCGAACTCCGGATGATCGAGTTGAAGAAGGAGATTAACGAATTATACATACAGTCCGGCCGGCCGTCGCGCTATCCGCTCGAATTCGAGAAGTAACTGCTCAGGAGAACGAATTCAGAATTCAGGAGTCAGAATGAAAAAAATGAATAACACCATGCCACCAAAAAAGATAGCTGCAACGCTGCAAAAATGTCCCACCGGCATTCGTGGGTTG
>MGTA01000065.1:1842-8185 GCA_001799225.1 Deltaproteobacteria bacterium RIFOXYD12_FULL_50_9
ATCACCCGGGGAGGACTGCCGCGCGGGCGGCCGACGCTGGTTTGCGGCGGCACGGGGTGCGGCAAGACACTGCTGGCCCTGGAATTTATTGTTCGCGGCATTCAGGAATTCGATGAGCCCGGAGTTTTCATGTCGTTCGAGGAGACTCCTGAAGAGTTGACCCAGAACGTCGCCTCCCTCGGTTTTGATCTGAAGGGATTGATCCGGCACAAAAAGCTGGCGATGGATTTCGTTCACGTCGAGCGCTCCGAGATAGAGGAGACCGGCGATTACAATCTGGATGGGCTGTTTGTCCGCCTTAACTGTATGATTGAAGAGACCGGGGCAAAGCGGGTCGGCATCGATTCGCTTGAAGCCCTCTTTGCCGGGCTTCGTGATGAGGGGATTCTGCGCGCCGAGCTGCGTCGACTTTTCCGCTGGCTGAAGGACAAGGGGGTCACCACCGTCATCACCGGTGAACAGGGGGAAAACGAGCTTACCCGGCACGGCCTTGAGGAGTATGTCAGTGACTGCGTGATCTTTCTGAGCCATCGGTTGGTGAATCGGGTGAGTACGCGGCTTTTGCGGATCATTAAGTACCGCGGTTCGGCGCACGGGACCAACGAATATCCGACTATGATCGACGAGCATGGCCTGAGTGTGCTGCCCATCAGTTCTTTGAGGTTTGACTACCCGGTCACCACTGAGCGCATCCCCACCGGTATCGACCGGCTGGACGCAATGCTGGGGGGAAAGGGTTATTTCAGCGGCAGCAGTATCTTGATATCCGGTAATGCCGGCACCGGTAAGAGCAGCCTGGCCGCCGCCTTTGCCGACGCCGCCTGCAGCCGGGGGGCGCGCTGTCTCTACGTTGCCTTTGAGGAAGCGCCGGCGCAGATCACCCGCAATATGGCCTCCGTCGGTTTTGACCTGGAGCAATGGATAAAAAAGGGCTTCCTGCGTTTTCATGCCGTGCGAGCAACCTTATGCGGCCTGGAACAGCATCTCGGGAGTATTATCAAGTGCGTCAATGAGTTCCGGCCCACCATCGTCGTTGTCGACCCGGTTACTAATCTGTCAGCCGTCGGCAGTACCGAAGAGATTAAAGCTATGCTGACCCAGGTGATCGATTATTGCAAGAACCAGGGGGTCACGGCCCTGTTCACCAGTCTCACTGAAGGAAGTACCGCGATTGAACAGACCGATGTAGGGGTCTCGTCGCTGATGGATACCTGGGTGCTCCTGCGGAATGTCGAGACACCATCCGGTGAGCGTAACCGCTTGTTGTTCGTTATCAAGAGTCGCGGCATGGCTCACTCCAACCAGGTGCGTGAGTTTGTGCTTTCCGACAAGGGCCTCCAGCTCATCGATGTATACGTCGGCGAAGGTACTGTCCTGACCGGGTCGGCCCGGCTCATTCAGGAAGCGCAGGACAAAGCCCGGGTTGAGGCCCAGCGCCGGGAAGCTGCCCGGCGTCGGCGCGAACTGGAACAGGAGAAGGCGCAGGTTGTGACCCGGATAGAGGCGTTGCAGCACAAAGCCGCGGTGCTGGCTGAGGATCTGGCTGCACTCGCCCGTTACGATCAGAGCCGTCTGGAAACAGCTACCCGCGATCGGGCCGAACTGGCCGGCGCCCGCCAGATCGATTGATAGTGCTTCCGGTATATCAATAATCCGACCGGGATGTTATGCAGGCACTGATTCACAAAGTTGTTGCAATTACAAAATATGGAGACCGAGTATGGCAAAGAAGAGTAAACCGGACGCTGCCACCCTCCCTGACCAGGCACCGGAATCCTGGAAGTTGAGGCTTTATGTGGCAGGCATGACCCCACGGGCAGTTGCGGCCTTCAATAATCTCAAGAAGCTGTGCGATGAGTACCTGGAAGACTGTTATGATATCGAAGTTGTCGATCTGCTGCAAAAACCGAAGCTGGCTGCCGGCGATCAGATTATTGCCGTACCGACCCTGGTGCGCCGGTTGCCGCCTCCCATGAAGAAAATTATCGGCGATCTTTCCAACGAAGAGCGTGTACTGGTTGGTCTGGACTTGCGGCCCGTACAGAAGAAAAGGAGACCGCTATGACCAAAAAAAATGCCGGGACAGCGCTGCAGGAACTGGAAGCCGCAAGCCGGGACAGCAAGAATCAGCACTATAACCTGCGGCTTTATGTAGCCGGGCTCACCCCGCGCTCCCAGGAAGCCATCTGCACCGTCACCGCCATCTGTGACGGTTACCTGGCTGGTCGCTACGACCTGGAAGTAATCGACCTTTACCAGCATCCGTTACTTGCCAGGGATGAGCAGATCTTCGCCTTGCCTACCTTGATCAAAAAACTGCCGTTGCCGCTCCGGAAAATCATCGGTAACATGGCTGACGAGGATAAGGTTCTGGTTGGCCTCGACTTGAGGAGAAAATAACTCATCATGAGCATCAGGGCGAACAAAGACCAGCGCAACAAGCAGGAAATACTTCTAGAGAGCACCCAGCTCCGCAGTCGACTAGCCGAAGCAGAACAGACCCTTGATGCTATTCGCAGTGGCGAAGTGGACGCCCTGGTCGTGAACGGGCCTCAAGGGGTTCAGGTTTTCTCCCTCACCGGCGCCGAGCGGACCTATCGGCTTATTGTCGAGACCATGAACGAGGCTGCCATGACGGTGGGCTTTGATGAGGCGATACTCTTCTGCAACCAGCGTTTTTGCGACCTGGTTAAGACCCCCATGTTGAACGTTATCGGTAAAAAGCTTAGCGCTTTCTTCGTGCCCGTCCAGCACTCAACCTTACATAAGTTCCTGGTCGATGTTCGGCAGACCGGTTCTTTCGTTCAACGGTTACTTAAACTGCGGGCCGCTGACGGTGTTGAAGTACCCGTGCAGATCGCGGGCAGTTTGCTTCGGGAGGATTTTATTACCAGCATCTGTCTGGTATTGACTGATTTGACCATGTTAGAGGCACAATTCAACTCGATCCGCGTCATGCGTGAACAACAGCAGGCTCTTGAGGAGAGCCGGGCCGAGTTGCAGGCCGCCAACATTTTTATGAACGATTCCCGTCGGGCTGCCCTGAACATTATGGAAGATGCGATCACGGCACATCGTGAGATCGAGAGGGCAGGCGTCGCTCTGCAAAATGAAATAACGGAGCGCCTGCGCGTCGAGGAAGAACTGCGGAAAAATCACGATCTGCTGGAAATGAGGGTCAGTGAACGGACCGGAGAGTTGAGCAGCGTCAACGAGAAGCTCAGGGATGAAATAGTCGAACGCCGGAGGGTGGAAAAGTCACTTCATGATGCTATTACGGAAATTAAGCGGTTGAAAGACCGGCTCCGGGAAGAAAACATATATCTGCAGCAGGAGGTTGCCCAGCAGTTTAACTTCGGCGAGATCATTGGCCAAAGTAATGCCATCTCGCATGTATTCTTCCGGGTCGAGCAGGTAGCGCCGATGAACGCGACAGTACTTCTCCAGGGCGAGACCGGTTCCGGCAAGGGCGTGGTGGCACGCGCCATCCATAGCCGTAGTGCTCGCAAGGACCGGCCAATGATAACGGTCAACTGTGCGACCCTGCCGGCGGCCCTGGTGGAAAGCGAGCTTTTCGGGCGGGAAAAGGGGGCGTTTACCGGGGCTGATGCCAGACAGATCGGGCGCTTCGAGCTGGCAGACGGCGGTACGATTTTACTCGACGAGATCGGTGAAATGCCGTTGGAGCTGCAAAGCAAGCTGCTCCGGGTCCTGCAGGACGGTGAGTTCGAGCGGTTGGGCGGTTCCCGCACCATCAAGACTGATGTCAGGATCATTGCGGCCACCAACCGGAATCTGGAGCTGGAGATCAAGAACGGTCGGTTCAGGGAAGACCTGTTCTACCGGCTCAATGTTTTCCCCATCACGATTCCGGCACTCCGGCAGCGCCAGGAGGACATTCCGTTGCTCGTCAAGCATTTTCTAGCCAAATTTAACAAGAAAATTGGCAAGATGATAGAGACCGTGTCAACGGAAATCATGACCGTCCTGCAGGATTATCACTGGCCCGGCAATGTCCGCGAACTGGAGAGTGTCATCGAGCGGGCGGTGATCATCAGTCAAGGAAGCGCTCTCCAGGTGATGGATCGGTTAGATACATTCCGGAGGCCTGAGGAACCGGCCGGGCCGGATGTTAAAGCCCTTGTCGAGTTGGAACACGACCATGTCCTCAAGGTGCTTCAGAAAACCGGTTGGCGAATTGAGGGGAAAAACGGGGCGGCGGTACTCCTTGGTCTCAACCCCAGCACTTTACGGGCCAGAATGCGGAAATACGGGATTTCCCGGCAATAGATATATAAACAAATCAGGGACAAAAGAGAGTCAATAATGGGAATCGGCAGAAAGAGGATTTTGCCTTCATCTATCAAACTCCACAGCAATGCGGAAGAGCGATTAAGTGATAACACAATTGAATTGCCTCAAGTTCGGACCAATGAGGCAACGCAGCGGTTGGGCCAGGAACTGGAGATACACCAGATCGAGATGGAGGTGCAGAATGTCGAGTTGCGCCGCACCCAGATGGAGCTTGAATCCCAACAGATCGAACTGGAACTGCAAAATGATGAGCTGCGCCGAACCCAAGGGGAGCTTGAGTTGTCGCGGAACAAGTATTCCGAACTCTATGACTTCGCACCGGTCGGCTATTTTACCTTTGATCCGCGCGGCGTGATCCATGGAGTAAATATTGCCGGTTCACAACTGCTTGGCATAGAAAGGCATTTACTGGTGGATAAACCATTCGGCCATTTTATCGCTGATGCAGACGGCAGGGTGGTATTTTTAAAACATCTCGAAACTGCCGCGCAAAAACAGGGGATGCAGAGATGTGAGATCAGAATCGTCGGAAAAGATGGCTCAATGATCTATGGTCAACTGCAGAGCGTTATGCTAGACGATAGCCAAAGTAAGGCAGGTCATATCCTCTCCTCAATCGTTGACGGCACGGTTGCCAAATATTTAGCCATGGAAGTCCAGGACGCCAGGGAGTACGCTGAGAACATTGTCGAAACCGTACGCGAGCCGCTGGTGGTATTGAATTTCGACCTGAAGATTCTTACAGCCAATCACAGTTTCTATGATACCTTCAAAGTAACGCCTGAGGAAACAATCGGCAATTTTATCTACGACCTCGGTAACCGGCAATGGGACATTTCCAAACTGCGGGTGCTTTTTGAGGAAATCCTGCCCAATAATAGCGTTTTCAACGGTTATGAAGTCGAGCATAATTTCCCAGGGATCGGCCGCAAGATTATTCTGCTCAACGCCCGCCAGATTTTTCGGAAAAATATCGGCTCACACATTATCCTCCTGGCCATGGAGGACATTACCGTCCGCAAGCAAGTCGAAGCAGAGCGGGTCCGGCTTGATCAGATACTGCAGGAGAGGAATGCCGAACTGGAGAGCGCCAGGTCAGTGGCGGAAAAAGCCAATCGCGCGAAATCTGAATTCCTCTCCAGCATGAGTCATGAGTTGCGTTCCCCACTCAATGCCATCCTCGGCTTTGCCCAATTATTGGACAAGGGGGCGCCGCTGCCGACGCTCAAACAAAAGTCCAGCATTAACCAGATTCTCAAGGCGGGCTGGTATCTGCTGAAGCTGATCAACGAAATTCTCGATCTGGCGCTCATCGAGTCGGGCAGGTTGTCCATGTCGCTGGAACCAATGTCGCTGGTCGACGTCATGCTCGAATGTCAAGCCATGATAGAACCACAGGCGAAAAAGAGCGGCATCCGCATAAGTTTTCCGCAGTTCGCCGGTCCTTGCTTTGTGCATGCCGATCGAACCCGGGTAAAGCAGGTTCTGGTCAACTTGCTCACCAACGCGATCAAATACAATCGCACTCAAGGAACGGTCGAAGTGACTTGTAGCACAACCACCCCGGAACGAATTCGTATAAGTGTACAGGATACCGGGGCAGGACTGTCTCCTGAAAAACTCTCTCAACTTTTCCAGCCGTTCAATCGCCTCGGGCAAGAGGTCAGTTCAGAGGAGGGCACCGGCATCGGCTTGGTAATGAGCAAGCGGTTGGTTGAATTGATGGGGGGCGGAATCGGCGTAGAGAGCGTGGTCGGAAAGGGCAGTGTGTTTTGGATTGAACTGGTTCTGGTAGCTGCACCACAACTTGCCGGCGACGCAACCGAAACGCGTGTATCGGCCGAAGCGCCTGTGCAGCTGGGCGTAAAGCCGCGCACATTGTTATATATAGAAGACAACCGGGCAAACATGGAGCTCGTTGAGGAGATCATCGATTGTCGTGCCGATTTGCGTTTACTGGGGGCCGGGGATGGTACGCAAGGCATCGCCCTGGCGCGGATCCACCAGCCTGATGTGATCCTGATGGACA
>MGTA01000065.1:8210-8314 GCA_001799225.1 Deltaproteobacteria bacterium RIFOXYD12_FULL_50_9
CGTTGAAAATCCTGCGTGCAGATCCGGTAACGACGCACATACCGGTGCTGGCCATCAGTGCCAATGCCATGCCGCACGATATCAAAAAAGGTCTGGAGTCCGGA
>MGTA01000065.1:8335-10774 GCA_001799225.1 Deltaproteobacteria bacterium RIFOXYD12_FULL_50_9
CCGATCAATGTTAATGAGTTCATGGAGGCGATAGATGAGGCTTTGGAACCGGCAGAAAAAGGAGCAGACGAACCCAAGATTGTGGGGGGGCAGTGATGGTGAGCAGCAGCGATATTCTGCATGCCGGGATCCTGATTGTAGACGATCAGGAGGCCAATGTCCGGCTGCTCGAACAAATGCTGAGTGACGCCGGTTATACCTGCATTTCATCGACGATGGATCCGCATGCTGTTTACGCCCTGCATCTCGAAAAAAAATTCGATCTGATTCTGCTTGATCTCCTCATGCCCGGCATGGATGGATTTCAGGTGATGGAAGGCCTGAAAGCAATTGAAATGGATAGCTATGTTCCGGTCCTCGTGATCACCGCCCAACCGGCCCATAAGTTGCGGTCGCTTGCCTCCGGCGCCAAGGATTTTATCAGCAAGCCTTTTGATATGGTCGAAGTAAAGACTCGGATTCATAACATGCTGGAAGTGCGGCTGCTGCATAAAAAACTCGATAATTACAACAAGTTTTTGGAGCAGGCGGTGCAGGAACGGACTGAAAATCTGCTCAAGGCCAATGGACAACTCACCCTGGAAATAGAGGAACGTAAGAGGACGGAAGAGTCGCTGCAAAGTTCATGCGCGGAAATAAAACGGTTGAAAGACCTGCTGCAGGCTGAAAACATCTATCTGCAGCAGGAGGTTGCCCAACAGTTTAACTTTGGTGAGGTTATTGGCCAAAGCAATGCAATTTCACATGTATTTTTCCGGATCGAGCAGGTAGCGCCGATGAATGCGACAGTTCTTCTGCAGGGCGAGACCGGTTCCGGCAAAGGCGTAGTGGCCCGCGCCATCCACAGTCGTAGTGCCCGCAAGGATCGGCCGATGATAACGGTCAACTGCGCGACCCTGCCGGCGTCCCTGGTGGAAAGCGAGCTCTTCGGGCGGGAAAAGGGTGCTTTCACCGGGGCTGATGCCCGGCAGATCGGCCGCTTCGAACTGGCCGACGGCGGCACCATTTTTCTTGACGAAATCGGCGAAATGCCGTTGGAGCTGCAATCCAAGCTGCTTAGAGTCCTGCAGGACGGCGAGTTCGAAAGACTGGGCAGTTCCCGCACCTTTAAGACCGATGTCCGGATAATCGCGGCCACCAACCGGAATCTGGAGCTGGAGATCAAGAATGGGCGGTTCAGGGAAGACCTGTTCTACCGGCTCAATGTTTTCCCCATCACGATTCCGCCACTTCGGCAGCGTAAGGAGGACATCTCTTTGCTCGTCAAGCATTTTGTCGCTAAATTTAACAAGAAAATCGGTAAGAATATAGAGACCGTGTCAACAGAAATTTTGAACAACCTGCAGGATTACCACTGGCCCGGCAATGTGCGGGAGTTGGAGAGTGTTATTGAGCGAGCGGTGATCATCAGTCAAGGGAGCGCACTCCAGGTACTGGATCGGTTTGATACATTCCGGAAGCCGGAGGAACCGACCGGGCAGGAGGTTAAAGCCCTTGTTGAGTTGGAACACGACCACGTCCTTTCGGTGCTCAAGAAAACCGGTTGGCGAATCGAGGGGAAAACCGGGGCAGCGGTAATCCTGGGTCTAAATCCCAGTACTCTGCGGGCCCGCATGCGGAAATACGGCATTTCCCGGCAATAAATAAGAATCATAAGAAATCTGATTACCTATAATCTTCAGCTATTATTGCCTCCGACCTGGTTTCGTAGGGGCGGGTTTCTAACCCGCCCACAAGCATATCGAGCACCATTGGCAAAGGGCGGGTTTTAAACCCGCCCCTACGGTTTAGCATTACCGGTCATAATAGTCATAATTATTTTTTGATTAACCTCTTTTACCTTAAGAGGGAGTAAAAAAACAAATTTCTTATGTAACAGTCCGTCATATATGGCAGTTATGTTAAACCTGACGGATTCCGTTGACGGTTTTCTTCCAGAGCCACGCCGCTTTTTTCAATTTTCCCCATATAATAATGCCGTTGCAGACTCAGTATCTGAAAAAACTTCTCTGGCGCGTTTGTTGCACAACTTCTTTTCGGTATAGTCATCAATAATTTCACTGAGGTTTTCCATGTCAGCTAAAGCTTCCGATTTTGACGTTATCAGCGACATTGCCGATAAGGAGGAGATCAACTCCGAGGTCAATCGCGAAGCAGCTCTGCTCCAAACAGGGGCGCTGCAGAGCGCTATTTTCAACAGCGCCAACTTTTCGAGTATCGCTACCGACGCTAAGGGGGTTATCCAGATTTTTAATGTCGGTGCGGAACGGATGCTGGGTTACACGGCCGTCGAAGTTATAAACAAGATCACGCCGGCCGATATCTCCGATCCTCTTGAACTGATCGCGCGCGCCAAGTCCTTGAGCGATGAACTTGGAACCCCGATTACGCCGGGTTTCGAGGCCTTGGTTTTTAAGGCCTCCCGCGCTATTGAGGATA
>MGTA01000065.1:10814-13420 GCA_001799225.1 Deltaproteobacteria bacterium RIFOXYD12_FULL_50_9
CAACACTGCTCGTAAGCAGGTCGAAGCTGAGCAAAAGAAGCTTGATCAGCGTCTGCGTGACTATCAGTTTTATACGCGCTCTCTTTTTGAATCTAATATCGACGCATCAATGACAACTGATCCGGCCGGTATAATAACAGATGTCAACAAACAGATGGAAGCGCTTACCGGTTGCACGCGTGACGAACTGATCGGCGCGCCGTTCAAAAATTACTTCACTGATCCGAAGTTGGCCGAGGAGAGTATCAAGCTGGTGCTGAGTCAAAAGAAAGTCACCAACTATGAGCTCACCGCCTGCGCCAGGGACGGTAAGAAAACAGTGGTCTCTTATAACCTGACCACCTTCTACGATCGAGACAGGAATCTCCAGGGGGTGTTCGCCGCAGCGCGCGATGTTACGGAGAGCAAACGTCTTGAACAGGCCCTGCAAGAGACAAATGTCGAACTGGAGAGCGCTAAGTCCGTAGCGGAAAAGGCCAATTTTGCCAAATCAGAGTTTTTCGCGACAATGAGTCATGAGATCCGTACGCCGATGAACGCTATCATCGGCCTGGCCCACTTGATGGTCGACACGGAGCTTGCATTGCGGCAACGCGATTATATGATGAAGATACTGGCATCGTCAAAATCGTTACTTAATATTATTAACGATATCCTGGATTATTCGAAGATTGAGGCCGGCAAACTGGAGTTGAGTCTCGTGCCGTTCAGGCTGGATACTGTCCTGCACGATCTTGCCACCATAATCGGCGGGGCAGGACAGGCCAAGGATGTCGAGATCTTATTCTCGATTACGCCTGCTCTGCCCACCACGCTGATCGGTGACGACCAGCGGCTTTGTCAGATGTTGATCAATCTGGTCGGCAATGCCGTAAAATTTACCGACCATGGCGAGGTGAGTGTCCATGTTGAGCCGGTCGAGATGGACGAGCAGCGTGCAATTCTGCGTTTTCTGGTCCGTGATACCGGCATCGGCATGAATGAGGAGCAGATGTCAAGGCTGTTCCAGGCATTCACGCAGGCGGACAGTTCCACTACCCGGCGTTATGGCGGCACCGGTCTAGGGCTCGTCATCTGCAGCCGTCTCGCAACCCTGATGGGCGGTACGATCGCCGTGGAAAGCGAACCAGGCAAGGGTAGTATTTTTTCTTTCACCGCCAGCTTTGCCCGTCCGCCTGCGGAAGATGTCCACGATGACATTTTTCTGGCCTGCGCCGAAGCGCTGCATGATCTTCGGCTGCTTATAATTGACGATAGCACATTGGCTCGCGACACTTTGTGCGCCTATGCCAAGAGTTTTGGTTGGCAATGTGAGGCCACGGCCGATTTTGCTGACGGCTTGCACCGGATTAGTTGCCTGGCAGCAGAAGAAACGCCTTTCGGTATTGTGTTGCTCGACTGGCGGCTGCCGGGGTTGGACGGACCGGATGCCATTCGCCACGTTGGATCGAGCACCGATCACTCCGCCCGCATCATCGTCCTGACCAATGCTTTTCAATTAAGCGATGATTTACGAGAGTTGGTGGGCACTGGAGTAGTCACCACCTTAAGCAAGCCGTTGACTCCGTCGATGCTGTTCGATGCGGTGGCGGGCGCTCTTGGTTATCAGTCGCGCTTTGTCGCTAAAACCTCCTATGATCCACCATCGGCAAGCTTGGTCGGTGCCCGGCTTCTTCTGGTCGAGGACAATCCAATCAACCAGGAGGTCGCCCGCACCCTGCTCGAACGGGAGGGAGCCACTGTCGTTACCGCCGGCAATGGCCGTGAGGCTCTCGAACGCCTCGCTTTGGAAGAGAGTGCCTTTGATGCCGTGCTGATGGACGTGCAAATGCCGGAAATGGGCGGGTATGAAGCTGCTCGGGCGATACGAGCCCAGCAGCGCTTTATCTCTCTGCCGATCATTGCCATGACCGCCAACGCCATGACCGGTGATCGAGAGAAGTGTCTTGAAGCCGGGATGAACGACCATATACCAAAGCCGTTCGATCCATACCATCTGTACTCGACTCTGGCCCGTTGGCTCGGCCGGCCGGCGCCTAATCGTCCGACAGACGAGTTGGTTGTTGCCAATCCTCCCTTGCATATTAAAGGTATAAACACCGTGTCAGGCCTGTCGCGAGTGCGCGGCAATATCGCTCTTTATCTATCTCTGCTGGACTCTTTCCGGACGAAAAATCGAGAAATTGCCGATATTTTGGATAAAGCAGTTGCCGGAGGGCAGATGGATCAGGTTCGCCAGTTGGCTCATGGCGTGAAAGGTGTGGCCGCCAATCTTGGCATCGATGCTCTGGCTTCGACGGCGGCGGATCTGGAGCGGGTCGCCAAAGAGGCGCTCAAAAAAGGCCCTGGTTTTGATTCGGTGGCGTTACGAATGGCTTTTGACAGTTTTAAGCCCGCTTTATTTCTGGTACTTACTGAACTTGACCTCTTCTTCTCCCTCAACAGCCAGGCAAAGAAGACGATGACAGGTCGGCCGCTCGCAGATCCGGCAAAGGTGCGCAAAGCCCTTGGCCAGGCAGCAGCGTTGCTTGATCAGGACCTGGGTGCGGCGATCAACTTTCTTAATATTAGCGGTGCAGACCTCGAGCAATCGTTACTGGCGGCGC
>MGTA01000065.1:13478-14804 GCA_001799225.1 Deltaproteobacteria bacterium RIFOXYD12_FULL_50_9
ATCCTGAGTATTCTGCTCGATGCCCTTAAAGACGACTACACGGTCAGCGCTGCACGTAACGGTCTCAAGGCTTTACAGTTGGCTGCTGCGACACCGGCGCCGGACCTGATTCTCCTCGACATCGTCATGCCCGAGATGGACGGCTATCAGGTGTGCGCTCACTTGAAGGAGAGGCCCGAGACTCGCTCTATCCCGGTAATATTCCTGACCGCCCTTGAGGAAGAGGAGAGCGAGACCCATGGTCTGAGTCTGGGGGCGGTAGATTTCATCCGCAAACCGATCAGTCTTACTACCCTGCACCTCAGGGTTAAGCTGCATATCGAGCTGCTGCAGGCCCGGCGGCGTCTGGAGGAACAGAATCGGCAACTCATTGAGGACGCACGGCTGCGCGAGGTCGTCGAACATATCACCCACCATGATCTGAAAGGTCCGCTCAATATTATTATCGGGGTGCCGCAGATTTTGCTGAAAAAGTGTGAATTAACCGATTCTCAACAAAATCTTGTCAAAGCGATTGAGAAATCCGGGTACAAGATGTTGGAGATGATCAATCGGTCGCTTGATCTTTTCAAGATGGAAAACGGCAGTTACGATTTTCGGCCTGAACCGGTTGATATCCTTTCGGTGATGCGCCGGGCGCTGGACGAGGTGGCGCCGATGCTGAGCGCCAAAAAGATTAAGGTTGCTTTCCGAGTGGACGAACAGTTGCCAAGAGAGGGGCAGAAGGTCATGGCAATGGCGGAAAGCCTCTTTTGTCATTCGATGTTTGCGAATTTGTGCAAAAACGCTGTTGAGGCCTCCCCGAACGATGATGTGATCAATATAGGATATAAATGCCGGGCCGATGTGACCATATCGATCGACAATGGCGGTGAGGTTCCAGAGGAAATTCGCGAACATTTCTTTGATAAGTTCGTGACTGCCGGTAAAGAGGACGGTACCGGGCTCGGCACTTATTCGGCCGGCCTGATCGCTCGGACGCAACATGGCACCATCGATCTTGATACATCCGTTGCCGGTCGAACATGCATCAGGGTGACGCTGCCCTCGGCTGCCGAGGTCCCGGACGAAATAATTGCAGCTCTTGCACCACCGGGAAGTATGAAAAGTACAGGAGGAAAATAAAGGATAAATAGTGAGCGTTGGCATTTTAATTGGATACTTCACAAAACAAGATGAAGCCCGGAGAGCTCTTCGTGAACTGGCACGGCAAGGTTTTCGCCGTACCGCCCTGATCCATAAGGAGACGGACGGGGATGTCCATATCGCAGACCCATTCTTTTGGCGACGCACCCTCGGGGTAACCATGGCTATCTGTCTGTTCGG
>MGTA01000065.1:14820-14991 GCA_001799225.1 Deltaproteobacteria bacterium RIFOXYD12_FULL_50_9
TTGATTTTGATATGTACCGTCATCGTCGCCCTGGTTGCTTTACTATGGCTAAGGCGTTTCAGGTATGGTGTTGAGAAGGGGGTCATGGATGATCATATCCGTTGGCTTGTCTCCGGGGAGTCTGTGCTGATTATCCAGGCGTCGGTCGAATCTTTACATGTTCCGATGGCC
>MGTA01000065.1:15015-15225 GCA_001799225.1 Deltaproteobacteria bacterium RIFOXYD12_FULL_50_9
CCGCCAGCGCTGTTTGTCATGCATTCCAAACGCGAGCGGCGGGTAGAGGCTAAAGGCCCTGTAGTAAAACTCTCACCGGCCCAGATTCTTGAGCATGCCCAGCGCCACGCCAGGGAGCAGCAGATCGACCCAAAGCCACATCACACCACCGAATTGCTCAAACGTCTCAAGCACTCCCGGCAATGGGTCAGGCAGGTTCACGCGGATCTA
>MGTA01000065.1:15270-15954 GCA_001799225.1 Deltaproteobacteria bacterium RIFOXYD12_FULL_50_9
GGATACTTGATAACGAGTACATCTTGGAAGGGAATGCCCGCGATATCCTGCTAAACCTTCCTAAACGTTTTTATCAGCAGCTTCCCACTCTGTCCTCCGATCCTTTCCGGGGTATGCCTTGCATTTACGGTCTGGCCAAGGATCTTGTCTCTCATACGGAACTGCGTTTAGACCGGGAGAATATCCTGGCGTTTATCGAGGCATATCAATCGGTGCGGACGTTGACGATCGGCGAACTATGGGCAATGCCCCAGATGCTGCGCATCGCGTTGATCGAAAGCATACAGAGTCTGGCCGTCTCTGCCCTGGCAGATTTGCGCGAACGGCAGTTGGCCGATTTTTGGGCGAATCGGCTGATTGCCGCCAATCGCCGCGATTCCAACCAACTATTCGCGATCCTGGCAAAACTTGCGACAACCGAGCCCTTTCCCAGCCCGTATTTTGGTACGCAGCTGGTCAGCCTGCTTTACGATGAGGAGGCTGCTTTGTCGCCGGTTCAGAGCTGGCTTGAACGCACGCTTAAAATCTCCCTGCACGACCTTAATCTGCGAGAACAGAACCGGCAGACCAGTGAGCAGTTGTCTTGTGGCAATGCCTTTACCAGCCTCCGTCAGCTTGCCCTATTGGACTGGCGGGAGGTCTTTGAGCAGCTTAACCGGGTGGAGCAGATATTGCGCCGCGATC
>MGTA01000065.1:16005-17472 GCA_001799225.1 Deltaproteobacteria bacterium RIFOXYD12_FULL_50_9
TGGCGATGGAGGCCCAGCGTCAAGCAACAGCCGATAAACGGCGCAGCCACGTCGGCACCTGGCTGGTTGGAGAGGGACGGGCTGAGCTGGCCCGGCAGCTTGCCTGCCGGGAATCCTACCGTTACCGCCTTCTGGAATGGACCTGTTGTCACCACACTGCGGTCTATTTTTTCGGCATCGGCGGGTTAACTGCTTTGTTTCTCGGACTGGTCGGACAGGTCGGACAGGTCGGACAGATCGGGCTACTCCTGCTCCTGCTGTTGCCGGTCAGCCAGTTGGCGATCGAGGTGGTTAACTACCTGATTACGCGCCTGCTGCCGCCCCGGACTTTGCCCAAGATGGATTTTGAGGGTGCGGGAATTCCCGATGCCTTTCGCACCCTGGTGGTTGTGCCGATGATGCTGGTGAACGCGGAAACGATTCGCGCCGAGGTTGAGAAACTGGAGATCCGCTATCTGGCCAACAAGGAAGACAATCTGCTCTTCAGCCTGTTCACGGACTATATCGATTCAACTATGCTTGGGCGTGAAGACGATAGTGGGTTGCTCCAGACTGCGACCGCCTGTCTGCTCGAGCTTAATCAACGCCATGGCGGCGAGCGATTTTTTCTCTTCCATCGAGAGCGCATCTGGAGCGAAACCGAGCAGAAATTTATTGGCTGGGAGCGCAAACGGGGCAAGCTCGAGGAACTGAATCGCCTGATTGACGGCACCCGGCCCGCAAGCGCTGTCCGCCTGGTTTATGTGGGCGACTCTGATCGTCTTGCGGACGTGCGCTTCATCATCACCCTGGATAGTGACACCCAGTTGCCGCATGCTGCGGCCCGTCGGATGGTCGAGACCCTGGCCCACCCCCAAAATCAGCCCCGCTTCGATGGAGCAGGGAAGATCATGGCCGGCTCCTTCACCATTATCCAGCCGAGGGTGAGTCCGACCCTCCCGAGCACAAGTGCCACGACATTCAGCCGTTTGTTCGCCGATGCCGTCGGTATCGACCCTTATACCCAGGCGGTCTCTGATGTCTATCAGGATCTGAGCGGGGAAGGATCGTACCATGGCAAGGGGATATACGACGTCCGCGCCTTCAGCCGCGTACTGTCGGAGCGGTTTCCGGAAGAGTGGGTGTTGAGTCATGACCTGCTCGAAGGGGCGCATGTCCGGGTGGGGTTGGCCAGCGATATAGAACTTTACGATGAATTCCCGCAAGGTTATCAGAGTTACAGCAGTCGGGCTCATCGCTGGATTCGCGGCGACTGGCAGATCGCCGGGTGGATTTTTCCGCGTGTCCCATTGCCGGGAGGCGGGCGAGGGGCCAATCCGCTCTCCATGTTCAACCGCTGGAAGATTTTCGATAACCTGCGCCGCAGCCTGTTGCCGGCCACGAGCCTGGGCCTGCTACTGGTCTCCTGGTTCATTTCGCCGAGAATCGGCGGGATTGCGACACTGGTGGTGGGCATGCAACTGCTCT
>MGTA01000065.1:17483-18050 GCA_001799225.1 Deltaproteobacteria bacterium RIFOXYD12_FULL_50_9
CACCCTCAAGGGCTTAAAGTACTTCTCTTTGGCAAAGCTGTGGCACGATCTGATGCGGGCGACTATCGACGCCGCGTTGCTGCCGCACCAGGTCGTAGTGACCCTGGACGCCATCGTTCGAGTCTGTTATCGGCGATTGATCTCCCATCGTGACTTGTTGGAGTGGACGGCCCAGTCAACCCGTTGGAGTGGCTACCGCCGGCAACCACTCTTTGTGGTCGGCCTGGCTGTCGGCAGCCTTTTCAGTATCATTGTTGGTTGGATGATTTGGCGCCTTATGCCGACCAGCCTGTCGCAGGCCGCCCCTTGGGTAGGGCTATGGTTATTCTCACCGCTGTTCGGTTGGCTTCTTAACCTGCAACCCGTTGCCCGGCAACGCGCCCAAATGCTGCCGGAAACGGACCGCCGCTTTCTCAGACTAGTCGCCCGGCGAACCTGGCGCTACTTCTCGGCCTTTGTCAGTGCTGAGACGTCGTGGTTGCCTCCCGATAACTATCAGGTTGCCCATCAAAACCGTCTGGCCATGCGCACCAGTCCCACCAACATCGGGCTCTGGTTGACCAGCGC
>MGTA01000065.1:18177-21285 GCA_001799225.1 Deltaproteobacteria bacterium RIFOXYD12_FULL_50_9
GTCGATAGCGGCAATCTGCTGGGAGCCTTGTGGGCCTTAAAGCAAGGAGTTGATGAACTGGTGCATGCCCCTCTCCTGGATGCTAAGGCCTTTGCCGGCTTGGCTGACACCGGGGAAATCTTGAAACAGGCCGCAGTTCTGGAAGGGATGACCTGCCTTTATCGCCAGCCACTTGACCAACTTTTGGCTGAGTGGAATTCTCCGCTTTCCGGCATTGTCGAGCTGCTTGGCCTGCAGCGCCGGATAGCAATAAATGTCAGATCTGTTGTTGTTGCTGCCGGTGTCGCGCCATGGGCCGTTGAGCTTGATCAACAAGTTTCGGCCTGGGATCATAGCAGAGATCGGTATCTCATCTGGATCGAAATCCTTGCCGAAAAGACGGAAACAGAGCTTGCTCAATTGGGGCCGGCAGCCCTGCGCGCCATCCGCCATGACCTGTCACAGGCCCCATCGCTTTTCGCGATTGCCCGTGACCAGATCGGTTCAATCACCATTCTTCGCGCCCTCCGTGAGGAGTATCTCCTGGCCGGCTCCCCCCTCGGCCCGTGGCTCGACCGGGTTATTAAAGCCTTCGCCACTTCGCAGTGGTTGGCCGGGGAGACCCTGGGGATGGCAGAGCTGTTGATCAGTGACATCCACAAGCTTTCAACCGGGATGAATATGCGATTTCTCTATGGCCTCAAGCGCAAACTTTTCGCTATCGGCTACAATGTCTCCATGCATCGTCTGGACGTTTCCAGTTATGATCTCCTGGCCAGTGAGGCGAGGCTCGGTAGTCTTGTCGCCATTGCGCAGGGCGATGTCCCTCTGGAACACTGGTTCTCCCTGGGACGGCCTTACGGCGCCATCGGCAGACAGCGGGTGCTGCTCAGTTGGACCGGGACTATGTTCGAATATCTGATGCCGCTTTTGTTCCAGCGTTCATACGGTAATTCGCTTTTAGATAAGGCGGCCCGTGAAGCGGTGAAGGTCCAGATTGCTTACGGCCGTCTGCGCGGTGTGCCGTGGGGTGTTTCCGAGTCTGCCTTTGCTGATCTTGATCTTGAAAAAACTTATCAATACAAGGCGTTCGGCGTGCCGACGCTCGGTTTGAAGCGCGGCTTGGAGGAACAGTTGGTCGTCGCTCCCTATGCCACCCTTCTGGCCCTGAGCGTGGCTCCCAGCGAGACCGTGCTGAATCTGAAAAAACTCGCCGGCCTGGGGTTGCTGGCTGATTACGGTTATTACGAGGCTATGGATTTCAGCCGGCAACCGAAGCGAGAGGGGCGGCGTGGAGTACTTGTCGAAGCCTATATGGCCCATCACCAGGGTATGGCATTTCTGGCGTTGACCAACTTTCTCCATGGCAATCCCTTCCAACGGCGTTTTCATAACGACTCGCGGGTGCGAGCCTTTGAGGCCTTGCTTCAGGAGCGCATCCCGGTTCTGCCGCCGTTGCACTTGATCTCGAATCGGCAGAACAACTCTTCGCTAATGGGTGTGGACTTGGTGGCGCCGGCAGGAAGCACAATTACCACGCCCCATACCACCACTCCCAAAAGTTTGTTGCTCAGCAACGGCCGTTATGGGTTGATGATCACCAACAGCGGTGGCGGATACAGCCAGTGGGAAGGGCAGGAACTTACCCGCTGGCGGTCGGATCAGACCCGTGATGCGATGGGAACTTTCTGCTATATCCATGAGGCTGACCCGGATCGTGTCTGGTCCACCACCTGGCACCCGGTCGGCGGCAAGGTCGGTGGGTATTCCGTGGATTTTGCCCTTGATCGGGCCGTCTTCCGTCGCACTGATAACGGCATCCATACGGAAACAGAGGTTATCGTTTCGCCGGAAGACGATGTGGAAGTGCGCCGGATTACTCTGGTCAATCGTTCCTCCCGTGTTCGTCGTCTCAACCTTACAAGCTACATAGAACTCTCTATGGCGCTCCACAATGCAGACCGCCAGCATCCGGCTTTCAACAAGCTATTCATCCAGACCGAAGCGCTTCCTGAGCAGCAAGCGCTTCTCGCCTTTCGTCGAGTGCGCAGCGAAAACGAACCGCCGCTCTATGTGGCTCATCGCTTAACGCTTGAGCACTCAGACCACTCAGACCAGTCAGACTGGTCTGACAAAAAAAACTTCCAATTTGAAACCGACCGGGCCCGCTTCATCGGCCGCGGTCGCACCTTAGCCAATCCCATGGGGTCTGTGCAAGATCTCGGCAACAGCCAGGGTTTTGTCCTTGATCCCAGCCTCAGCCTGCGGCAAAGTCTTACCCTGGAACCGGGGCAGCGTGCCATTGTTTCCCTGGTGCTCGCTGCCGGGGCAACCCGCGAGCAGGTTTTGTTGCAGATGGATAAGTACAGCGACCCTCATGCGACTGAGCGGGCGATGGATTTCGCCTGGCGCTCGGCCCAGCAGCAATTGCAGGTGCTGCACATCCAGCCTGACGAAGCGCGGCGGTTTCAGCAACTGGCAAGCAATCTGCTCTTTCCCAATCGCCTCTTGCGCGCCTCTGTCGAACGTCTGGAGGAGAACCGCAAGGGACAAGCAGGATTGTGGTCGTACGGAATCTCGGGCGACCTGCCGATGGTTTTGATCACCATCGGCGAGGTGCGGGATATCAGTCTGGTTCGTCAGATACTTCAAGCTCACACCTATTGGTGGATGCATGGATTGTCAACCGACCTGGTAATCCTCAACGAGGAGGCCGGGGGGTATGAGCGGCCGCTCCAGGAAAGACTTGAACAGCTGATCCATTACCATCAATTTTATACCGCAACTGAGCGGGCCGGCGCGATCTTCCTGAAGAGCGCGGCGCAGATTCCGGAGGATGATTTGAAGCTCCTCAAGGCTGGTGCCAGTGTCATGTTGGTGGCGGCCCGCGGCACGCTGCCGCAGCAGTTGGGTGTTCCGGTGGAGGCTCCCGAACTGTTGGAAATGCTCTCTCGGAAAAGGGCGCCTAGGGAGCCCACGGCCCCGCTCCCCTTCATGGAGCTGAACTACTTCAACAGTCTCGGCGGCTTTACTCAGGACGGGCGTGAATACGCAATCTATCTTGGTCCCGATACCAACACCCCGGCGCCCTGGGTAAATGTCATAGCCAACCGAAACTTCGGCACCATG
>MGTA01000066.1:0-80 GCA_001799225.1 Deltaproteobacteria bacterium RIFOXYD12_FULL_50_9
ATGGTCGACTACCCCGGCCAGAGTTGTTAAAGCCAGGGCTTCCCCTGTCCGAGTGGTAGCGGAAAACAGGATCACCGCCT
>MGTA01000066.1:160-3586 GCA_001799225.1 Deltaproteobacteria bacterium RIFOXYD12_FULL_50_9
CGGGGAGACCGCCGGCCTTCGTGGACTCCGACACTTTCATCAAGGGCCTTAAGACCAATCCCCAGCCGTTGCAATATCCGGCCCCGATACTTCGCGGTCAGGAGAACTTTGACTAATAGAAACGGACCGGCTATGATCAGCAGGACAATCTGGATAATATTATAAAGAACAATCATACGCTTATGACACCATGAATCTGATCCTGCTTTTTCCCAACGAAATCAACAATAACCTGGTTACCCTGCGCGACCGCCGGAGCCAGCATATCAGCACTATTTTAAAGAGCCGGGCCGGCGACACGGTCAGGATCGGCATTATCAACGGCCCAACCGGCAGCGGCCGGGTCCTGACCGTCTCCGGCCAGGAGGTTGTACTGGAAATCACGGCTGACGGCCCGGTGCCGCCAAAGCCCTTAACCGACCTGATCCTGGCCCTGCCCCGGCCGATCATGCTCAAGCGCGTCCTGGCCCAGGCAGCGGCGCTCGGGGTCGGCCGCATCTTTTTGATCAACGCCAACCGAGTAGAAAAGAGCTTCTTCAGCGCCACAATGGTCAAGCAGTCCGACTTCAAAGAACACCTCATCCACGGCCTCGAACAGGGCATGGACACCCGGCTGCCGGAGATCTCCATCCACGAACGTTTCCGGCCCTTCAGCGAAGACCTGCTGCCGGTCATCATCAACGACTATCCGGTCCGACTCATCGCCCACCCGGAAGGTAACCGCTACCTGTTTGATGCCGCACCCCGGCCAGCTGATCAACGCGCCCTGCTCGCCATCGGCCCGGAAGGCGGCTGGGTAGATTTCGAGGTGGAAAAATTTAAAGCCCAGGGCCTTATCCTGTTCAGCATGGGGCCGCGCATCCTCAGGGTTGATTCGGCAGTACCGGCACTGCTGAGCCAGATTGACCTCCTGCGACGGATGACAGCTAAACAGCCTTGCGTTTAAGACGTGGAAAGTACCGAGACATCCACGCCAAAAAAAATCGCTGCCTGGGCCAACTTGCCATCACTGGTAAGCAGTGTGGCGTTTTCGGTGGCGGCAAGAGCCAGATGGAGCGCGTCAAGAGTTCGCAGAGGGGTATTGAATTGGGCGATCCAGGCCTTGGCCTGCTGGTAGTGCTCGTGTTCTATGGGCAGCAATCGAAATAGATGATGGGCGATATGTGCCTGAAACTGGTTAATTATTCTGTTCCCTGCCTCCCGGCTGAGATTTCCTTCTCTGATTTTTCTTGAGATAGCAGAGGCCAGCTCAATCTCGGTCAATAGACTGATTGCCGGATTCCGCACCTCCATAAGTTTCGCCTCAACAATATCGCTCAGAGGCTCAAGGCAATAATAGGCGGCAAGGATACTGGTGTCGATGTATATCATGCCTAGCCCCGATAAACGGGATAAGTACCTTTACGAAAAAATATTCTACCACTCTTTTCAGTACCCCCAACAGGGTAAAATCGAGCAGAATATTTTTTCTCAGGTACTAATACCGCTCACTCTCTCTGTTGTTGAGCACCACATTACTGAGCATCTCGCCGGATATTGTTAGTGAATTGCGGAACTTCTTCAGACTTGGCAAAGCACCACCCTGATCTTCAGTCGGCACTAGACGGGCAACTTTTTTCCCATGCCTGGTCACGGCAATCTCCTGCCCGTCTTGTACCATCTCAAGCAACCGGCTGAAATTACTGCGTGCCTCCTTGACATTAACTTCCTGCATCGCTGCCTCCTTTTCGACAATGGTACATATTTTTTGTACACAAATCACGGTCCGGTTGTCAATGGAAAATTCGTAGGAGCTAAGAGTTTGCAAAAGAGTAATTTCACTTCACCTCGACCAACAATTCAGGATGGCGATCAAGCACCTTGAAAAGTTTGACCAAAGCCACAGGCGGCTCGGTTTTGCCGGATTCATAACGGGAAAAAGCGGTCACCCCTCCACCAAATAACCGCCCGGCCTCGGCCTGGGTAAGATGCAGTTTTTTGCGTATTGTGCGTAGGTCAGGAAAAAGGCGACGGTTGACCTTGACAATATGCTCACGGATAGCAGCATCATAAAGCGCCCCCTCTTCCGGCGAGGCAAATACTATCTCACCACACTCAGGACAGTGCCAGCCGTCTACCCCGGGAACCATCATCACCTCTCCCTTATAAGAGTAAGACTTGTCGCGAGATTCCCGTCGCATTGCACAACCGCAACCTGGACAAATCAGGGTTTCACTCATAGCTCATAACCTCTTAAACGATACGACCAGCAGTCCAATCTCCGTATAGACCGTCACCTTGACATATGCCTGGCCAAACAAAGTCTCCGGCCGGTAAACATCCTGCCATACGGCATGGTTGGCATGCGTGGTCATGGACTTATAAAAATTTCCTGGTTTCAGGTCCGCCACTACCTTCCGCATTTCTTTGGGCGATAATCCCATCTCGGCGCCCCCCTGTTTCGCGGTCGCGGTAAAGGGATCACGAGATGCATCAAGGGCCAGTGATCTGACCATGGCCAGATCATAATGGGGTTTTCGCTTTTCCATGAATTATTGTATCAGGAAGATAAAACTTAGCAAATAGATAAATTATGAAAATCGTGGGGGAAAAACAGAGGGCGGGAGGACCCGCCCCTACGGTCCCACATTGGTTGTATTTAACGGGCCAGCCATTTATCCTATTTTTCGTGCATTTATTGGGTTTTCCTTATCCATGTTCCATTGCAATGGATTATTGATGATATATTCTCGAGCGCGGGCCAATTCGTTCTCATCACGGATAACCCTTTCATAATAGTTCCGCTGCCAGATAGAAATTACGGCATTACCGTGTAGCTGGTTGATATTTTTGGTGGATTGATATTTGAAATGACCGATGATCTGGCCAAGTGTTGGCTGACGTCGTAGGGGCGGGGTCCTCCCGCCCTGATTTTTCGGTAAAGAAAAATCAGTATCAACAACATCTGGGCAAGCAGAAACAGGGCGGAAAAATACAGGGCGGGAGGACCCCGCCCTTACGGGATCTGCATCCGTGGTGGTTGATGCTAGGTTGATGCAAATGATCGCGTGGCAATGATTGGGCATAATCACGTATTGATCAATTGTAATGCCCGGGAAATTGTTTGGGATCCCGCCAAGGGATAATTCCACCAGGTGTCCGGCGGCGTTCAATACCATTTCATTGTTAATGATATCCCCGAACAAAGATTCGCGGTTTTGGACACAGACTGTGACAAAGTAGGCGCCGTTGTTGGAATATTTATATTCCTTCAAACGGATGGAACGACGTTTATGGATATCCGGGTTGTATTTCATGGGCACCAGATGGCTAAACAATTTGGATGCGTTGACCACGGATCAGTAACCAAAGGGCGAATGCCCCCATTAGTCGCTTTTTGGAACAATAGTCCATCGGGTTTCGTAGGGGCGGGGTCCTCCCGCCCCC
>MGTA01000066.1:3594-7199 GCA_001799225.1 Deltaproteobacteria bacterium RIFOXYD12_FULL_50_9
CCGCCCAGTCAAGTGCAGGGTGGCCCATCCCGAAATCCCGAATCAAAAATAATCAAATTGCCAAATGACCAAATCTTCAATTCACTGTCCGCCGCGCACACAACGCACATAGTAGTCGTATGTATTATCGCTGCTGCTGACGTAGCCATTGCCGAAGGACACGTACCACGCGTAGTCGGTGCTGCCCGCGCCTGAAGTAGACGACCAGTAATAGGACGTCTTTGTATCAGTAAATACAGGATCTATGGTCGGTGTATATTTTTTATCCACCAAAGACGACAGCTCATCTTTGCTTGGTAATCTCCAGTCCTTAGATCCACCGAGTGCAAGAGACTGACAATATGATATCGCTTTATTCCAATTACGCTCTATTCCGTCATCCTTCTTCTGCCAAAAAAGGCCTGCAACATAGACTTCCCCAGCACCAGCAATTCCGGCCTGATACCGATCACCTGCCGGACCCTGCAAGGCCAACATGGCAAGAGAGATTCCACCATCATCGGTGAATGAGACCGCCCCCTGGGCAATCAAAAGATCGGGATTCTGATAGTATTCCTTTGCCTTTTTTTTCGGCACTGGCACCCAGACAATAAACACCTCGTTAAACATCGTTATTGAGATTCTGAATATCTCTGATTCCGGATCGTACTTCTCAAACTTCCAAATTATATCTTTCGGACCAAGCTGAAACTCCTGCTTCAATATCGCGGCCTTCTGATCCTCAAGCGCCTGCAACTGGCCAGCCAAATCGGCTTTTACCTTTGCCTCAATCTCGCTTGCCTGCTTAGCAAGCTCGGACTTTAAGATATCGGCCTCCTGTTTGGCCTGTGAAATTCTTGTGTTATAGTCTGCCTCAGTCTCGAACATCATATCCCTCGAAGGCTGAGCCTCAACCTTATCTATCTTCCCCTGATAATACCCCCTGATCGAAGCCCGCTGTTTCTCCATCTCGCCATTAAAATCCCCATTGATTTTGGCGATCAACCCGTTGAGCCTCTTGATCTCAGCCTGGGCCTGATCCAACCCCAGGGCGGCAGACGGACTGCCCAGCTCGGCCTTCATCTTCTTGCTCTGCTGCTTAAGATAGGCCAGCCGCTCGATTTTTTCCTTCTCCTGCTGTTTCTGGCCCTCAGCGCTCCTCAAGGCCTCGGCCTCCCTCAGCTTCTGCAGTTCAGCATCTTTCCTGGCGGCCTCCTCCCGCAGGCGGGCCTGCTTCAATTCCGCCTCCTTAACCAGCCGATCGCGCTCTATTTCACGGAGTTTTGCCTCATCCTGTCTCCTTCCGGCCTCAATCTTCAAATTCTCCAAGGCCTTGATCTCCGCCTCTATCTTTCCGGCCTCGTCTTCCGCCTGTTTGCTTACCTTCTCCACATCCGGCACGAAAACAAAGTCACCGGTGCCGTATATCTTGCCAACCTGCGGTCTCTGCTTGTGGCCCTTGGCTCTGGCATCGCCATAAACCTTCTGCTCAAGCTCCATCCCAAGTTCCTGGGCCGTAATAAACTCCTTATTGTTTTTCAGCGCTTCGATAAACCGTCCGGTGAAGACAGAATGCCCATACAGCCCGCCCTCATCCAGGACCTCCTCACCCTCGCCGCCGGCAGTGATTATCTGCCGCACCTGCTCGCGGGTTATCTCTTCGAGGTAGGCGGTCTTATGAGATGGTTCAACCCCGATGCCGCGGGTGGAGAGCAGGAGCCCACCGAAGCAGGCATCCATCACAAACAACATGTGTTTTGCTGGAACCAGCGGACTGATGTCCGAACTGATCTGTTGCATCGAGATGTTCTTGTGCATCTCGGTCATCTCAAGCGAACCATCATATGGGATAAAATAGCCGAGCTTCTTCTGCTGCGTTGTCCGCGTAATACCGTGACCCGCATAATAGACCAGCACCGCGTCATCAGGGCCAACGCCTGAGAGATCACCTTGCAGAACCTTCATTATATTGTCACGGGTGGCCTGTTCGTTATAGAGCGTAATAATCTTGCTGATCGGATACCGTTCGCGTAGCACCTCCTCGACACCCTTGGCATCGCTCACGGCGTATTTCAGATAATTCTTGGCAGGCAGGGTCTGGTAGCGGTCAACACCGATAATCACAGCAGTTATCTTATCATAGAGCGTAAAGGAGGTGGACTTGCCGCCGTTCTCCTGGACGACGAGCTTAAGCGAACGGGTGTTGTCAGTCTTTGCGTCAACAACAAAGCCTCCGAAAACCAGCAAAGCGATAACCAACAAGAGAAATCCGATCTTTTTCAAGTTATCACCCCCAAAAAAACATATTATGAATTATTTCAATGTCGTTAGTATTTTCTAGCCATCGGCGACTTCCTTAATCAAGGTTAACTTTGCGATAATTACACAAAATTGCAGCACATACAACTAATTATTCAATTGTAGGGGCGGGGTCCTCCCGCCCTCGGGGTGTCGGACCTAAACATACCTGGTCGCCAGCCCTTTACCAAAAAAACAGGGCGGGAAGACCCCGCCCCTACGCCCCCCATTTGGCTACATATTGCATCAACCGTGCGTCAATTGTAGGGGCGGGGTCCTCCCGCCCTCGGCGGTGTCGGACCTAAACATACCTAGTCGTCAGCCCTTTGCCAAAAAAACCGGGCGGGAAGACCCCGCCCCTACTGTCAAATTGCATTGTTGCCGTGCCTGGAATGCTGGAATCATAAACCAAACAGGCCAATCACCTACTTCCGCTTCAGCCTCTCCCTGATCTTACCGGTGATCAGGGCCATCTCCTGGAATTTCAGGACATGGAGCACGCCGCCGTACACCGCAACCGCGAGAGTGATCGAGACCAGAAGCGCCAAACTCTCCCGCCAGAGTCCGTGGCCCCAGAGGCCGGCCGGGCCTTGGCTGAGGAGAAACAAAACCCCGGCCATGGCCAGGGAGGCGACCACGATCTTCAAGACACCGCCAAACATATATTTAAGCGAATAGCCCTGGACCCGACGGTAGAGGATAGCACTCAGAAAGATGAAATTGATGATCATGGCACAGGAGGTTGACAGGGCAATGGCCCGATGGCCAAAGCTGCCGATGGTCAACAGGATGATCAAGATATTGGCGCCGACTGCCAGAAAACTGCCCATCACCGGATAACGGGTGTCATTCAAAGCATAAAAAACCGGCACTGTAATCTTGACTGCGGCGTAAGCAAACAGGCCGACGGAGTAATAGCTCAGGGCCTCGGCGGTACGAGTTGTGTCAAAAGCGGTAAAAGCGCCGTGCTCAAAAATCAGGCGAATAATCGGTTCGGCCAGCAGACAGAGACCGACCGTGGCCGGAATCGTCAGGCTGAAGGCTAAAATCAGGGATGAGGCATAGGTCTCTTTCAGCCGGGCAATGTCTTTGATTGCCGCATAACGGGCAATAACCGGCAGGGTGGCGATGGAGACGGCAACCCCGAAAACCCCGATCGGGAACTGAACGAGCCGGAAGGCATAGTTGAGCCAGGAGACGCTGCCCTCAACCAGAGATGAAGCAAAGTTGGTATTGACAAAGATATTGATCTGGGTGGCAGAGAGGCCGATGATGGCCGGCACCATCAGTTTCAACACCCGCAGCAGGCCAGGTTCACGTAGATCGAA
>MGTA01000066.1:7266-15299 GCA_001799225.1 Deltaproteobacteria bacterium RIFOXYD12_FULL_50_9
AGGGCAAACCCGACCCCGCCGATAATCGAGCCCAGGTTGAAAAATGTTGAGGCCATGGCCGGCACAAAAAACCGCCCCTTGGTGTTCAGAATCCCCATGACCACAGCCGCGACAGAAATAAACACGAGAAATGGGAACATGATTACGGTCAGCTGCCTGGTCAGCTCGACCTTATTGGCAATCCCGACAAAATGGGGGGCAAGGAGCAGAATCAGGGACTCAGCCTGCCACATGCCGATCAGGGTGACCAGACTGAGCAGCACGGCCATGACAGTCAAGACATTGCTGGCCAGACGCCAGGTAGCCTCCTTGCCTCTATTGGCGTCGTAGTCGGAAAAAACCGTTACAAAGGCAGTGCTGAGCGCGCCTTCGGCGAACAGGTCCCGCAACAGATTGGGGATGCGAAAAGCGACCACGAAAGAGTCGTAGGCAAAACCGGCGCCGAACAGACCGGCAAACACCTGTTCGCGGATAAGACCAAGCACGCGGCTGCACATGACGGCGGCGCTGACCGTGCCGGCCGACCTGGCTATTTTTCCTGTATCTTCAGCTGGTTTCTTCATGAGACCTGTAAGGTGTTTTGCTAAAATAGTTGCTTGACTTTGCCGTAATTTTCCGAATACTATACGATCCTTTGTTGCCTTAAAGCGCTGCCCGTCAAAAGAAGATAAAATTTAGCCGCCAATAGTCGGCCGGAATAGAGACAATCAGCACCATACCAGATTTTTCGCAGGGGGATCCAACAGTTTTTTTACTGCTTCAAAATATCGACTATAGAACGGAGGGGTTCATGCAAGACACAGCAACGGTTCGGAATGTAGCATTATTCGGTCACGGCAAATGCGGCAAAACTTCCCTGGCAGAGGCTCTGTTATTTACTGCCGGAAAAACCACCCGTCTTGGTAAAGTGGATGACGGCAGCTCCAGCATGGATTTCGAGCCCGAAGAACTCAAAAGAAAGGTCTCCATCTCCTCTGCCTTCAACCAGTTTACCTGGAAAAAACACTCTGTATTTCTCATCGATACCCCTGGTGACGACAACTTTATCAACGACACCATCTTCACGGCCAAAATCGCTGAGTGCGCTATCTTCGTGGTTGAGGCGAATATGGGCATCAAGTTCCAGACAGAAAAAATCGCCGGCTTCGTGGCCGACCAGCACCTGCCGACCATCCTCTTCATCAACAAGATGGACAGAGACCGGGCAGACTTTGACACTGTTTTAGCCGAAATCAAAAAGTCTCTGCCCTTCAAACCTGTAGTCCTCTATTTGCCGATAGGCGCCGAAGCCGGCTTCAAGGGCGTAGTTGACATCATCCGCAACAAGGCCCTCCTGTTTGATAAAAGCGGCAAGATCAAGGAGGCCGATGTTCCAGCCGATCTCGCAGACGCCGTTGCCGCCGGCCGGGAGACCTTGATGGAAACGGTCGCCGAGACTGACGACCAACTGATTGAAAAATTTCTGGAGGAGGGAGAACTCGGAGATGAAGACCTCAGGATTGGTCTGGCCAAGGGCACAAAGGCCGGGCTCATCCATCCGGTCTGTATCGGCTCTGCCTTTGAAAATCTCGGCACCGAGGTCCTGCTCAACACGATCAACGACCTGATGCCTTGCCCGGCAGACCGTCCAGCCCGACTCGGCACAGACCCAAAAACCAAGAAACAGATCGAAAGAAGACCCCTGGCCGGTGAACCATTCTCAGCCCTGGTCTTTAAAACAATGGCCGACCCCTATGCCGGCCGACTGACCATCTTCAAGGTTATTTCAGGCACCCTTACCTCTGACACCTTTTATAATCCCGGCAAAGACGTCATGGAAAAATTCGGTCAGGTCCTGATTCTGGAGGGGAAAGGCAACAAACCCACCCAAGAACTTTTTCCCGGCATGATCGGCGCGGTCAGCAAGCTCAAGGAGACCGTTACCGGCGATACACTCTGCGCCAAAGAGGCTCCGATTCTCTTCGAACTGCCTCTCCCCATCAATCCGGTGATGTCTTTTGCGGTCAGTACCACCAAGAAGGATGAGGAGGACAAGCTCTTTTCCTCAATCACCAAAATGCTGGAAGAAGATCCAACCTTAAGGCTGTCCAGAGAGCCCCAGACCAGAGAGATTCTGCTTTCAGGGGTCGGCCAGGTCCACCTTGAGGTGATCAGCGAAAAGATCAAACGCAAATTCGGCGTCGAGATGAGCCTGCGGTCACCCAAGGTTCCTTATATGGAGACCATCAAGGGCAAGGCCCGGGTCCAGGGCAAACACAAAAAACAGTCGGGTGGCCGTGGTCAGTTCGCCGACTCCTGGGTCGAGATAGAGCCCATGCCGCGCGGCGGCGGTTTTGTCTTCGAGGATAAAATCGTCGGCGGCGCCATCCCCCGCCAGTACATTCCGGCAGTTGAAAAAGGCATTATCGAGGCTATGACGAATGGCCCGCTCGCCGGATATCCGACCGTTGACTTCAAGGTCTCATTGGTAGACGGCTCGTACCACGATGTTGACTCTTCGGAAATGGCCTTCAAGATCTCCGGATCGCTGGCCTTCAAGAAAGGGGTAATGGAATCTCAGCCGGTCCTGCTCGAACCGATCATGAACCTGACTATCCGGATACCTAAAGACTGTGTCGGAGATGTAATCGGCGACCTTAACGGTCGGCGCGGCAAGGTCATGGGCATGGATTCCGAACCGAAAAACGAGGTAATCACAGCCCAGGTGCCGATGTCAGAGATCCTCCACTATGCCCCGGACCTCACCTCAATCACCGGCGGTCGCGGCACCTTTACCGTCGGTTTCTCCCATTATGAAGAACTGCCCAACCACATGGCTGAAAAAATCATTCAGGAAGCGGCCAAGGAGTAACGACTTACTATTTGAACCCGCCTATGGTTTTGTAGGGGCACCCCTGGCGGGTGCCCTTTTTTTTGCCCAGGGCACCCGCAAGAGGTGCCCCTACAGGGAATTATGCAGCATCTCGTACAAGATCCGGCTCAACTGTTCCGTGTCAAACGGTTTGGAAACTACCCCGCTGAAACCATACTGCCGGTATTCAGCCATGACCGGATCATTAGAATATCCACTCGAAACAATGGCTTTGACAGACGGGTCGATTTCAAGCAGTTTGGTAATCGCCTCTTTCCCTCCCATCCCACCGGGAATAGTTAAATCCATAATCACCGCACAATAGGGAGTGCCGGCCCTGATCGCTTTTTCATACATCTCGACAGCCTCTGCTCCGTCACTGGCAAAACCGCTCTCATACCCCAGATAGCTGAGCATGGCATCCAAAACCTCTCTGATATGCTCCTCATCATCCATAACCAGTACTCTGTTGCCGCCACCTGTCATAAAATGAATCTCCGGGGAGAAATCTTCCTCCTTATCTTCTCTTACCAGAGCCGGCAGATAGATTGTAAAGGAAGAACCGACACCAACGGTTGATTCGACAACAAGATGACCATGATGTTTAAGAATAATAGAGTGACAGATTGCCAGTCCCAAGCCGTTTCCAGTCGCCTTAGTGGTAAAATACGGGTCAAAAATTTTGGCGAGATTCTTTTCCTCAATGCCGGGACCTTGATCGATCAGGGTAATTTTAACATATCTCCCTTGCCGCAAAGGGAGCGGGTCGTTATCGGCCACAATGATATTCTCCGCCTTGATCGTCAGGGTGCCACCCTCCGGCATGGCCTGCTTTGCATTAATTGTAATGTTCTGCAAAACCTGGCTGATCTGACCTTTATCGGCTTCAATCGTGAACAACCCATCCGCCGACTCATAGACGCATTTGACATTGGAGCCACTTAAGACAAAGCAGGTCGACTCTTCAATTAATCCGGCAACAGCCACAGACTCCTTAATCGGCTCCCCTCCCCTTGAGAAGGTAAGGAGCTGCTTGGTCAAATTCTGGGCCCGCAAAGAGGCTTTTTTAGCATTTGTAAGGCGACTATAAATCTTTTCATTCGGATCAAGCTGCATCATTGCAAGATCGATATAACCGACGATCCCGGTCAGCAGGTTGTTAAAATCATGGGCCACCCCTCCGGCCAACACACCTATTGATTCAAGCTTCTGGATTTTTAACAGCTCCTGTTCAATCTTTTTACGTTCGGAGATATCCCTGACAAAACAGAAATAGTTTCCCAGCCCTTCGATCTCTGTGTAGGTTACGCTGATCTCTACAGTGGTCATTATCCCGTTTTTGGCTTTCTGTTCCATCTGAATAATCATGGATCCGGCACTCTTTATCCGTTTCCAGATGTCATCCTTGTCGAATTCCGCTTCAAACACCTCAATATCAGTAATTTTCTTGGTCAGTAGTTCCTCTTTGCTATATCCAACCATTCTGCAGAGAGCCGGATTACTGTCGAAAATACGCCCAGTTGCATCAAAAAGCACAAATCCATCTGTCGAGGCCTGCAAAATTGTCTGATTGCGGACAAGATGGGCAAGTATCTCCTCATTATTCTTCTTGAGACTACTGCTCATATCGTTAAAGGAACCGATCAGTTCGCGGAATTCATCATGGCCGCGATACTTAGAGATGTACCCCAGTTCACCAGCTCGAATCCTTCTGGTTGCCTGGATGAGTTCGAAAATAGGTTTAGTAATATTTCTGATGAGATACACAGCAATGATTAAGGAGAGGAAAAATGCAAAAAGTATTGTCAACGCCAGGATTTTTTTTGTCCTGTTGACTTTCTCCGCAGCCTCCAAAGAGCGCTTACGCAAATTCTCATTCGCCGTAAAAGCCATCTGTTGGGCTTTGGAAATGATTGTATCACCAATATCAGCGGCAATCGCCTGCAGCCTTTCAACTCTTTGCTGATCGGCTGTTGAAGTGATAAAATAACTGAGCGCCTCGCTGTACTGATTTGTCATATCCTGTAGTTCGTTAATATCTTTGGCGACCAGAGGGCGGTGATGACAACTTCCGCAATTCTGCGCTGCAACCCGAAGTTTCAGAACATTATCAACGATGTCATCCATCTCCTTGCCAAACAAGGTGCCGGTCGTAAAAAGATTTGCCTGAACAGTCTGCACATTGATTATCAACTCCTGCCGGATGATTTCTACCTTGTGCAAGGCCAGCAATGAGTCAAAATTGGCAGCTGACAGATATACCACCCGCAGGGTGATAAAGACACCTGCAAGGAACAACAGAAATAACGTCAGGAACAAGAGGAGAATTTTCTTCTTCATCGGTATTGATCGTGGTCCTTCACGGTTTCTCTACGATCTCGATCATCTTGGCGATGCCATCAAAATCAGAATCACCAGCCTTAACAAACCGAAGCAGTTCGATGTTGTGCAACACACTCCTGCCGCGCTCCGTGCTGGTCATTTTTTCCAGAATGGCAAGCAGTTTTTGTTTCACTTCGCCGGGGATATCCTTTTTCAGACAAAGGGTTGTCTCAGGAACCGCGGCAGATTCCGCAATAATTCTCAATTCCGCGCCTATGGTGGGGTCTTTAGTAATCTGCCGGTTATAAACCGTGCTCTTGGCACAGCCGATATCAGCTTTGCCATCCAAGACCGCAAAAATCGCCGAAGCATGGCTGCCGGAAAAAGAGAACCGGCTGAAATATCTCTCCTTATCCTTGACTCCATTTTGGCGCAGCCAAACTAGAGGGAAAAGGTATCCTTCCGTAGTCGCCGGATCTACAAAGACAATACTCTTCCCTTGCATCTCCTTTGCCGCTGTAATTCCACTATCTTTTCTTGTAAAGAGATAGCCCTGACTAAAGGCATTGTCCTTAAGATTTACTGCCATAGCGACAGGCTCAAGATTTAACTGTTTGAAAGCCATGGCAGCAGTATAGGAACTTAAAAAAGCTCCGTCGAGCCGCCGGGATTTAAACCGTTTCAACAGCTCCCCGTAACGGCTCATCACCGTCAACCTGACATTTATGCCAAGCTCTTTGGAAAGATATTCAGCCAGGATGCGGTAACGCTCAATCTGCTCAAAAATATTATGTTCCGGTTCTACACCTATCAACAATCCTTCTCCACTATTGTCGAAAGCAGAGGCGGAAGGCCCGATAACAACCAGAACAAACATGAGGATACATAATATATGCCTGCAGGCGGCGAGGAATACTCGCATTGACTCCGGCATCATTTTATAACCCTGGTGGCTTCGGCAATGAGGTTGATCGGATTAATATCTCCCATACTCCGGGCCTCTTTAAGATTAAAGACAAGTTCAGTATTTTTCAGCAGCTCAGGTTTTATATTCTTGGGTTGCTCACCCTGCAGTACTCTGACAACCATTGCCGCTGCTTTCTCGCCCTGTTCCTCAGGGCTCTGAAAGAGAGTTATGATGAAACCGACTTCCGCCAGATCAGGGAAGATACTAACTACAGTCGGCCTGTTTCCCTTAAAAACCGCCATCACTTCATCAATCCAGGAATTTACAATGGCGCTGCCGGTGACGAACAGCGCATCGCCGCCAACCTTGGGATCAATATTTTTAATATCGCGGATACTTTTAACATTGATCTGGGTCAGCCCTACGCCCTGTTCCTTTGTCAGAGCACGCAACTCATTAACCTGTCTAACAGAGTCCTCCTCTAAGGTGCTGTAGACAACGCTAAGAGTAGCAATTGGTTTTAGCGTGCGCAGATGCCTGAAAAGGCTTGAAAGATGCACCTTATATCCGCAACCGGTAATCTCAGGGCCTTTGGCATGAATGGCCTCCGGATCGTAGACCCCGGCATAAATAATCGGAATTCCGCTATCTTCATTGATAACAGCCAGGGTAGCGGGTGAGCCGTAAGTGACGATAAGATCAACGTCAGCGGCAATAAGTTTTCGCGCGGCATTGCTTAAGGCAATGGGATCAGGGAAAGGCTTCTGGATGATACTTCTGACTTTTTTCCCGGCCGGCAGCATACTGTTGAGCGTTTTGCTGAAGGCATCATGCATGACAGTGTAATAGGGGGTATTGCCGGTCATGACAACCCCGATCACTGTTTCCCCTGCTGATGCTACCGTCGGCAAACAACACAGGCAGGCAAGAGACAGCAGCAGGCTGAAAAATGTTATGTGCTTTGCTCTCTTCAAAATCAGAAATGCCTCTTTAGAGTGCAAGTTGAGATATAAATACGGCTGTCCTGAGTGTCGTCATTCTTATCGTCAAAAAGAATCGAAAGGAATCTGAGTCCTACAACAAACTTGCTGGGAAATGTTTTACTGATCTCAACTGCGTAGACCGTCTCAGCAACCTGCAAGGTTGAGAAAGAGTCGAGGGGAACAGGTGTTTGTGCAGTAGAAATCCCGGCCTGGAATTCGCCGTCTGATTCTGTATAGCTGACACTGGTCAGCACGTCCATCCATCCCCATGGACTAAAATTCAGGCTCAAAGCATATGAGTCCGCCCGATCAACATAAATTACCTCCTGGTCAAGGTAGGGCATATCTCCTGTCCCGGCACTGTTCCACTTCCCATAGGCGAGATTCTGTTCGACCTCGCCACGGAAATGGGCGAAGCTGGCAGTCAGTATGCTTTCAGGAGAGAACAAAAAGGAGAGACTGCTAAAAAACTTGTCGTTTTTGGTCTCCCTTCTGCCGCTATTTACCGTGATATCAGGTTCGCTGTTGAGGAATGCCGTATTGTCTCTGACAGTTTTGGCCCGCCGGTAATCCAAAAAGGCCGTTAACCAGGTTGTCGGCAGATAGGTAGTGGTGAACTGTGTCTTGTTTGAGTAGTCGGGCTCAATGTTCGACCCGGGATCATTGACAAAACGATAATCAGTGCCGACCTTAATTTTCAGGGTGTTAACCGGCCGGAAAGAGGCTGATAATTTCAGGGTGTTACTCTTGGTTGATTCCGGCAGCAGGCGCCACTCAGCAATATTTTCCCTTTCATGGTGAACGAATTCATAGTCTGCAAGAATGGTGATTTTTTGCAGAGGTCTGTAGCGCGCGGCCAGAGAAAACAGATCATTCTTGGCCGAAATCGACTGCCTGACAATATTATCAGCATCGCCGACAAACCTTCTGACATAATCAGGGTTGTCTATCTCCACTTCCTGATGGCGAA
>MGTA01000067.1:0-1241 GCA_001799225.1 Deltaproteobacteria bacterium RIFOXYD12_FULL_50_9
AAAGTAAAAAACCGGGCCGGCAAAAACGCCAGGGAATATGCCGGCATATTCCTGCTTGGCAACCATGGCTATGGCGCCGGAATCCGCAAGCACAAATTGCAGCCGAGCTGCAGGCCAGGACGGATCAAGGGGTAAATACCCCCCCCCGGCCTTTAAAATGGCCAGGATGCCGACAATGGCCTCAATGGACCGGGTTACGCATAAGGCCACGACACTTTCGTTCCCAACCCCTGCCGTGCGAAGCTGATTGGCAAGCAGATCTGCCCGTCGGTTTAATTCAGAGTAAGTGCACTGAATCTCGCCAAAGATCAGAGCGATATCGTCAGGATGACGCCTTGCCACCTGCTCAAAAAATTCGTGAATGGTAGCATTGCGGGGATAACTACTAGAGCGGCTATACAGGAGCGACAAATTGCCTCCCGAAGAGAAAGGCGCTGCCCCCGGCCCGATTGTCTCTGAGGCACTATCAGTCTTAGCTAACGTCATAAGAGGATACTAAAATCCAGTTTGAAATTCATATGCAATTCTTCTCTTCTTATGCTTAGGGACTCAGCAAGAATTAAAATACCGGTAGGGGCAGGGTCTTCCTGCCCAAAAAACCTGGGAGCGAGGACCGCGCCCCTACAATAAAAACGGTTTATTTGCAAATTCCGCATCCCTTATAAACTTTAACAAAAAATCAGATTTCCAGATGAATCAGCTTAACTGAGCCGCAAAGGTAATCTGTCGCAACAGAACAGGCGTAACCCTGCCAGGATGGAATATCCTGGATATGCCATAAGGTGTCGCCTGATCTGGCCCTGTTAAATGACCTTTCCACGTATTCCAATGTTCCGGAAAGACCTGAGCCTGTGGCCTTAAGGACACTTTCCCGTTTTGTCCAGAAACGAAAAAACATCTCCAGTGGTGAGGGATCGGCAGTTATTATATCCCATTCTAACGATAAAAACACCTTAGAAAAATCGGTAAAATCAATAGGTTTGATCGCCTCGATATCAATACCTACCCGACCCTCGGCAGTAATAGCGCAGACAACAAGAGAACCTGAGTGAGAAATACTGAAATCAACCGGGGCAGGGACAAACGGCCGGTTATGGGAGTTGCGCTGCAGACTTGCCAGCAACGCTCTGGAGAAACCCATCTGCTCCAAGGCTTTCGCCAGCAGAATCCGGCCTAAGAGATGGGCCATCCGGTCTTCCGGACGAACAAAGCGTTTAGCCTCATGCAGAAAAGAAATCGGC
>MGTA01000067.1:1254-7676 GCA_001799225.1 Deltaproteobacteria bacterium RIFOXYD12_FULL_50_9
CTCGCTGCCAGGAGGCATCAGAAGACGATTCTGGAAGCAGTGCATATAAAATATGGAGAGGCATATCGAATAGTGTCAAAAACTCAGTGTTGTCCGGTTAGATTTTTGCATGCCATCAAAATGCTTTTTTGAAACTGACTGTTGGAATCATTTGATGTGGAGAAGATACATTCAAACTCGCCCTGAAAGGGCAAAACAAACAGCCCAGGGCAACGCCCTGGGTAGGGGATACGAGGTATCTAGCCCTGAAAGGGCAAAACATAACAGCCCAGGGCAACGCCCTGGGTAGGGGATACGAGGTATCTAGCCCTGAAAGGGCGTGACATCAGTCCCATAGATACCGCTCGTCGTATTCAACCCCGTACCGTTTGAGAATTTCCAGCAATTCTTCCTGGAACGTACGTGTTCGGTGGTGCTCATTCTGGTTTTCGATATAGCGGAGCAGAACAGGCAACTGTGACTGACCGAGTGAAAATACCCCATACCCGGCCTGCCATTTGAACTTGGCATATTCTTCTCCCTGTTCTTTCATCCAGGCCGAGGACGATTTTTTTATCTCCTCAAGTAAGCTGCTCACCGTCAGGGTCCGCGGAAGCGCACACGCAATGTGGACATGATCCTTTGTCCCGCCGATCCGGTATGCTTGACTGCCGATGGCGTGGCAGGCTCCGGCAAGGTAGGCATGCAAGCGGGGTTGTATCTCCGTTACTATCCACTGCTCTCGATTCTTCGTGCTAAACACAAGGTGCAAAAGGATCTGCGATAGGGATTGCGCCAATGTCGTCTCCATGGCATGTCTCGCCCTTTCAGGGCTAATTCATATTGTGTGGTCCCTATTCCCAGGGCGTTGCCCTGGGCTGGTATGTCATGCCCCTTTGGGGCTACTGCTTAAAGATGCAAATTCTTAACCGGACAATACTTCAAAAACTATGCTTAATCAGACGAACACGTCAGGCCGCATTGAATTCCGCCTGATCGGCTGCCGGCATCGAAAGGGAACTCCCTTAAGTACAGCCTGTTATCGGTCCAAAGGCAAAATCCCCGAGCAAACGGTGCAAACGCTCCTCGGTCTTATCGAGATTGTTGTAATGTCTGAATCGGGAAAGCCGGCTTGCCTTCTGCATTCGGGGCTGGCCGGGATCGATCTCCCAAGGGTGCAGGTAAAACATGAACGGCTTTTCTTCCTGCTCATTGATCCGCTGCAAAGCCATCTTGGTAAACCAGTACGGGAAAAGCCGAAAATAGCCGCCCCCGGCAACCGGCAACTTCACCCCGCCGAACACGGCGGTTGAGATTGGATATTCCAGCAACTCATGATCAACAAGTTTATACGGAAACCTGGGGGAATCAGGAATCCCGTAGAAATCATGCCGGATAGGAAAAATGCTGGAATCGTATTCAAAGCCCAGTTTCTCCAGAATATCTAACGCCCAAAGAGATTGTTTAGTAATTGAATAGCTCGGCGCCCGGTATCCTCTCACCTTTTTACCAATGATATTTTCCAGGATATCCTTGGCTTTCCTGGTGTCTTGCTGAAACTGGTCGGGGGTAAGGGTGTAAATCCGCCGGTGGAGATAGCTGTGGCAACCGATTTCATGACCCGCTTTATCAATCTCTCGAATGAGTGCCGGTAACCGCTCTGCAACCCACCCGACTATAAAAAATGTAGCGCGAATCCCTTTCTCTGCAAGAATCTTCAGAATGTTGTGAGTATTCCGTTCAACCCGCAACTCGCACGAATCCCAATCCTCAATGCGAATCAGCCCATCAAAGGCCGACACCTGGAAATAATCCTCAACATCGATAGTGAGATAATTAATCAATATTTAATTCAATCCCAGTGTTGTCCGGTTAGATTTTTGTATACCGTCAAAATGCTTTTTGAAACTGACTGTTGGACTTATTTGACGTCGAGAAGATACATTCAAACTCGCCCTGAAAGGGCAAAACAAACAGCCCAGGGCAACGCCCTGGGTATGAGATACGAGGTGTCCAGCCCTGCAAGGGCGTGACATCTCCGTTACTATCCACTGCTCTCGATTCTTCGTGCTGAACACAAGGTGCAAAAGGATCTGAGATAGGGATTGCGCCAATGTCGCCTCCATGCCATGTCACGCCCATTCAGGGCTAATTCATATTTCGGTCCCTATCCCAGGGCGTTGCCCTGGGCTGGTATGTCATGCCCCTTTGGGGCTACTGCTTAAAGATGCAATTTCTTAACCGGACAACGCTGATTCAATCCTCTTCGCTAATATATTTGGAGGCGTAAGCAGAAATGCTGTCAATGCTATTAATGAGTTCCGGTGTCAAGGCAAGAACCTTTTCAAATATTGTGAAAATCGTTTGGCTTTGATACTCATGGGCTATTTCATTCCTAAGCGTCCGTATCTCAATAAAAATGTCAGCGCTGGGAATGAGCCCTTTTTTCTCGGCGCGATTGATTCTATCTCGCACCGACCCGGTTTCTTCTAAGTCCAATGCCTCAATTGACCGGAACACCTTCTGGATAATAATATCGCTCAACCTGGCAAAACGGCTCGCAAGAGCCTCATAACTTTCCAGTTCTTCGTTGGTCAAATCCGGCGACACATGGACGTTTCGACATTTTTGATATGAGTATTCCAATACCATCCCAGCTTTGCCGAGATCTATTATCTCATTTTTCAAAAGCCTGTTAAGATTTTTCATTGCAACCTGATGCTTTTTTCAAGTGCCAAAGCCACAAAGGGGGTTTGTTTATCACGGGCTATGACAATATCAATCTTTTGCTCGTCCAATGTGCGGAACAAACTCTTCTTGATGGCAAGTTTATCGACAAAATTCAAAATGCCTGAGAGAATAAGCACATCAATATCCCCACCTTTTCTATTGTCATCCACCCGGGAGCCGAAAAGATAGATTTCCGCTGCAGGATCGATTCTCAAGACGGAAGTGACAATGGCTTTCCTCTCTTCTTCTCGTAACCGCATATAAATTTTAATCCCCGGCAACAATTCGAATAACGATTATCGCGCCCCTTTTTGAAACAAAACAATCTTTATGGTTTGCAAAATAATCACCAGGTCCATCCAGACCGTCATATTTTTAATATAATAAAGATCGTACTCCAGCTTCCGCAAGGCATCCTCTTCGGACGCACCGTATGGATACCAGACCTGCGCCCAGCCGGTAATCCCGGGTTTAACGGTATGCCGTAAGGCGTAGTAGGGGATCTTCTGGGCCAACTGCTCGACAAAAACAGGCCGTTCCGGCCGCGGGCCGACAAAACTCATGTCCCCACGCAACACGGTCCACATCTGGGGAGTCTCGTCGATCCGAGCCTTCCGGATAAACTGCCCGACCCTGGTAACCCGATCGTCATCCTTTTTTGCCCACACCGCGCCATTCGACTCGGCATCAACCTTCATGGAACGGAACTTGAACACCTTGAATTTTTTATTGTTTTCGCCCACTCTCTCCTGAGAGTAAAATACCGGCCCCGGCGAATCAAGTTTTATACAAATGGCGGTAAGCAACATTACAGGCAAGGCAACCAGCAGGCCGGTAACCGATACAAAAATATCAACAAACCGCTTTACGACTAGAAACAAACGATTTTTATTAAAGCCGGCGGAAAAGATAAGCCAGGAGGGATTGGTCTTCTCCACAATAATTTTCCCGGACAACTCTTCATAAAATTCAATTCCCTTAATAACGGATAATCCTGAAACCCGACATTCCAGCAACTCCCGAACCGGCATTTTCCCACGTTTATCGTCAAGAGCAACAACGACCTTATCGACTCCCAACTCATTGACACCCCGACACAACCCTACCCAATCAGCCAAGCATGGAACATTCCTTGGATTATACAAAGGGTTGTTTTCGCCGGCGTATGCCACGATCTTAAAGCCGGAATCCTCTCGGTCTTCAATTTCATGAGCAATTTTTTCAGCAAGCTCTCCATCCCCGATAATCAGGATGGCCTGGGTAAACATCTTTCTCGCCAGCACGATGGCATAAAAAAAACGCCAAAGCCCGATACTCAGACAAACAATGCCATAGCCGACCAGCAACACCTTCATCGCAATAATCGTCACCGGGAATAGATAATAGATCAGAGCCAGAGCGATACAGGCGAAACCAATGGCCTGCGTCGCTCTGGTAATGGTATCAGTCACGGTAACGCTACGAGCCAGGTCGTATAGATCGAAATAGTACAGACATACCTGACAGGCAACAACAACTAAACAAGCTCGCAGGATAAAAAGATCAGCATTGGCCAGAAAGCCTTCTGCACCCTCATAAAAACAGGTTGCAATAATAATGGCGAGAAAAAGAATTATGCCCTCGCCTGCTACAAAGACGATACTTCGAACCGGCAGATATTTTTTAAAAATATACGGCATGACTCACCATTGATAATCGTCGCATAATAAGTTCAGCTGGTTCGCCTGAATAAAAGTTTTGTCCAACTCCCAACTGCTTGGCTTCCAAAATTCATCCCAAGATATCACAGAAAGCTTCATTATAATTGTAAAACACAAGGTACCCCCTCTGTTCCCCGACCGTCAAATAAAATAAACTTTGCCTGACCTGTTTTTAAAAAAAAACTCCCGGCTGGAAAAATCCGGCCGGGAGTTAAAACCTTTTTTTAATTAATACTGTAAAAGCGTATTGCTTATGCCTTCTTAGTGACGCGGCGACGGGCAAAACCGGCAAGACCGGCAAGACCGGTGCCGAAGAGCAGCATGGTGGCTGGTTCCGGGACCGGTTTAAGATCACCGGCCAATGAAAGATTGTCAGTGTCAGCCACAAAAGTAAGGCTTTGGCCGGGGCCAAAATTGATGTTGTTCAAAAAATCAATGGACAAAGACCTGTAAAGATCACCGACCGGAAGAAATGCCGTCAAGGCAACTTCATTACTATAGGTTACCGCGATATCCCACATGTTGGGGCTGGTAAGGTATAAAGTATAACCATTTGCTGAACCGGGTGTACCCGGATCGGGGACGTGAAGAGTATCAAAGACGGTATTGCCGATGCCGGCATCAATAGCAATTTTAGAAATTGCAGCACTGGTGCTGGTTAAACTCCAATTACCACCATAGGTGTCTCCACTTTCACTCAAGGACCAACCAAGACCGGAAACACCGCCGCTGGTTGGCGATAAATCTGCCCAATATAAGGTCTGAGAACTTCCTCCTGCAAAAAACGCTGTAACTCCCATGCCATCCATCATGGCTCCATCGGTTGAGTACCCGGTCAATGCGGTGGTGGTATTAACACTCCCGGTATTAAATCCTACTGTAAAACTGGTAGCCGAAGCTATGCCGGCAACGCCTAGACTAAATAACCCAACAGCCAATCCTGCCATTAATTGCTTTTTCATATGTTTTCTCCTTAATTGTTACATTACTTAATATAAGTAAGATAATTTTCAAGATCTCTTCGCCCCTGATGAGCCACTCACAATCTGTTTGCTGGTAGTATAGCACAATACGTGCCATGCACCCTGCTGATCAATAATTTTTTCAGGCCATTCAAGACATAAATTAAAAATAGTAAATTATTCCAAGATATTAAGCTGTATAGATTTTCACCTGCCGCCTGGCCGGCCTAATAGTCCGCCGCTCGCTCCTCCAGGCCTTAAATATAGCCGACACAACGCCGCCGCAGCACCTTATTGTTTCGTAACAGCTTGTAATAATGGATTATTTATAACAATATGCGCCGGTTAAAACTGCCGGACATTTAGAGAATTGCCCATCAGGGGGCAGGGGAGAGTGGCCGGATTAATGCGCTTTAGGCGGATTTGTTGTCCGTAAATCCGGAAACTAATATTTTTTTAAAACATAAACAACAAGTTACAGAGCATTTGATTTTCCGGGAAATAAGGAAACCCCCGAGATTTCCGAAAAACCTCGGGGGTATTCTTTACTTGCCGGCGGCAATCGCATCAATAAGCTCTTTGGCCTGCTTTGCTTCCGGGAAATCCTTCTTCAAAGATAACGCCTTCTGCAAGACCTCTTTGGCCATTGACTTATTGCCGGTCTTGTATAATGCCTGAGCCAGATGATAATGGATTGTCGGGTTATCATCCTGCTTCTCGGCCGCAAATCGAAATTGCGAGAGTGCCATGGCATAAGATTCCCGTTTGAAATGGACCCAGCCTACCGTATCGGCAACCCCGGGATCTTCCGGAGCCCCCTCCTTGGCTAAGAGAGCTAGCCTGAGCGCCTCACCCAGGTCCCCGCCATGCTCTGCATAATACCAGGCCAGATTGTTGATGGCCGGGACGAACTTGGGATTTTTTTCAAGAATCTTCTTGTAGTTCTCAACAGCCTTCTCAGACTGACCCTGAGCCTCCTGCAGTACAGCCAACTCCATCCGCAGGCCGGCAAGATCAGGCTTCTCTTTCAAGACGATCTCGTACTGCTGAA
>MGTA01000067.1:7734-12878 GCA_001799225.1 Deltaproteobacteria bacterium RIFOXYD12_FULL_50_9
ATTCCGCAACCTTCTGCCGGAGCAGATTGTAGGCATCCTGCTTTTTACCGGCCTTCAGCGACAGACCGACGACACTGCCAACCGCTACCGAGGACTGCGGCGCAACTGCCACGGCTTGCTTGAAAGCCGCAATTGCTTCATTGTCTTTTTTCTGGGCAAGATAAATAAGGCCGAGAGCATATGGCGGGAAAGACTCCTTCGGGGCTGCCTTCTGCAGAGAGGTGAAAAGTCGAATTGCCTCAGGATAGGATTTTTCCTGGATAAAGCACTTGCCAAGAATAACTGCGGCAAAATAGTTGTTCTGTTCCAGCCGCAGAGCACTGATTGCCTGCTCACGCGCTTCAGCATAAGCCTGCTTATCAAAAAGAAGTTCAGCCAGCAGGGTTCTGGCCTTAAAGTTTTCAGGAGCATACTTTACGGCATCCTGTACAGCCCCCATGGCAAGTTCTTTTTCATTTTTTCCTAAATGGGCAAGGGCCTTAAAGAAATAGACCTCTCCCCAGCGTGACTGTTCTCTGATAATTGCGTCAAGAAGCGGCAGCGCGTCATTAAATTTTTTATCCTGGACCAACAACTTGGCCTTCACTAACTTAGCGCCTGCACTGCCCGGGTCCTTAGCCAGGGCCTCTTCGGATTTTGCCTTGGCCTGATCAAATTTGCCGAACTCAAAAGCAAGATCAGCTACCAAAGCAATAATCGGCGCCGGCGCGTCAGAAAGCTCAACAGCCTTCTGGTAAGCGCTGTTGGCCTTGTCAAAATCTTTCTGCCGTCTGAAAAAATTACCGAGCATCACGTAAAGTGTGCTGTCTTTGGGCTTAAGCCGCACCGCCTTTTCCAGATTAAGCACAGCCTTATCCAACTCTTTTAACTGCTCATAAAACTGGGCCTGGACAATATAAACCTCCGGAGAGTCAGGCATTTTTGCCGCCATCGTCCGCAAAACATCTTCAGCCTGAGAACGTTTGCCCTGCCCCATATAAAACATCGCGAGCATTCGATAGATATCTATTTTTTTTCCGTTAAGCGAAAGCGCTTTTTGCAGGGCGGCCTCGGTCTCCGGCAGCTTGTTTTCCTTCATCATGATAGTGGCGCGCACCACATAGAGACGATCATCATTCGGAGCAATGACAAGAGCACGGTTAATCGCTGCGGTGGCCTGCGGCAACTTCCCTTCCGTAGTCTCAAGATTGGCTAGTAGAATCAAGCCATCGACATGCCGAGGGTCCTTGGCAAGAATGATTTCCAGTTTCTTACGGCACTCCTCATAGCCTTTTCCTAAAAACAGCAGAGTCGCCACTTTGTACTGCGCATCCAAGTTATCCGGATCCAGACTGGCGGCAATGCCAAGCTGTTTAAAGGCCCCTTTCGGGTCCTCGGTTTTCAGCAGGGCAAGCCCGAGCTGATACCTGGACGGGGCGTCCTTCGGCGCAAGCTGAATAGCGTTTCTCAACTCGATAACAGCGGCCTTATAGTCCTCCTTGGCAACTAGCTCCATGGCCTTGGAGTAATGTTTCTGCTTCTTTTCCTCCTTGTTGGAGCACCCGAAAGAAAAGAGCAGAAAAAATACGACCGCAAACAGAACAGCAACATTGAGCATGTTTTTTTTCATATCAGGTTTCCCATTTGATTGATAATGACTCATTGGCAAAGGAGATAGATATTGCAGAGTAGCGCAACATAATTATAAAAGAGATACCAGAACCACCGCTTCAGAGCAACTCGATTTTGCAGCAGATAAAATAATTTTCACCATCTTCATCAGCAAAAAGACCAGCCTTCCGCTTGATTACGATTTAATCTGTAACTACTCAGGTCAATGATAAACATAACGCCCCCTAACCCCCTCTTAACTTAAGAGGGGGGATTTTTTCTCCTCCCCTTAAGGTAAGGGGAGGTCGGGTGGGGTTATGAAACAATGGACCAGGCAAAAAAACACGCTAAAAATCCACGACCTGAGTAGTTACTTTAATTTTTCCTAAATTAACGTGGGGCACTCCGCATTTCGGGAAAGATAGAATAGTTTTTTATTTCTAACGCTATGATTTTACGTTGTTATAGATCGAATTCCTGAAATACAAACTTCCGGAATTTCTTCCTAGAATCGGGAAAACCTGCTTTTAAGGAGGTGTAACAGGAGATAGACTGCGGACTATCAGACAGTAGGAGATGATGTCAATGCACAATGGCTAACAGCTTTCGCCTATAGCCTAAACGACCTGAGCAGTTACAAATACTCTTCTGCCGAAATCAAAAGAGGTACGGCCAGGCACTACATCAAGGGCAAACCAACCTGATTTGCTATTGCATTACGCATCTGCTTGTCAACAAAAGAGAAAGAGAGGCCGGCAATATACTGTTCAGCGGGAGAAGCCGTCTCACACCACTTCACTTCACCAATGCCGGTCAGCGATGGGGCAACAAAATCAGAGCCGAAGGTAAAGGCGATCATCCGATGAATCGGAATATCAGTGGGACTTTCAAAACGCATACCCCCAAAACTGATATCAAGGGTACTTGCCCGGTCTGTCATCAGGGCATGCGGTCTCCCCATTTCATCACAACTGACCAAGGCCAAATTATAACGCCCTTCAATCCGCTCGAACCGTCGTCTATCCCTGCCTGACGCTATTTTTTTGGCCGAATCCATAAACTGCTCGCACTCTTTCATATAATAATGGCACTTGATATATTCCTGGGCCTTACAAAACATCTTTATATGATCGGGCATCGGTATATAGAGACCACCCTTTGTCATAAGGCACTCTTCGCTACCATCATGCGGCCAGTATGGACAATTTTTTAGCACGGTTTTCGCCTTTTACCCTTAATGTAACAGCTCAAGAGGCCACCTTCTCCCTTTTTAAGCTGTTTTATTAATAAACGTTTAACAAAAACACCATGCCTAAAATATATGCAAAATACGGGCCGCGAAACTGGAACAATCATAAATATATTTTTACTACCGGAGTGTTGAGGATGCAGCCCGACCTATCTGAATAGTTACTTTTTTACTGCTTTAGCCGGTATATTATAACGCTTCAATTTTTCATAGAAGGCTGTTTTTCCAACCCCTAACGTCTTGGCGGCGGCCTGGACATTCCCCTCTTTCTTTTCCAGAAGATGCACAATGATACACCGCTCAATTTCACCAAGAATATTTTTCAGCGGCTCTTCAGTAATACGCTCTTCAAACTGACTCAACACGCCACTTGTGGGAGAAAATGACGTAGTGGAGTCAAAAATCAGATCTTTTTCTGAAATGATATTATTCTTAGACATAAGTACTGCCCGCTGAATAACATTTTCCAACTCCCTGACATTGCCCGGCCAAGGGTGATGCAGCAGGAGGTCTATAATATCTTTGGGGAGAAAATCGATATCCTTTTTAAAAGCCTGCCGGTATTGTTTTACAAAATGAGCCGTAAGCTCAATTATATCCTCCTTTCTCTCTCTGAGGGGCGGGATAACGATATTAATGATATTGAGCCGATAAAACAGATCAAGGCGGAATCTGCCTTCGCGGACAGCCTTGACGAGATCCAGATTTGTGGCGGTAATTATCCGGACATCCACCTTGATGGCCTCGTTGCCGCCGACCCTGATAACCTCGCCGTTCTGCAGTATTCTCAGCAGAGAAGTCTGCATCTTAGGGCTGATTTCACCGATCTCATCGAGAAAGATGGTCCCGCCGTCGACTATCTCAAACTTCCCTTTTTTTCGAGATGCCGCCCCGGTGAAAGAGCCTTTTTCATAACCAAAAAGGTCGGATTCGAGAAGGTTATCATTGATGGCGCTGCAATTGACCTTCAAGAAAGGCTTATCACTCCGCCTGCTGCAGTTTCTAATCAGATTAGCAGCCAACTCCTTGCCGGTCCCGCTTTCACCGGTGATTAGAATAGTTGCATCAGAATCGGCTACCTGCGCAATCATTTCTCGTAATTTTCTTAAGGCCCGACTGCTGCCGATCATCTCATCGGCATTGTTGAGCAGCTTGAGCTGAGTTTTCAAGACATCCACTCGTCGCGACAACTGCTCACGAACCTGTTGACTCTCGTTAAGCTCTCCGATCTTACGTTGCAGGATCTCTTCAATATTGGTGTTAAAGGTTGCAATCTCGGCTTCATGCAGTTTGCGCTGGGTTATATCGCGCATGTCGACCAGAATCAGTCGATCCCCGAGATAGCCGTCAAAGGGGACAAAACTATACTCAACAAAACTATCCTTGACCTGCATCTCGAAAGTCCCTTTATCGACCTCTCCCTGCAGCGTCATTTTAACCGGACAATTACCCTTACAGGGATGGTCAGCGTGATGCAACCCCTTGTAACACTGCTGTCCGCGAATATCGCCAAAAAAGGCAATAGCGCTGGCGTTCATATATTCAACGCCATAGTCTTCCCGAATCAGGAAAACCATCTCCGGCATGATGTCGAGCAGGGCTCGCCAGTTCTTCACCAGACGATCAACTTCTTTCTTTGAATTTTTTAGTTCAATTCCACGACTATCCAAATTCAGCACCCGGTAACCTTTAATAGAAAACATCTACTCCTAACTTTTACCCCTAAACAGTATTCCAAGTCAATACACTTCAGGCCGGAAACACCTTGCCCTCAGCACTCTCCTTACCGGCAAAAACATTACGAGTATCAACGATAAGCATGGAATGCTGTAATATAAAATCATAATCATAGGCAGAATGATCAGTGGCTACAAGGACACAATCGGCCTTTGCCAAATTATCTGCGGTTAACGGTGTACTTGTCAAATTATAAGAGTAGTTACGTACCGGCTTAAGGTGCGGAATATGCGGATCGTTATAGGCAACTTCAGCGCCCTTTTCGCTAAGGAGCTTCATAAGTTTATACGAAGGTGATTCGCGATCATCATCAACATCCTTCTTGTAAGCAACCCCCAGCAACAATACCCTCGCACCTTTAAGTGATTTGCCACGTTCATTAAGTGCTTCCATGGTCCGCTGAACAACATAATAAGGCATTGATGTATTGATCTCTCCTGCCAACTCAATAAACTTAGTAGAAAAATCATACTCCCTGGCCTTGGAGGTCAGATAAAAAGGATCTATGGGAATACAGTGGCCACCCAATCCCGGACCCGGATAAAACGGCATATAACCGAACGGCTTG
>MGTA01000067.1:12928-13221 GCA_001799225.1 Deltaproteobacteria bacterium RIFOXYD12_FULL_50_9
GAGAACTTTCAGTTCATTGACCAGGGCGATATTAACGCTCCGGAAGATGTTCTCAAGCAGCTTGGTCATCTCGGCAGCCTGAGTCGAAGAGACCGGCACGATAGTTTCCAGGGCTGCGCCATAAAGCTTGCGGGCGACCCGGCTCGACTGCTCATCAATGCCGCCAACGACCTTGGGGATATTGGCCGTGCCGAACTTGGGATTCCCCGGATCTTCCCGTTCAGGCGAAAAGGCCAGGGCAAAATCCTGCCCGGCCTTGAGCCCACTTCCCTCAAGAATAGGCTGCAAAACCT
>MGTA01000067.1:13265-13537 GCA_001799225.1 Deltaproteobacteria bacterium RIFOXYD12_FULL_50_9
TGCCCGGGACGCAAGGTTTTAGCAATGGTCCTGGCGGTCGATTCAATATATTTCAGGTCCGGTTCGCGGCTCTTGGTAAGAGGCGTTGGGACACAGATAATCAGGGCATCAGGAGCACTGAGTCGCAAAGGGTCGGAGGAGACCTGAAAAAGGCCGTTTTGAATGAAACCGACAAGCGTATCAGCGGCGATGTGCTTGATATAACTCCGGCCGGCCGATAGCTCATCAATCTTTTTCCGATCAAGATCAAACCCTAAAACGCCGATGCCTTT
>MGTA01000068.1:0-2395 GCA_001799225.1 Deltaproteobacteria bacterium RIFOXYD12_FULL_50_9
GCCTGGCGCTGTTGCCGCCATTTATTGTGATTGCGGTAAATATTATCGGCATCCGGCTCTATCCGGGCGTACTGCATAAATTCAAGGTTGCCCCCAACGAATTAGCCCTTGAAACCCCTTATATCGAGAATAATCTCAAATTTACCCGTTTCGGTTACGATCTCGAAAAAATAGAAACCATTCCCTTTGATGTTGACACCAAACTTTCTGCGGCGGATATTGCTAAAAATGAGGCCACCATCAAGAATATACGGCTCTGGGATCATGCCCCACTGCTCAAGACGTACAGCCAGTTGCAGCAGATCAGAACCTATTACAAGTTTTTTGATGTGGATAATGACCGCTATCTGGTGAACGGGCAATACAGTCAGGTCATGCTATCGCCACGAGAACTTTCCTACGCCGATCTTCCCAGTAAGAACTGGATCAACGAGCGCCTCATCTTCACCCATGGTAACGGTATTACCTTTGGCCCGGTCAGCCGGATCAGCAAAGAGGGTTTGCCGGAGTTTTTCGTCAAGGATATCCCCGCCGTCAGTCTGGCTGACATTAAGGTCACCAGACCGGCAATTTATTTTGGTGAACTCTCCAATGATTATGTGATCGTCAAGACCAAGGTGCCGGAGTTCAGTTATCCGACCGCCACCGGCAATATCAACACCACTTATAACGGCAAAGGCGGGGTCGCCATCGATTCCCTTCTCAAGAAAGCGTTGTTCGCCGCCAAGTTTAAGACGGAAAAAATCCTGCTTTCGTCAGACATAACAGCGGAGAGTCGCATTATCTACAACCGCAACATCAACGAGCGGGTAAGAGCTATAGCCCCCTTCCTCAGTTTTGATGGCGATCCCTACATGGTCGTCGATGAAAAAGGAACCCTTAAATGGATTATCGATGCCTATACCTTATCGAACCGTCTTCCCTATTCGCAGCCGCTCAAAGGGGGGATCAATTATATGAGAAACTCCGTCAAGGCGGTTATCGATGCTTATGACGGCTCTCTCAACTTTTATATCAGTGACCCGAATGATGTTCTGGTAAAGGTTTACAGTCGGATATTCCCGGAGCTTTTCAAACCGCTGGCAGATATGCCTGACGACCTGCGGCGTCATGTCCGATACCCGCATCAGTTCCTGCAGGTTCAGGCTGCCATGTTTTCCGCTTACCACATGACCGATCCTAAGGTCTTTTACAACAAGGAGAATCTCTGGGAGATTCCTGCTCTCGGCGACAAGCCGATGGAACCTTATTATACGATTATGAAGCTGCCGGGTGAAAAAATGGAGGAGTACATTCTGCTGCTGCCGTTTACCCCCTCCAAACGCGATAATCTGGCCGCCTGGCTGACCGCTCGTTGTGATGGGCTCAATTACGGGAAAATCATGGCCTATACCTTCCCGCGCGACCGGTTGATCTATGGCCCGAAACAGATCGACGCCCGTATTAATCAGGACTCTTTTATCTCTCAACAGTTGTCACTTTGGAGCCAGCGAGGGTCAGAGGTTATCCGGGGCAGCCTGCTGGTGATCCCGATCGAAAAATCACTGCTATATGTCCAGCCGCTTTTCTTGGCAGCCGATAAGGCCGGACTGCCTGAGCTAAAGAGAGTCATAGTCTCCTTCGATGATCAAGTGGTAATGGAGGAGAACCTGGAGTTGGCCTTGCAACAGCTCTTCGGCGCCCCCAATGCTCTCAATGCCCCCATCGCCGCCAAGGGTGTCATGGTCGATATGAAGGGTTCCCCGTCAACACTGGCTAAGGAAGCGATGGGCATCTACGAACGGGCGATCAATCTGCAACGCCAGGGGAACTGGGCCGGGTATGGAGAGGAAGTGCAAAGACTGGGTGTCGTCCTGCAGCAGATGGCTAAGTAGATGCTGTAATGCTGATCGTTTTTTTGATTGTCGAGGTCGGAAAGACTCGAAAGGAGAATTAAGATGAAACGAGTTATGCTGTTTTTAGTGACCAATATGGCGGTAATGCTGGTTTTGTCGATCAGCGCCAGGGTTCTGGGCATTGATCGATTTTTGACCGGTAATGGACTTAACATGGGCATGCTACTCGCCTTTGCCGGCCTGATCGGTTTCGGCGGTTCTTTTGTTTCACTGTTGATGTCGAAGGCCATGGCTAAATGGAGTACCGGCGCCCAGGTCATCAAGCACCCACGCAACCAGGATGAAGCCTGGCTTCTGGACACTGTTGGGCGGCTGGCTGCCAAGGCTGGTTTGCCAAGGCCGGAAGTCGCCATCTTTGAAGGTGCGCCCAATGCCTTTGCCACCGGCCCCAGCAAGACCAATTCGCTGGTGGCCGTGTCGACCGGCTTGCTGCAGAGCATGAACCGGCGGCAGGTTGAAGCCGTGCTGGCGCACGAAATTGCTCATATCGCCAATGGCGA
>MGTA01000068.1:2460-5579 GCA_001799225.1 Deltaproteobacteria bacterium RIFOXYD12_FULL_50_9
GTCGCAGCCTACGCGGTGGATAGTTTTCTGCGCAGGGATCAAGAGTCGTCCGGGCCGGGTCTGGGTTATTGGGTTACGAGTATTGTGTTTGAGATCCTCTTCGGTGTGCTGGCCAGCATTGTTGTGCTGTATTTTTCCCGCCGCCGCGAATATCGGGCCGATAGCGGCGCGGCGGAACTGCTCGGTGACCGCACCCCGATGATCGATGCCCTGCGCTCGCTCGCTGGCCTGCAACCTGGCGCACTACCGAAGGAGATGGCTGCCAGCGGGATTACGGGCGGCGGCATCATGGCGTTATTCAGCAGTCATCCGCCGCTTGCATCACGGATTGCCGCTTTACAAACCGCCAGGTGAGTGCCTTCACCGTCTGTGAAGTAGTTTGTAGCTTTGGACAAAAAATGATGGGTCGCGGCAGGCTAAATTTTTCGTTATGAAAGGAATGCCTTTTATGAAGTAAGATTCTCAGGATGGGACTGGTCGCAGATATAATTATTATCTTGGTTGTTGTTTGACATAAGCTGCGGGAGTTGCTAACTTACAATAAATCAATCACACTTACTCTGGGAGGACACCGATGACAAAGCCAAGTGAATCAGCCGTAAAATTGAAAGAGATTATGAACCACGCTATCAGTGATCTGGAGATAACTCCGAGCGAATATCAGCAGATCATGGATCATGCAAACGCAGACGGTCATATTGACAAGGAAGAAGAGACCCTGCTTGCCCAGTTTCATGCAATGCTCAATAATGGGACGATCAAGCGAGTTCGTGAGTAGACGCAGGTTGAGCCATTGCCAAAGCAGTCGGTCTTCTCATCCTACGGTATAAGCAGAAGACAGAAGTGCTTCAGTGCTTTTACACTAAAAAAAACCGCCAGGCGTTAACGTCTGGCGGTTTCTGCCGTTTTTTGCATGTCTAGCATGTTGAATGGATGAAGGCGATTCAACATATTCAAATTTAACCTACTTGAAAGGAGTTCATGAGCGGTACAATTTGGATTGAGCTGCTATTAATTGGTTTTCTTATTGTTTTGAACGGGCTACTCGCATTGTCCGAGCTTGCTCTGGTTTCTGCCAGAAAAACGCGGTTGGAACAGTTGACCAAGGAAGGCGATGCAAGGGCAGGCCTTGCGCTGATACTCGCTAATTCGCCGGAAAGCTTTTTATCTACCATCCAAATCGGCATCACGTTTGTCGGTATTCTGGCGGGTGCTTTTGGCGGTGCGACCATAGCGGAAATGTTGCTCCCATATATTGCCGCCTTCCCGCGGCTGGCCTCGTACGATGAGACCATCAGTGTCGCAATCGTCGTTGTCTGTATAACCTATTTATCTTTGATAATCGGTGAACTGATTCCGAAACGACTGGCGCTCAATAATCCGGAAAAGCTTGCCTGTCTTGTAGCACCCACGATAAATCGCCTGGCGCGCCTGGCGCATCCACTGGTAGTTTTGTTGAGCGGTTCAACAAACGTATTGCTTCGTCTATTCCGCTTCAAGGCTTCCCCCGAACCGACCGTTACGGAAGAGGAAATAAAGCTGTTGATTGATAAAGGAACACAGGCCGGTACTTTTCAAGAGTTTGAGCAGGACACGATCGAGCGGGTCTTTCGCCTGGCTGATCGACGGGTGGCTGTCTTGATGACCCCCCGGGCAGATATTGTCTGGCTGGATCTGAATGAAAGCCAGGAGGAGACAAAAAGTAAAATTGCCCAGCACAAATATTCGTCCTATCCTGTGGTGCGGGATACGCTTGACGAGGTTGCCGGCGTTATCAGAGGAAAAGAGTTGCTTTCACTCATCATGGAGGGGAAACAGTTTAATCTTAAAGAAATATGCCGCAAGCCGCTTTTTGTTCCCGAAACAACACCAGCGGTAAAGGCAATGGAATTGTTCAAAAAATCTAAAATGCATATCGCTTTTGTAGTCGATGAGTATGGCGAAATCCAAGGGCTTGTTACCTACGGCGATATCTTGCGCTCGGTTTTTGAAGACGTCGAAGATACGGTTGAAGGCGAAAGAGAAATTGTCGAACGCGAAGACGGCTCTCTCCTTATAGCCGGCAATCTGCCGCTTGATGAGTTCATGGATTATCTTGAAACCGGCAGGTTGAGCGAAGAAGAGCAAGCAGGAATGAATACCGTGGGCGGTTTCGTCATGGCGAAACTCGGGGCTGTGCCTTTGGAAGGACAGCATTTTATCTGGAAAGGGCTAAGATGTGAAGTCGTTGATATGGATGGCCGTCGGGTCGATAAGATCCTGGTGTCAAAGATAGAGGACGAGGAAAAAGTTTTCGCAACAGCGTTGTAAGTTCTTTAAATGAGGTTCTCAGGATGGGCGTAGCCGCTGATATAGTTATTATTGTGGTTGCTGCCTTGATCGGTGCGCTCATTGCACAAAAAATCAAGCAGCCATTGATTTTGGGGTATATACTTGCCGGGATCGTGGTCGGGCCATACACTGGTGGGGTAACAGTCGGCGATATCCATGAGATCGAGCTCCTGGCGGAAATCGGAGTGGCCCTTCTGCTCTTTGCACTCGGGCTTGAGTTTTCGCTCAGCGAGTTAAAATCCGTACGAAATATCGCCTTGTTCGGCACTCCAGTCCAGATCCTGCTGACCATAGGTTTTGGTTTTTGTCTTGGCAGATATTTAGGCTGGTCATTTGTGAGCGCCTTATGGCTGGGTGCTTTGATATCACTTTCCAGCACCATGGTGACCCTGAAGACCCTCATGAGCAGAGGGCTTGTCGGGACTCTATCCAGCCGGGTGATGATTGGCATGCTCATTGTGCAGGATCTGGCTGTCATCCCGATGATGATTATCCTGCCGCAATTGAGCAATCCCAAGCTCGGTTTGCCCCTTCTAGTCATTGCCGTAGTCAAATCTATAATTTTCTTACTGTTAATGCTTTATCTGGGCAGAAAATTGCTCCCGTGGTTGCTGGCGCATGTGGCCCAGTGGAACTCCAGGGAGCTTTTTATTTTATCCATCACAGCCATAGGCCTTGGCATTGGCTATGCCACATACCTTTTCGGGCTGTCGTTTGCTTTTGGTGCTTTTGTCGCCGGCATGGTGCTCAGCGAATCGGATTATGGCCATCAAGCATTGAGTGACATT
>MGTA01000068.1:5619-6420 GCA_001799225.1 Deltaproteobacteria bacterium RIFOXYD12_FULL_50_9
CGGTCGGCATGTTGATTGACCCGGCCTTTTTGCTCGAAAACTGGGGAATAATTCTCTCCCTGGTGCTAGTCATTGCAGTTTTTAAAGGAGCAATATTCTACGGGTTGGCAAAGCTGTTCGGATATATCAATATTGTTCCGATAGCAGTTGGCCTCGGCCTGTTTCAGGTGGGAGAATTTGCCTTTGTTCTTGCGCGGGTGGGAATGGAAACGCAGGCTATCGACCCAAATATGTATTCGCTTATTCTAGCCGTGTCGGTTTTGAGCATGGTGTTCACTCCTTTTGCCGCAGCTCTGGCAGCCCCTCTCTATAAATTGAAAAAGCGGCTTGTGCGAAACGAGCCCGTGCAAACCGAAAATATCCCGCATTCAGGTCTCAAGGATCATGTTGTCATTGCCGGCGGCGGGCGGGTGGGACAACATATCGCGCAGATCCTGACCCAGATTGAGATTCCCTTTGTGGTTATCGAATTAAATCATCAGCGGATGCTTGAATGTAAAACAGCACAATATCCGGTAATCTATGGTGATATGAGTCAGGCCACGGTGCTTGAGCTGGCAAAGGTACAAACCGCCCGACTTTTACTGATCACATCGCCTTCAGTGACCACCGCGCAATCCATTGTCAAGCAAGCACATAGTCTGAGGCCGGAATTGCATATAATTGTTCGGGCCGATGGCGTTGAACAATCTCGAGCATTATATGAAAGTGGGGTTTATATGGCTGTGCTGCCGGAGATGGAGGCAGGACTGGAAATTGCGAGGCAGGCGCTCCTGCACTTGGAAATACCAATTGCTGTTA
>MGTA01000068.1:6430-10467 GCA_001799225.1 Deltaproteobacteria bacterium RIFOXYD12_FULL_50_9
CACTGATGCTGTAAGACAACAACTCTATGCCCCAAATTATCAATCGAACAGTGATCATCACCTTTTGGCAAAGCTTGACAATATAAAAAATATGTTGGAAATTTCATGGGTTACTCTTTCGCCTGCAAGCCAGCTTGTCAGTAAAACAATTAAAGAAGCAGCCGTTCGCACTAGAACAGGAGCGTCAATTGTCGGGATTATCCATGAAAAAGCATTCTACTCCAACCCCAAAACGGATTATTCTTTTCAAAAAGGAGATTTGGTGGCGGTTGTCGGTAACCAACATGAACGAAATGAATTCAAAAAACTGGCCGGAGTTTGCTAACTTTTTAGTTGAATGGAAGTCTGAAAAATCTGTCAATCCGCCATTTGTGGAGTCCGTAATGATTGGCGCAGAGGGACAACAGGGGATCTCATTTGCCTCACGAGGACAAGTGATAACAACTGCAAATTAAGTTTTAAAAAGCCACCGAGAGCTGGGCCGCAAGGCGATCTCGTTTGTCGTTATTTGCATAACGACCCTTAAGGTATTCCAAGGTGACGGAGGTATTTTCGAAAACTTTGTATAGTATGGCGAGGCCAACCTGTTGCTCAGGCTGGATATTGCCATAGTCCTTGCTGCCTTCATAGCGGGCGGCGAGTTCAAGTGAGTCGAGTACGGCATAGGCGAGCTCCAGGTTCCAGGTCTCGGGCCGCAGGGCTTCGCCATTATCAAAGGCTAATTCGCCGGCCTTGAAATGTTTAGTAGCGCCAAGATATTCGAGATCCAGGAAAAATTTGTCGAGGAAGACCGCGCTGACAAAAGCGCTTTGACCAGGAACGTACTCAGTAATGGTGGTGGCGGCCAGGCCTTCGCCGCTGCCGGCATCCCGTAGACTATTGCTGACGGAAATATTGGAGATATAGGAAACACCGGCTACGAGTTTGATGCTCGGGAGCGCTTTATCGGGGATCATCAGGCCAAGGCTGACCAAGTAAACGTTAATGCTGTCGTTTCTGCCGATTTTTTTTATGTCGCTGCGGAATCCGCCCAAGGCAAGGTTAAGGAAATTAATGCCATAATCGGCCACCAGGGCGGTATCACTGGTTTCACCCAGGGTCAGGGTGAGCGGGTCGCTGACAAAATGGCTTTCGAACCGGCCGAAGGGCACATACATCCGGCCAGCCTTGACCGCATAGGGGCAATTCTCCTTGCCGGAGAGAAAAATGATTCCCTCGTCGAGGAAAACATGGTCGTCTTCGACGCCTTCTTCGTATTGGAGTACGGCTCGGCCAGAGACATGGGCATTAGCTCGAACGTCCATGGTGAGCGCAGCCGTGGAGAGCAGAATGTCGGATGTAGAAGCGCTTGAGCCATTGGCGCCATCATTCAGGCGATCGGCATTCGTCTCCACTTCAATGAGAACACCGAATTTTAATTTGTCTGAGAGAACGCCCGATGTTCCGGTCTTGAACTCTTGTTCCAGCTTATCCACCCGGTCGGTGATGGATTGAATGCTGTGGAAATGCTCTTTGCCGCTGGCGGGGTCCGGCTTTAAGAGTTCTTTTGGATTTTGCAGAGTATTAGTATTCTGCGGAGTACCGGCAGCTTGAATGTCTTCCTGTAATTGTCTGGCCTCACCGCTGTTTATAAGCCCCTTTGTTTCCAAAAGTTTGAGGAGAAGTGCGGTTTCCGATTCAAGCGCCATGGCCTGACTGTTTATTCCCACCATAATGCAACCTGTTATAATCCCAAATGCTAAGGTTTGTAGGATTTTCATATTGTTTTTTTCCCGATGTTTGAACGACTTGAGCGTTTTTTCAGCAGAAAACCGAACAGAGCAATTGTCGCTAAGGTGACCAGGCCGCCGAGCAGTCACGAGACTGAGGTGCCCGGATCTATAGAGGAGGCTTCTTTCTCCTCCTCCTTACTCTTTTTAAAGCTATAGTCAGGGAGGAAGGCAAGTTTTTTCTGGATATTGCCAAGATAAGCATGAATGCCGTGTCCCGGGGATTCGAGTTCCTCTTTACCGGAAACCTTGGCCATCGACCATTCTAAACCATCCGGATGGCTCGATGCAAACCAGGAGATCATGCCGCCGGTGACAAGCGCCACAGCCAGAAGACCGATTAGGACTTTTCTATACCTGCCGGTGTCGGGTTGAGCAGCAGTCATCTGGGCCAGGATCTCCGGATCGGCTTGGCGGACGAAGTTGATTACTGCTGCGGTAACCAACCCTTCGACAATGCCGATTCCCAGGTGAATGGGCTGCATGGCCAGAACAAAGGTTGAAAAGGGCAGTTCGGAGATGCCGGAAAAGACAGTTTCGAGGACGACGCTAAAGGATCCCATCTGCAGGCCGGCGACTGCGGCAACCATTGCGGCGGTGCTGATTCTGCCTGGAGTCGGATTGCTGCCAACAATGACTTGATAAATAAAGGGGTAGGCGATAAAACAGGGAAAGATACCGAGATTGAAGATGTTGCAACCCAGGGCCAGCAGACCGCCGTCAGCAAACAGCAGGGCCTGGACCGTGAGGATTGAGGCCATGACCAGAAAGGCGGCGTGCGGGCCAAGCAGGGCGGCAAGGATTAAACCGCCGCCCAGATGGCCGCTGGAGCCGGTGCCGGGTATAGAAAAATTGATCATCTGGGCGGCAAAGATAAAGGCGCCCAGCACCCCCATTAAGGGAATTTTGCGGTCGTCAATTTTGTCTTTGAGCTGTTTCGAGCAGTAGGTGATGGCGCCGGCCGAGGTGGCTAACATTGTCAGGCCAACGGCCGGCGAGATGAGTGCGTCTGCCATATGCATGACAGGTCTCCTTATCCGGAGGATTATCTGATTCGTGTTACTGAATAATTATTCGTGTGACTTTCGGTATAGTGTATTGGGATTTAGGTGTCAATAAAATTTAATCTTAATAGCAGGTCTGCGCATTATACCGCAAGGGCATAAGTTTCGTAGAAGGATAAAGCTGCTCAACTCAGCATTATACCGCAAGGGCATAAGTTTCGTATGAGCAGGCAAGCTGCTCAACTCAGCTTTATCCTTGCCGGATGAGGGGCTTTTCTGGTTTAAATGAGCATGGCTTTTATGCCGCACCCATATAGATAGATGAAACCGTCAAGGAGAACTATGGCCGAGATTATCCGTTTTGGGATTTCTATTAATGAGCAGTTATTGTCTAGATTTGATGGCCTGATCGACAAGAAGGGGTATGTTAATCGTTCCGAGGCTATCCGTGATTTGATCAGGAACGCCCTGGTCGAAGAGGAGTGGGCCAATGAGGATGAGGAAGCCGTCGGAACGGTGTCGCTGGTTTATGATCATCATACCCGCGATCTTTCGGACAAATTGACCGAGCACCAGCACACCCACCACAAGGAGATCATCTCGGCCCTGCACGTTCATCTCGATGCCCATCACTGCCTGGAAGTGGTGGTCATCAAGGGCCGGGCCCGGGATATTAAGCGGCTGGCCGAGGAGTTGATCGGTACCAAGGGGGTCAAGCACGGAAAGCTCATGACCACTACGACCGGCAAGGGCCTTGAATAAAACATCTGATTAGGGAGTATGGATATGCCGGCAGTTTTTGTTACACCTAGGGCCTTGCGCTCGCTCAGTCGTCTGCATCCGTGGATTTTTTCCGGCGCTATTGCTAAGGTTAAAGGCGCACCGGTTTCCGGGGATACCGTCGAGATCTATTCATTGGAAGGTGATTTTTGGGGGCTTGGGGCATTTTCTCCTGAGTCGCAGATTCGGGTCCGAGTCTGGACCTTTGCTGCGGATACCGCTATTGACCAGGATTTCTTTCGGCATCGTTTGCAGCAGGCTATGGCTGGCCGGGTCTCTTTAGCTACAGCGCCCGTACCTGTTGCCTATCGTCTGGTCAATGCCGAATCAGACGGATTGCCCGGCTTGATTGTCGATCGTTACGCCGATTTTCTGGTCTGCCAGTTTCTTTCTGCCGGAGTTGAACGGCATAAAGCCGAGATTGTAGCTGCCTTGTCAGAGCTTATGCCGGTCGCCGGTATCTTCGAGCGCTCCGATACCGAAT
>MGTA01000068.1:10477-10673 GCA_001799225.1 Deltaproteobacteria bacterium RIFOXYD12_FULL_50_9
ATAAAGAAGGTCTGGAACCGCACACCGGTGTGTTGGCCGGCAAGGAACCGTCGCCGCTCATCGAGATTCTGGAAAATGGCTGCCGGTATCTGGTTGATGTCCGGGTCGGCCATAAGACCGGGTTTTATCTCGATCAACGTGACAATCGGCAAACAGTCGGCACGCTGGTCAAGGGTATGGATGTCCTCAACTGTTT
>MGTA01000068.1:10705-13428 GCA_001799225.1 Deltaproteobacteria bacterium RIFOXYD12_FULL_50_9
TGGCCGGGGGCGCCCGTTCGGTTGTCAATATCGAAAGTTCGGCAACCTCCCTGGCACTGGCTGACCGGAATTTCGCCCTTAACAACCTTCCTCCTGAAGCAGTTGAGAACATCTGCGGCGATGTTTTTGTTGAGCTGCGCAACTTCCGGAATAGCGGCCGGTCATTTGACGCGATCATCCTCGATCCGCCCAAGTTTGCCGAATCGCGCAGTCAGCTGGAACGGGCCAGTCGTGGTTACAAGGATATCAACCTCTTGGCCTTTAAGCTTCTCAAACCCGGTGGACTGCTGTTTACCTTCTCCTGTTCCGGCCATATGGACCCGGATCTGTTCCAGAAGATTGTCGCCGGCGCGGCGCTTGATGCCGGCAGAAACGGCCAGGTCATCCGGGTGCTGGGCCAGGCTGGTGATCACCCGGTGGCGCTCAGTTTTTCGGAAGGAGCCTATCTGAAAGGTCTGATCTGCCGGGTTGCCTAAGGTCTAGTGGAGTGAGTGGCCTTTGGCCGTCATCCTTCTCGCCTCCTGCGTTTTCAGCATGTAGTACAACACCGGTACTGCCATACGACTGATCAGGAGCGAGGCGATCTCGCCGAACATCAGCGAGATGGCAAGGCCCTGGAAGATCGGGTCGGCGAGGATCACCGAAGCCCCCACCACTACCGCCAGGGCTGTGAGCAGCATGGGCCGGAAGCGGATGGCGCCGGCCTCTACCACCGCCTCGGCTAGCGGCAGCCCGTGGCTGACCCGCAGTTCTATGAAGTCTACCAGGATGATGGAGTTCCGTACCACGATCCCTGCCCCGGCCATGAATCCGATCATGGAGGTGGCGGTGAAGAAGGCCCCGAAGCCCCAGTGGGCCGGCAGGATGCCAATCAGCGAGAAGGGGATGGCGGCCATCACCACCACCGGCACCCAGTAATCTTTGAACCAGCCGACCATCAACATATAGATGAGAATCATTACAGCGCAGAAGGCCAGCCCCAGGTCGCGGAAGACCTCCAGGGTGATGTGCCATTCGCCGTCCCACTTAATGGCCGGCTCAGTATCGGTGAAGGGTTGCTGCAGGTTGTAAACCGCGATGTTCGGGGTGGTGGCCCCGAAACTTTTGCCGTCCAGTTCGGCCAGCTTTCTGTTCATGGTGAAGATGGCATAGGCCGGGCTTTCGGCAGCCCCGGCCACGTCAGCGGTTACATAGATCACCGGTTTCAGATTCTTCCGGTAGATGGGCTGGTCGATCTCGCTCTCGCTGACCTTGACCAGTTCCCGCAGGGCCACCAGCGATCCGTTGGGATCCTGTTCGCTGCGCAGCTGAATGTTCATGATCCCGTCCACCCGGGCCCGCAGGGCCTGAGGCAGGGAGAGAACCATCTCAACCGGCTCCTTGTCATCTGGTTGATGAAAGAGGTCGATGGCCATCCCTGACAGCGCCAGGTCAACGGTCCGGCTGATCAACCCCTCAGAGATGCCGTTAAAAGCCGCCTTTTCTTTGTCCACCGTGATCACCAGCTTCTTGCGCGGATCTTCGCGGTACCAGTCTATATCGACTACTCCTTCGGTATCGTTGAATATTTTTTTCACCGCTGTGGCCAGTTTAAGCCGATCCGCGTCGGTTTGCCCATAAATCTCGGCCACCAGGGTCTGGAGCACCGGCGGTCCGGGCGGCACCTCGGCCACTGCCACCGTTGCTTTATACTTTTTTGCTATCGCGGTTACTGCCGGACGGATCCGTTTGGCGATATCATGGCTCTGGGCCTGGCGCTCGCCCTTGGGTTTCAGGTTGATCTGGAGGTCGGCGAGGTTGGCGTTGTTGCGCAGATAATAGTGGCGGACCAGGCCGTTGAAGTTATAGGGGGAGGCGGTTCCGGCATAAATCTGATAATTGACCACCTCAGGTTCCTTGCCGACCACAGTTGCCATCTCCCGGGCCACCCGGGTGGTCTCCTCCAGGGTCGAGCCCTCCGGCATATCGAGGATCACCTGAAATTCGCTTTTATTGTCAAAGGGCAGCATTTTGACTTTGACCAGCCCGAAATAGACCATGGAGCAGGAGCCGAGCAACAGCACGATGATGCCCAGGAAAAAAGCGACCCGCCAACCGTTGTGGGCCAAAAGTGGCTCCATAACCCGGTGGTACAGCCGGGTAAAGAGGTCGGAAGAGGCATGGTCGTGGTCAATCTCTCCTTCGCTATCTGGCTCGACGGCGCATTCGGCCGGCGAGCACTTCTTGCGCAGCACCCGGATGGCTGCCCAGGGGGTGACGGTGAAGGCGATGATCAGCGAAAAGAGCATGGCAGCCGACGAGCCGATCGGGATCGGTCGCATGTAGGGGCCCATCAGGCCGCCGACAAAGGCCATGGGCAGAATGGCGGCGATGACCGCCAGGGTCGCCAGGATGGTAGGGTTGCCGACCTCGTTGACCGCTGCAATGGCAATATCCCGCAGCGATTTGGACTTGTTCGAGGGCAGTCGGAGGTGGCGGACGATGTTCTCCACCACGACGATGGCGTCATCGACCAGGATGCCGATCGAGAAGATCAGGGCGAAGAGGGTGATCCGGTTCAGGGTGTAACCATACAGGTAGAAGAGCAGCAGGGTCAGCGCCAGGGTCGAGGGGATGGCGAGGATGACGATGATCGACTCCCGCCAGCCCAGGAAGAAGAGGATCAAGAGCGTCACTCCGAAGACGGCGATCCCCATATGCAGCAGGAGCTCGTTGGATTTTTC
>MGTA01000069.1:0-5853 GCA_001799225.1 Deltaproteobacteria bacterium RIFOXYD12_FULL_50_9
AATTTGTGCGCGAGGCCGGGCGCAAACTAAAGGGAAAATCGAGAGACCTTTTCAATTTATAGAAGGCAACCTGCTCAACGGCCGGAAATTTCAGGATATGGACGACCTGTTGGCCTGCGCCAGATGGTGGTGTGCCAACAGGTCGGATCTCCATAAGCACGACACCACTGGCCGACCGCCCCTGGAACTCTTTATGGAACAGGAATTGCTCGCGCTGCAACCTTTGCCAATTCATCCTTATGATTCGGCAGAGGTGGCGCTCCGGGTCGCGAGAATCGACGGCTTTCTTGAATTTGAGACCAATCTCTATTCGGTTCCGTACGAACATGTGGCTAATATTCTAACCATGAAGGCCACGGGACGGGAGATTTTTGTGTATGGCCCAGAACTTGAACTGATCGCGGTTCATGAGAGACTGCCAGCCGGCAGCGGGCTTATATCAGAAAACCCGGCTCATCGGGCCGCAAAACAGATTCGCTATGGCCTGGAACCGGTCCGGGATTCGTTTCTGGCCTTGGGTGCCGCCGCGGAATCATTCTTGGCCGGACTTAAGAAAAAACAGCCACGCAACTGCGGATTTCATGCCCGCCATATCCTGCAACTTAAAAAGGACTATCACTGCCGGGACATCGATAAGGCTCTGGCCCATGCCAACCGTTACCATGCCTTTGACGGCCAAGCTATCGAACGGATACTTAAAGCAAAATCCCAGCCGCGGACCCTGGAATCAATCCGCAATGAACAGGCCCTGGCCGAGCTCAGAAAAGCCCTGCCGGAAATCAAACAACGCTCCTTGGGGCAATACACAAAAACTTTCTTGGACAACAATGACAACCGACAACCTGAACCAGATCAGACATTACCTGAAGATCCTGAAACTTGCCCGGATGGAAAAAGCCCTGGATGAGGAACTTTCCCAGGCAAGTCAAAAGGGGCGAGCAACCTCGGAGACGCTTTTGCGGTTGCTCGCCGCCGAGGCCGATACTTTAATTGAACGACGCATTGAACGAAGGATAAAAGAATCAAAACTGCCGGAGCGCAAGCTTTTGGCCGATTTTGATTTTAAATTCCAGACCGGCATCGATAAAAGCCAGATCATGGAACTTGCCACCCTCGGATTTATAGAACGAAAACAAGGCTTGATTATGGCGGGTGACGCGGGAACCGGCAAGAGCCATCTCGTCAAAGCGTTGCTTCTGCTGGCCTGCCAAAAACGATACCGTTGCCGGTATACATCCGCCGCCGCAATGCTCAAGGACCTTTATGCTGGCCTTGCCGACTACAGCCTCGAACGAAAGCTCAAAACCTACACCGCGCCCGAGGTGCTGGTCATTGATGACGTCGGCCTTGACCGCCTGGAACAAAATGATGCCCGAAACGCCGCTCTTTTTCTCAAAGTAATTGATGGCCGATATTGCAAAGGAACTACCATAATGACGACTAATATCGATTTCGAGGCATTAGGTCACTATCTCGGCGATCCTTTAATCACCACTTCCATCGTAGACCGTATGATTCACCATTCCATCATCATCAGTGTTCAAGGACCAAGCTGGCGAATGCACGAATCGCAACGCCTCAACTCCCAGCCTCAAAAACAACAAAAAAATCCCTCCCGTTAACCTCTCGGCGGCTGTAGCTTTTAGCGTTGCCCCTCATTTCCCCTCGCCTCATTGAGGCTGTCGCACACTGTTGCCACTGGCATCCAGAAAAAATTCCGACATAAGCACTGTTGCTGTCATAATTTGCTCTCCATTGGGGCCGACAATCGAGGCGCAGTTATCCAGAACTAATCCAAAACATAGGCAAAATGAGGGGAAAACCGATGACATTTGAAGATAGTGGGTCAAGAAAACGGTGGGATCACCCGCCTTCTTGGTGAAAACTTGCAATTCCGGGGTGGGTCAATTTAAACCGGCAAGGTGGGTCAGTTATTCGCCGGTGATGACACTTTGGCATAGCAGAAAGACCATATCTCATCGCACTGGATCCGTTTACACGGAAGATTACGAAGCGTCTTGTCTTGATAATCAGCACAAGCTAAACCGACATCAACAAGCAACTTGGTAACAGTGTTGATCGAGCAACCGGACATGCGAGTTGTGGCACGCATACTATTGCCTTCGACTAACATTCCAAGTATTTGCGCTCTCTTTTCTATGCTCAGTTTGTTCATGACACACCCTTTTTATTCTTATTTTGCATAACCGCTCAAGCATTAAGTTCAATTACATAATACCATTCCAAAATAGCATTGCAAGCATTTTTTATTTTTTATGCTTGCATAAATATAAAGCTTTGGCTTATTATGCAAGCATAATTCAACAGGAGGATGCAAGCATGGATGAAGAAAAAACAGGTAAAGCCAAAGGCGGCATCGCGCGGGCCGCAAAGTTAACACAGGAAGAAAGAACAGATATTGCCAAGAAAGCGGCCAACAAAAGATGGTCTAAAGAAGATAATCAAAAACTCCCCCAAGCCATATATCTTGGAGAATTAATTATTGGTGACATGAAATTTCCTTGCTCTGTTTTATCAGATAGCACAAGAATTTTGACGCAAAGTGATTTTATGGCTGGCATGGGAATGTATTATAGTGGGTGGGTCGCCAAAAATAGACCAATAGACCAATCTGCAGATACCCCCCATTTTCTGGCATTCAAAAGCTTAAATCCTTTTATTGATAAGCACTTAGGAGATCTGCAGTCTATCGTTGTTAAGTATAAGACCCCAAAGGGGACAGTCGCTCATGGAATAAAGGCTGAAATAATACCTAAGATTTGTGAAGTCTGGCTAGATGCAGATGAAAGCGGTAGTCTTGGGGTTAGGCAAAAGCAAATTGCACACCGGGCCAAGATTATAATAAGGGCCTTAGCCCATATAGGAATTGTTGCCCTTGTTGATGAAGCCACCGGATATCAAGAAATACGTCCAAAGGATGCTCTGCAAGCATATCTTGAAAAAATAATACGCAAAGAGTTAGCAGCGTGGGCCAAGAAATTCCCAGATGAATTTTATGAGAACATATACAAATTAAAAGGATGGCCTTGGCCTGGTATGCAAAAAAACAGATTTAGCGTTGTTGCTCATTACACTAGAGATTTAGTTTATGAAAGAATAGCGCCTAGATTACTACAGGAATTAGAAGGTAAAACTCCAAAAGACGAAAAAGGGAATAGAAAGCACAAGCTTCACCAGTGGCTAACTGAAGATGTCGGCGATCCAATGCTTGCCCAGCACCTACATTCTTTAATTATGTTTCAGAGACTAGCCTTATCTAATGGTTATGGATGGAATCGTTTTATAGGTATGGTTGACAGAGTTATGCCTAACTGTGTAATTGCGTTAGAAAAAAATCTATTCCTCTACACCTGATCAACCTGCGGGCCGGTATTAAGGCCGGGATATCAACCCTCAAGCGTGCCTTCGGGCTTGACCGATTCAATTGGAAAGGTTGGGAGGGATTCGGTCGGTACGTATGGAGTTCGATCGTCTCTTATAAACTTCTGGTTCTGGCCAAAACGAAGCTGGCTGCAGCCTGAAAAGCTCCAGGTCGGATGCCATAAATGCATTCCCAAGGGAGAACTGCGACTCGAATCACTCAAATTGTCTTCCCTAACAGCGGGTAGCATGGGAGTGCCCTGGCTATTAGTATCCTCGTCACATTAAAACAGGGGTTTCCGGACGGACACTAATTATACAATTTTACCCTTTACTCTCCCGCTATAATAGAATATGTTCTAACAATAGAATTGAACTAATATTCTGAATAAACGCGACAATCCGAGAACATAAACTTAAATGTTTAAAAAACCACCTATCCCGAAAACAAGAAACCAACTCTCAATTTTCCGGCAAATATTCCGTAATTCAAAAAATACGGAACAAATTAGGTATCTCATCAATATTAACAAATACTGCAATACGTTGATATTGTTAACGGTTTATAATTATCTATCTGTTTGGCGTTAACCTTGCTAATACTTAGCCAAATGCTCAGCCTACTATAAATTGACGAGGGGAAAAATGAAGAAAAATTCCACCATTAGTCTACTGATACTTTTTTCTATTACCGGCCTGCTTTTTATCCCACAAAGAAGCATGGCCATGATGCAGTTCATACCTTTTGACAAAATAGTCTCTAAAGCTGACCTTGCATTTCTCGGCACAGTTGTTGATGTAAAATCAAGCTATACAAAGAAACCAAGGATGATTAATACCGAGGTCACCTTTTCTCTTGACCAGGTTATTTTTGTCCGTGATCATTCAGTTGAAAAACTGGCAGGAGATGTCGTCCTGACATTTGCTGGTGGGAATACAACTGAAGGCAGACTGGAGGTTTCAGATGTGCCGAATTTTGAGAAAGGAAGTCAATATATTATTCTGGCGGCTTCAAACGGCAAATCTTACATGAGCCCAATTATCGGTGGAAATCAAGGTTTGTTTAGAATCGTGACCGATGCGGCAACAGGGGCTCTTTATCCTGTAACCTACAACAACCAGATTATTTCCGGTGTGGATGATTCTGGAAAAATTCATTACGGCGCCAACGCTAAGCATGGTGTTTCCAGAGGAAAAGCCTTAGAGAAGACTGCCAGCAACCAAGACAGTTCGGTGTCCACCGCCATTACTCAACCGATTCCTGGCTCTGGCGCGCTTTCGTCCTCTCGTGCCAATTCCAAAACCCTAAAGAAAGCTTTAAAAGGTGAAGAAGCAGAGACTCTCATAACTTTGGCAGAATTTATGAATCAAATTCTGCTGATGTATCAAAACGAAGGGGGGAAATAACAATGAAAAAATTTAAACGCCCTCTTCTCTATATTGTTCGTGTTTTCATTGCTCTTTGCTTGTTTCAGACAACAGCCCAAGCAGCAGAACTTGATACCTGTGGATACGCTGATCTTCGCCTTGTTATGGAACAGGTCCCGGCAAACTTCCCGAGCTACGTTCCTAATCAAAGAATCATGTTCGACCTTTACAACATATACGCAGATTTTTTCGGAGAGACCAGCGATGATGACGACTGGGGAACCTCAAATTTTGAAGATGAATTCATCGGATTCCCCTCAAATGCCGCCATGAAGGACCAGACAGGCAAAAGTTGGGATGAACATAGTTGCATTGCTATTTGCCTGAGGTGGTTCTGGCCAGGTGATATTTGTGGAGAAGCAGCGGAAGTTGATATTGCCTTCAACCCCTATAGAAATTGGACATATGATAAAGATTTCGCAGAGGAAAATACTGGATTTTTATACTACCAATCAGTCGCTATCCATGAATTAGGTCATGCTCTGGGACTTACTCATCCTGACGGGGATTATCAGTTTACCGTTCCTACGGTCATGCATAGCTATAATTCGCAAACTGTCCAGGAATTTATGATTCACGCCCCGGACGTTAAGTTGCTGCGTGAGGTATACGGCACCTCGCCTATCATAATGGGGATTCCGTATCCCCCCATGGCATACATGCATGATTTTACCAACATGGCAATTATCTCAAAATTTGCTAACAGCACCGGGGACTGGGAGAATGCTACCGTTGACTTGTTGAACCCTTCTACCTATAAGACTGGAGATACCATCACTGTCCAGAATCTGACCATTGAAAATACCGGCACAGAGGATGTTAATGGCGCAAAAGTGAATCTCTATCTTTCTTCTAGTCGGGGTCCATCCAACTATCTCCTCGGCTCATGGTCCATGAGCAATTTTCCTGCTGAGACTTGGGGAGTCTATGATTTTACCGGACATATTCCTGGAAATATTCCAAAAGGCACCTATTTTCTGGTGGCCCAGATCCTGGCGGATGGTGTGTGGGGTGACAGCTTAAGTTTTGATGACACGACACATC
>MGTA01000069.1:5864-8963 GCA_001799225.1 Deltaproteobacteria bacterium RIFOXYD12_FULL_50_9
ACTTTAACCATTACCAATCCGCCCCAGGGAAACGCGGGCACATGGTGGGTTAATGAAAACCGGAACATCACCTGGAACTCCCAATACCTTTCGGGTACTACGGTCTCAATTCATATAAGCCGGGACAACGGCCAGACCTGGAGTCTTATCCAAAGCAATGTGCCCAATAGCGGTAATTATAATTGGATTGTGGCAAAACCGACCTCAACAACCTGCCGGATAAAAATCACCTCTGATGACTATGATTTCCTCTCCGACACAAGTGGATATTTTTCCATAGCGAACCCCCTGGCGACATTTATCCGGATTACCAACCCAAAAGAGGGAGAAACTTTTTATAGCGGAGAGACCCTACCCATTTTCTGGGAGATTGTCGGCCTCGACAATGCCTTAAAGAATGTGAGAATTGAGATCAGTACCGATGACGGTGCAAACTGGTCATATCTTTCATTCTCCAGTCCTTCCACTGATTTTGGTTTTTTTAACTATCAGATAGCAAAATCGGGTCAGTACTGCCGTATCCGTGTCACCTCTGTTGATTTTCCATCGGTAACCGGGATCAGTCCAACATTCTCAATGTTTTCCGCTCCTCAGGTGCTAATGCTTTATCCCAATGGTGGTGGAGAAACCTTTTATGAAGGAGATATTATAGAAGTCCTGAGAAGCGCTATGGATATAGACCGGCCCGTTGCCTTTGAAATATCCTATGACAATGGCTCTACCTGGAGACCTGTACCTAACCTTATCACTAACTCTCAAGGTCGCCACATGTGGTATATCGACAGCACTATTCCATTGTCCTCCCAGTGCCGGATGAGGGTCTATTATGCTGACGTATCGACTCCCCAAAAAGATTGGAGCAATAACACCTTCAGCATAGCCGGTCCACGCTCCATTACCATTACCGAGCCAAAGCTCGGGGGTGACTTTGTCAAACCGCTATGGAAAATGGGAGAAACATACGAGATAAAATGGAATTCCATTGGCGATGGTTCTTATGTATCGCTGTATTACAGCTATGACCATGGTTCCACTCATCTCCAGGGTGTTATCAACAGCACTACAAATGACGGCTCCTTTTCCTGGCAGGTTCCTGTGAATATTTCCCCTTCTGAAACAGTGCGAATTTGGGTCAAGTCGCCGGAGGATCTAGTCAATAATTGGAGTGACGAGTTTAAGATCATGCCTCAGATTTCTCTTGTTGAGCCAGCCGGTGGAGAAAATTGGTATATCGGAGAATCTGGAATAATTCGCTGGAATTCCAAAGGCAGCGGAGGCTTGGTTAAGATTGTGCTGAGCAGGAACGGCGGGAGCACCTGGACGATTCTGGCCGCTGCCACAGAGGATGACGGTTATTTTGTCGCAGCCAACCTCATGGGCCCGACTTCCGACAATTGCCTTGTCAAAATAAGTTATGTGGATTATCCGGCAGTGAACAGCATCACATCTGCACCCCACTCGATTTTAGCCCCTCGCATCACAGTGACAGGGCCGGCAGAAGGAGATGTCTGGTATGTTGGGGAGACCCGCACTGTAAATTGGTCCTCCAATTTAACGACCGGCGACCATAAGGTGATCATAGAAGAAAGCTGTAATCAAATTTTTTGGACTTTGCTTACAAAGGCTGAGGGCGTTTTGAATGACGGTTATGAAGAGGTTCCGGTTACCTGGAAACCCGGCCAGCAATGCAACATACGTGTCAGTCTTGTGAATATGCCGGCTTCAGATACCAGTGATATCTTTATTACCGCTCTCCCATCTCTCGAGTTGACCTCTCCAAATGGTGGCGAAAAATATTATTTGGGAGACACCGTTGACATAATTTGGAAATCGACCAGAGATGAATCGTTTGTAAAAATCGAATTCAGTGTTGATAAAGGGTCAAGCTGGAAGACCATTACTGACTCTGCACCTAATAAAAATCATTATGAGTGGACGATAAACGATGGGTTTGAGGGTGAGCGACTGCTTAAGATTTCAAACACCTATGAAACGAGAATTTTCGATATCAGCGACGGACCGTTTGATATCACCATTAATCCGAACGACCTGGATAATGACAAGGATAGCTTTAGTTTCAACCAAGGAGACTGTAATGATGCTGATGACACCGTCTTTCCAGGTGCCAAGGAGATTTGTGACAATATAGATAATAATTGTAACGGACAGAGCGATGAAGGGGTGAAGCTCACCTTCTACCGCGACGCGGACAGCGACGGTTATGGCAACCAGATACTCACCACCCAAGCCTGCACACAACCTGCTGGTTACCTGGCAAATAATACTGATTGTAACGACGCCAGTTTATCCGTGCATCCGGGCGCTCCGGAAGTATGCAATGGCGTAGATGACAACTGTAATGGTTCGATTGACGAAGGGGTAACGATCACTTATTACAGAGACGCCGACGCTGATGGTTATGGAAATCCGGCTGTCATAACACAGGCCTGCTCTGCACCTGCCGGATATGTTGCAAATAATGCTGATTGCAATGACAACAGTGTGGCGGCACGTCCGGGTTTAACAGAGGGACCAACAGGCAACGCGACATGCAGCGATACATTGGACAATAACTGTGACGGGGCCATTGATGTAGCAGATCCCGGCTGTGCACCGCTGCTCACGCCTGACCTTGTGGTCACCGTTTTTACCGCGCCGCCAACGGCCATGCCCGGCACGGCCATCACCATTGGCGATAGCACAATTAACAATGGTACCGGCCCTGCGGGAGCTTCGACAACCAGGTTCTACTGGTCAACTAATAAGACTTACAATGCGAATGATATCCTTCTCGGCAGCAGGGCAATTCCCGAACTTACCGCAGGAGCTGTAAGTTCGGGAAATATCATTGCAACCGTTCCCCAGTTGGCCTGCTCGGGCACCTTCTACATCATCTTCCGCTCTGATGCCAACAAGGTTGTCGCGGAAACCAATGAAACGAACAATAACAAGGCCAAACTCATCAAAACCGGCAATGACCTCATTGTGGTGTCGGCGCCTACCGCACCGGCTATTTCAGGGGCATCGATGAGCATCACTGTCACTGACACGACAAAGAACCAGGGCGGCTGTCCCGCAGTTGCATCGACGACCAGCTAC
>MGTA01000069.1:8971-16720 GCA_001799225.1 Deltaproteobacteria bacterium RIFOXYD12_FULL_50_9
CGCAACTTCAACAGGGTCATGGTTTATCCTTGCAAAGGCGGACTCGGGCGGGGATATTGCCGAGCTGAGGGAAACCAACAACACCAAAAATAAGCCCATAAAGATTGGCCCGGACATGATTGTAACCGCCATAACCGCGCCGCTGACAGCAAAAACTGGTTCAACCATCACCGTGGGCGACACGACAAAGAACAGCGGCGGCGGAACAGCAGGGGCATCGACAACAAAACTGTACCTGTCCGCAGACACCACCTATGATCCGAGCGATATTGAGTTACGGAGCAGGGCTGTGCCGACGCTCAATCCCGGCATCTCGAATACATGGGGCGGAAAATTGACGCTCCCAAAAGTAAATCCTGGAGCCTATTATATTATTGCCGTATCAGACGCAACCGGAACAGTCGTTGAGACGATTGAGACAAATAATGCAAAATTCAAGGCGAGAACGATTAATCCGTAAGGAATCAACCGGACAAGGATCTAAACCGTATGGAACTTTTACAGACAACGCTCGCAGGTATTGTCGGCCAGGATCAGAAATGGCGGGGCATGGCCAAGGAACGCCTTGATCAACTAACCATGCCTTATTGGGCTCTCGGTCGCCTTATGGATCTGGGTTTGGATCTTGCCGGCATGACCCGTTCTCTACACCCGCCGGTGAGCCGCAGAGCTATTATCACCATGGCCGGTGACCACGGGGTAACCGATGAAGGGGTAAGCAAATTCCCCCGGGAAGTTACCCAGCAGATGGTTTACAATTTCGTGGCAGGTGGGGCAGGTATAAACGCCTTGGCCCGGCAGGTCAACGCCAAGGTGGTTGTGGTTGACATGGGGGTAGCCGCTGATCTTTCCGGGCTAATCGCCTCCGGCAAAATCATCGACAAAAAGGTCGCCCCAGGCACCCTGAACATTGCCCGAGGACCGGCAATGAGCCGAGAGCAGGCAGTCCAAGCGATTGAGGCAGGAATTCTGGTTGTCAACCAGATGGGGAATCATACGGATCTGTTCGGCACCGGCGACATGGGCATCGGCAACACCACACCCAGCACAGCCATTGTCGCGGCCCTAACCGGTGTGCCGGTAACCGAACTGACCGGTCGAGGCACCGGCCTGGATGATGAACAGTTCGCACACAAAATCAAGGTGATCGAACGCGCCTTGGCGATCAACAACCCCGACCCGACCGACGGTCTTGATGTCCTTGCCAAGGTCGGAGGCTTTGAGATCGGCGGCATTGCCGGCGTCATCCTTGGGGCCGCAGCCCAAAGGAAACCGGTAATCATCGACGGATTCATCTCGACGGCCGGCGCGCTCATCGCCCTGGCCCTGAAGCCCGAAGTGCGGCAGTACATCATCGCTGCCCATCTCAGCGTCGAACCGGGCCATCAGGTCATGCTTGAACGCCTGGGCTGCCGGCCTCTGCTCACCGGACTCAATCTGCGTCTGGGCGAAGGAACCGGTGCAGCCTTGGCTATGAATCTGGTTGAGGCTGCAGTGCACATTCTCACCGAAGTAGCCACCTTTGCCGAGGCTCAAGTGGCCGGAGCAGACAAATAGCGGAGAGATGCTCGATAATCAGAACTGCTCAAAGCCTGTATTCTCCTGGTCGTTTAGATCAAGGTGGGTTCCGTAATTATTATCAATCGGTCGCCGATAAGGCTGACGCGGCGGAATTTGCTTTATATTTTTTACCTTTGCCTGACGGTTTATGACTGGTCGGGAAAACGATGTAGCTCTTACGGTTGAACTGTCCATGCCTTGGACACGAAGCCCGGCGCCTCCCTCCAACCTGAAAAAAGCGGCTGTATCCCGGAGGACATCTGCCTGCGAAGCCAACTCTTCGCTGGTGCTCGCAGTCTCTTCGGTTGCCGCCGCATTACTCTGAATCGCCAGATTAAGCTGCTCGATGGCGACGACGTTCTGCTTAATCCCGTTCGCCTGCTCAGCAGAAGCCGCGTCGATCTCTGCGACCAAATGGGCGGTATTTTTAATCGCCGGGACGATTTTATCTATCAGATCCCCGGCACGCTCAGAGATCTGCACGCTTGAACCAGCGGTTTTGCCAATTTCCTTGGCAGCAACCTGACTTCGCTCGGCCAGCTTCCTGACCTCAGCGGCAACTACAGCAAAACCCCGACCATGTTCACCTGCCCGGGCAGCCTCTATGGCCGCATTCAAAGCCAAAAGGTTGGTCTGGCGGGCCAGCTCCTCAATAACCTTTGTTTTTTCGGCTATATCACGCATAGCCAGGACCGTCTCCCGAACCGCCCGGCCCCCTTCTTCCGCGTCACTGGAAGCCTTTACCGTGATCATGGCCGTCTGCCGAGCGTTGCCGGCGTTCTGCTGGATTGAAGCGCTCATCTCCTCCATGGCGCTGGAGATCTCTTCAATGGAAGCTGCCGATTCAGCAGCACCCTGGCTCATCTGCTCAGCCGATGAGCTCAACTGCTGGCTGCCTGTCGCCACCTGCTCGGCAGCCATCTGAGTATCTCGGGCAAACCTGGTCAAATTCTCGATCATGGCATTAAGGTTGCTCTTAATGGTGTTGAAATCGCCTTGATACTCCTCGACAATCAAGGACGGCATATCACCTCGGCTGATCTTAGCAACATAGTCAGCCGCCATGTTAAGTGGCGTAATCAAAGCCGTAAGCATATCATTAATACCCTGGGCTACCGGTGCGTAGATCTGATCAAAGCCTTCGATCCGGCAGCGGGCCGTAAGATTCCCGGCAATTGCCGCGTTAACCAGCTTGACGATTTCGTCTTTGAGATTGGATATCTGAACACGATCGATGATCACCTCAATTCCGCCGTACGGTTTCCCCTCCTTATCAAAGAGGGCGGAGCAGACCGCCTTGACGGGCAGCTCTTGACCATCCCTGGTCTTGGCGACAGTTTCAGCCACGATCACCTCACCGGTCTCCATGCAGCGCCGAATCGTACAGTCACTTGTCCCGCAGAGAGGGGTACGGGCAAACTGTCCGCAGGTCATCTTCCCCACCACCTGTTCCCTGGCGTATCCAATAGCGCTAAGCGCCGGATCATTAATTGAGGTAATGGTCAGATTCTTGTCCGTGGTCAACATGGGTGCACCGATCGAGTTAAGAATATTATCGATCTCCCACTTGGCGCGGACCGCGTCGCTCCGGTCGATGATCACCTCCATCCCGCCTGCGACCTCACCCTTTTCATCATAAATGACCGCGCAGGCTGCCTGCACCGGGATTTCCCGGCCATCCCTGGTGTGAGCCACGGTTTCGCCGTGAATCGCCTTACCATGGCGCATACAATTCTTAATCGTACAGTTCTCAGTGCCGCAGAGAGGAGTTCGGCACAACTCCCCACAAGTCATTTTAGCGACAACCTCCTCACGACTGTAGCCCATAGCAGCCAAGGCAGGATCGTTAATCCAGGTAATCACAAGATTCTTATCAGTCAGAAACATTGGAGCCGGGATGGCTGACAAGGTGCGGTCAAAACGGCCGGCCTGAGTTCTGGTCAGTTGCAGCTCCTGTTTGGTTTGCAAAAGTTCCTGCCGGACTTGTTCAAGGTCGTTTTCCAGCTTGGCCCTTTGATTTCCAAAATCGAAAAATGATAACATAAAATTACCTCCTTATCGCAACCGGTTGGGATAACGGCGTTTAAACAAATTTTTGTTTTTACCTTAAAAAGGTTACCAAAAAAGACTCTCACACGACAACTTTTAATTCTTAAAAATTTTATCACAACCATGGTCAGAATGTTACCAATTATTTATTATAAATAACCTGATAATCAGGTTATTCGCCTGTATTTCGACAGCAGGTTTTTCTTGACTTCATATAGGGTCCTGAATTATGTATAGGTATTCCAGGCGCTCACCAGAGCTTAAAAGGGAACCCCGTGCAAATCGGGGATGGGCCCGCCGCTGTAATCGGGGACGAATTCCGTATAATGCCACTGTCATGAAATTTCGACGGGAAGGCACGGAATGAGATTGATCCGAAAGTCAGAAGACCTGTCTGGAAATTATTTGCCATGCCCCGTGGACCTTGGGATGGCTTATTGTCGGATCTTACGGATAAAGTAGGGACATCCTCGGATCGAAATTTATTTCGGTTCGAGGTTTTTTTTTGTAATAACCCGATATCGTTAAGCTATCTGGCTATGCCCAGAAAGGTATAAGAAAGAGAAATATACATGACATTCGGACATGGCGGCAATATCACCAGGATGGCCCTGGAAGCCGGGCGGACGACGGACGAAATCCTTGATTTCAGCGCCAACATCAATCCTTTGGGGCCACCGGCCGGCTTGCGCCGGATATTAAGCAGCCATTGGGAGCGGCTCAGGCATTACCCGGATCCGGAAGCCACAGAACTGGTTAATGCCATTGCCGGACGATATCATATTGAACCGGAACAGATCATCCTTGGCAACGGCTCGACCGAAATCATCTATGCCATCCCACGGGCTTTAAAGGTGAAGCGAGCCATCATCCCCGCACCCTGCTATGCGGATTACCAACGGGCCGCCGAACTGGCAGGAGTGTCGACGATCAGCCTGGCCATGCCTGCCGATCTGCACCTTGACTTTGCAACCCTGACCGCTCAGCTCAAAGACCAGGATCTGGTCTTTCTCGGCAGCCCCAACAATCCGACCGGCCAAGTGGTTGATTACGACCAACTCATACGTCTGGCGGTCAGCCACCCAACCACCGTTTTGGTGGTTGATGAATCCTTTGCAGAATTCGACCCGAATTTCCGCTCAGTGCTTGCGGCGAATCTAGACAATCTGATCATGGTGCGCTCGCTCACCAAATTTTACTCGATCCCGGGCCTGCGGCTGGGAATGGCCTGCGCCTCGCCTGCAGTAGCCCAAAAAATCCGGCCGCAGATCTTACCCTGGTCGGTCAACACCCTGGCCCAGGCCGCCGGTTGTCTAGCCATGCACGATACGGATTATGGCAATCGAACCCGCGAAGCCGTGGGCAGGTTGCGTCATGATCTCAGCCAGGGGCTCGCCGAAATCGGCGGGCTTTTCATCTACCCGTCTCACGCCAATTTCCTTCTGGTCCAGATCACCGGTCACCCATGCACCGCGCATGACTTGGCAAACCGGCTGCTTAAGGAGGGCATTGCCATCCGGATCTGTGATAATTATCCGGGTCTGGATGACGGCGGCCGGGATTTCTTCAGAGTGTCGGTACGCACCGAAGAGGAAAACGGCCAACTGCTCATGGCCCTGCGCCAGGCCCTCGTCGGTACGACAGTTACTAAACCTGCCCGGCGGCACCCCTTCACCCTGATGTTCCAGGGCACCTCGTCTAATGCCGGCAAATCCGTGCTCACCGCTGCTCTCTGCCGCATTTTGCTGCAAGACGGCCTGCGGATCGCCCCATTCAAAGCCCAAAACATGTCGCTCAACTCCTTTGTAACCAGGGACGGCCTGGAGATGGGCCGAGCCCAGGTGGTCCAAGCCCAGGCCTGCCGCCTGGATCCAGATGTCCGGATGAACCCCGTGCTCCTCAAACCAACCGGCGCTGTCGGCTGTCAGGTGATCGTTAACGGTAAACCGGTCAGCAATATGGCGGTCAGTGACTACATAGCCTACAAGACCACGGCCTGGCCGGCGGCCTGTGCGGCCTTTGACTCCCTGGCCGCCGAATTTGACGGCGTGATCCTCGAAGGGGCCGGCAGCCCGGGCGAGGTCAATCTCAAACACCACGATATCGTCAATATGCGGATGGCCCGATACGCCAAGGCGCCGGTACTGCTGGTCGGCGATATCGACCGGGGCGGGGTCTTCGCCTCCTTTATCGGAACCATAGAGGTCCTGGACGACTGGGAACGACAACTTATCGCCGGCTTTGTAGTCAACCGCTTCCGGGGCGATCAGACCCTACTGACTGACGCCCTCCACTACACCCGGCAATTTACTAACCGGCCGGTTCTGGGGGTGGTGCCCTTTCTACCGGCTCTCGGTCTGCCGGAAGAGGATTCGGTAAGCTTCAAGGCCGGGTTGTTCGATAGTACGGAGCCGATTGGTGAGTATATTGAAATTGCTCTCATCGACCTGCCCCATATCTCGAATTTTACCGATTTCGAACCTTTGCTGATCGAGCCGGATCTCCACCTGCGAGTTGTCCGCACGGTAGCAGATCTGGAAAAGGCCAGGAATAATCTGACGGCGATCTTCTTACCGGGCAGTAAGAGCGTAATCAACGATCTCGATTACCTCCGGCAAAGCGGCATGGCCGATTGCCTGCTGGATCTGGCCAAGGCCGGCAAGACGGAAATCATCGGCATCTGCGGCGGCTATCAGATGCTTGGCAAGACCATCAACGACCCATACCGGCTCGAATCGGCGGGCTTAAAAAGAGATGGGCTCGGCCTGCTGGCCATGGAAACAGTGCTGGCTGCAGAAAAGACCTTGATCCGGACCACCGCTCGCCATCTGCCCTCCAATTTAACCGTGCACGGCTACGAGATCCACCATGGCCAAAGTGAAACCGCCGAGCGCCCTATTCTGCTCCCGGCCGAAGGTCAAGCAGCCGGCGCTGGCAGCGCCGACGGTCTTATCTGGGGCTGCTACCTACACGGCATATTCGACGCCGACCCTTTCCGACGCTGGTTTATCGACCGCTTGCGAATACGGCGCGGCTTGCCGCCAATCGGAAAGATCCAGGCGATCTACGACCTTGAACCAGCCTTCGACCGCCTTGCCAACTGTGTCCGGCAGAGCCTGGAGATGGATAAGATCTACCAGTTGCTCAAGTTATGATCAGCCTGGAAACCCAGATCATCCTGGCCCTCGGCCTCGACCAGTTGTTCGGCGACCCCCGCTGGCTCCCCCACCCGGTCCGGCTGATTGGCAACCTGGCCGGTAAGGCAGAAAAAGGCTGCCGGGCCCTGATCAACAACCAGCGAATCGCCGGCTTGTTGACGGTTTGCCTGGTACTTGCCGCGACCTTGCTGACCACGCTTGGTTTACTCAAGGGCGCAGCGCTCCTCCACCCGGTCTTTGGGGTTCTGCTCTCGGTTGTTCTCCTCTACACCAGTCTGGCGACTCGGGATCTGGCAGGGCACAGCCAGGCAGTCTACCAGGCCCTGGCCATGGGTAATCAAGAGCTCGCCCGACAGCGGGTCGCTATGATGGTCGGCCGGGACACCGCCAATCTAGACAAAGAGGGGATCAGCCGGGCCTGTGTCGAAAGTGTGGCGGAGAACATCGTCGACGGGGTGACCGCGCCGCTTTTTTACGCCGCCCTGCTGGGACCGGTAGGCGCCCTCCTCTACAAGGCGGTCAACACCATGGACTCGACCTGCGGCTACAAGAACGAACGGTATCTCAGGTTTGGCTGGGCCGCTGCCCGGCTTGATGATCTGGTCAATTTCGTGCCGGCCAGGCTTACCGGCCTGCTGGTGGTGCTGGCCGCCCCCCTGCTCGGCCTCTCCGGTCGCCAGGCCTGGCGGATCTTCTGGCGCGACCGGCTCAAGCATGCCAGCCCCAATTCCGGCCACCCCGAGGCAGCTGCGGCCGGGGCGCTCGGCGTCCAACTGGGCGGCGCCAATAGCTATTTTGGCCAACCGGTGATCAAACCAACCATCGGCGACCCATGGCATCCTGTCGCCCAAGAAGATATCCGGCTGGTTAACCGCCTGCTGCTGATCACTACCCTGCTGGCCGCCCTGCTCCTGATCGCACTCCGCTGGGCCGGGACCCGGCTCATCTGAGTTCACCAACTCGATATTCCAGTCACACCCCG
>MGTA01000070.1:0-3952 GCA_001799225.1 Deltaproteobacteria bacterium RIFOXYD12_FULL_50_9
TATGCTGTCAGGATCAGCCGAGGGCAGATCTATCTTGTTGATGACCGGGATAATATCCAGATTGTTTTCCATGGCTAGATAAAGATTGGCAAGGGTCTGAGCTTCAACACCTTGGGAAGCATCAATGAGCAGCAGGGCGCCTTCGCAGGCTGCCAGGGCTCGCGAGACCTCGTAACTGAAGTCGACATGCCCGGGAGTATCGACCAAGTTAAGCATGTATTCGATGCCGTTCTTAGCACGGTAGGGCAGGCAGATGGTTTGACTTTTGATGGTAATGCCCCGTTCCCGTTCGATATCCATACTGTCAAGCAACTGGTCGTGGAATTCCCGGGCCGTTACCCCTCCACAGGCCTGGATGAAGCGGTCGGCCAATGTTGACTTGCCATGGTCGATATGGGCAATTATACTGAAATTTCTAATCTTGTGCAGCTCGATACTCATTATGATCCTGAGAGATAGTTTGATGGTTGGTAACGGGTTCCATTCGGTAGAGCATGTAGGGAATGCTGCCAAGGAGATTGGAATTAATTTTTTCGTTTAGAACTTTACACAATTACCATATGTTGGATTATAAAAAAATAGTTTTCTTGTTTCTTCTCTTCCTGGAAAGCATTGCTTTGCCTGCTTTGATGAGGTAGTTTGACTTTTTTTACAGCGAATTTATTAACCTGAAAGGTTGACGTTTATTGATGGTCTCTTCATAATAACTGGCATGGATCAAATATTGGATAACATTGATGGTGATGAAGAGTTCGATGCAAAAGTAGAAATTCATCCTTTGGTTGCTTTGCCTGACGATGAAAATCTTCCAATGCTCAGCCATCCCGGGCTGCATCGTTATCTTCAAGAGATTAGTCAGTATGAACTCCTGACCAGGGAAGAGACTGAGGCTCTTGTTATCAAGTTTCATGAACAAGGCGATCAGGAAGCTGCCTATCGGTTGGTTACTGCTAATTTGCGGCTCGTGGTCAAGGTCGCGATGGATTTTCAGAAGTACTGGATGCAGAATTTTTTAGATCTGATTCAGGAAGGGAATGTCGGGCTGGTCCAGGCAGTCAAGAAGTTCGATCCATACAGAGGGGTTAAGTTTTCCTACTACGCTGTTTATTGGATCAGGGCCTATATCTTGAAGTTTATCATGGATAATTGGCGATTGGTCAAGATAGGTACGACTCAAGCTCAACGTAAACTTTTTTACAGCCTGAATAAGGAGAAGAAGCTGCTTGAATCCCAAGGATTTACAGCAGATGTCAAACTGCTCGCCGAACGATTGAATGTAAAAGAGAGCGAAGTTATTGAGATGACTCAGCGTATGGATAACTGGGATGTCTCTCTTGAAAGTCCGGTCCACGAGGATTCGGATGATGAGCAGAAAAGTTTTCTTCCTCAAGGCGGTCCAAGTGTTGAAGAACAGGTGGCGACCAAAGAGATACGCCAGCAGATCGCCAGCCTCGTTCACGCTTTGGACGATATATTAAACGAGAAGGAGTTGGTTATTTTACAGTACCGGCTTATCTCTGATGAACCTCTGACCTTGCAGGATATTGCTGACCGTTTTAGTATCTCCCGGGAAAGAGTGAGACAGATCGAATCGAATTTACTAAAAAAATTACGGAAATATTTTGAGAAGGAAATCCCGGATATCCGTGATTTCCTTGATGAAACCGAAGACAATCCTTGAGGTTGTACTGCAAGACGTTAGCGGGAATCCTTTCCTGCCAAAATGCTTTTCAACAATCCGATTTAGAAACATTTCCGGCCTGCTTATCGAGAATAATAATGGAACGATTGGATAATAAACCGGCAAGGTTTGTGCCGCTGATTTTGAATAGGCCGGTCATCTTGTTTATCCGTACTCTTCTTTTTATTCCATTTTTTCTCTTTTGTGTTATCAGTGGAGCACAAGCAGGCGACAATGCCTGGATAATCGGGAAGATGAATGATTTTTTTTCCAGCAGTGGGAAAAATTTAGTACCGGCCAGGGATTTTGAGATAATTACTCTGCCGGCCACTACCTGGAAAAATTCCTGGGATCAGGCTCGGCAGTTAGTACGTAATGGTAGTTTTGACGAGGCCGTGGCAGCCTATGAAGCTTTAATAGCACAAAAGAAGAATATTGAAGAGGTTCAAGGTGAATATGCTAAACTTCTTTGTTCTATCGGGCAATATGATAAAGCTCAGCCCATTTTAGAGCGTTTGCTGCAAACAAATCAGGATCGTTTTGACTACGTTTTTGCACTTGCTCGAGTAATGCTCTTTAAATCTCATTTCGAGCGGGCTATAGATCTATTTGGCCGAATATTTGAAAAACAGAGTGATAATCCGGCAGCCCTTGCCGGCTTGATTCGCGCCCAGCTTGAATCGGGCAAAAAGAGAGAGGCGCTTGCGACTCTGGAAATCTTGCATCAGCTCAGAGCCGAGGATCTGGATATCGTCAAAGCCGTAGTTTTTTTAGCCTATGAGATTGGCGAGTATGAAAAAGTCAGATTGTATATCGGCGAATTGGCTAACAGAAAAGATGCTGAGTTTGAACTGCTGTTAATGGCTGCACGAGTTCATGATAGTCTCGGACTGGAGAATCAGGCTCGGGATTATTGGCTGCGTATTGCAGATGCTGCTCCTGACAATATGGAGGCACTAGGGCGTTTGGCTTTGATAAATGAGAAGCAGGGAAAAAAAGATAAGATCCTGCCGTATCTGCTGATGATATTGCATCAGAAGCCTGGTGACCCGGATTTGCTGTTGCGTATAGCTAATCTATACATAGAATTCGGCCAACGGATTAACGCCTTACCCTATCTTGAAAAAATTCTTGAGATCAGGCCTGACGATCGCCAGGTCCTGCGCACGTTGATCAGCTTTTATGCTACTCTTGGTAATAAAGATAAAACCCTTGATATCCTCGAACGGTATTATGCCGCAGGCCCTTTATCTGAACCTGTTAACTTGAAAGAGGCGGCCAGGCAGTATGATGCTACCGGCCGTTTTCGAGAGGCTTTTCCGCTCTATCGGCGTTTGTTGGCTTTGAGTCCGGACGATCCTGAAATTTTGACCGCGCTGGCCAATGATCTCCTTGCCATAGGCGAAAACGAAGGCCCTCTTGTCATCTGGAAACACCCGACCGGACTTGCAGCCAAAGGAGCCGAAGTCCTGCGACCGATTGCCGAACTGCTTGAGCGTCTGGGGCGTGAGGATGATTTTCTTGAAGTATTGGAGTTGATTCATGATCAGACTCCCGACGATGACCAAGTGTCTTTAAAGCTGGCAATTCTGACTTTGGCTCGGGGTGATTTAAATACCAGTCGTACTTTGTTTGATCATTTGAGCCGGAGAGGATACCGCAGTCCTGAATTTTTTGTTAATCGAGGGCGTCTTTTTGAAAAGCTATTTCTACCTGCGCAGGCACTACGAGAATATGAGGAACTGCTTAACAGCACACAGGAATGGGATGACCAAAAATTGGGCATTTCCAGGCAGGCGGTGCATCTGATCTGTCTGCGTATCTCAGGTTTTTTAGGGCGTTATGCGGCAGTTCGTCAGCATTTTTCTGAATTGAGCAAACAGACTAAAGAAGTTCCTCCTGAAGTCAGGTTGGTTTATGCAGATGCCTTGCGGGAAAGTGGAATTGCTCAGGCTGCACTTGTCGAGTATCAGGAGATTGTAGATTCCTTAAGGCAAGGACCGTTAGTATTACAGGCGCTGAATGGTATGGCCTTGGTTTATCAGATGGTTGGTTTGCCGTATGAATCAGAGCAGATACTGCGAATTGCTTTAGCTGGCGAGGATGAATCGTGTCAGTCATTGTCAATGATCTTTGATCTGACGAATAAAGCGGGCAGTTTGGGAGATAATGCCTGGATATGGCTTGTCCGGATAAAAGATCGGGCTGATATATGCGGTTGGGATGCCAGGCTTTTTGAGGCGTGGTTTTTGCTTCGACAAGGTGAGGTCC
>MGTA01000070.1:3986-11414 GCA_001799225.1 Deltaproteobacteria bacterium RIFOXYD12_FULL_50_9
CGGCTGATAATGCATCTGTTGGTAATTCGCAAATTGATATTCGTATGGAGCTCGGCCGTGTTTTTTTTGAACTGCATGATTATGGTCGAGCCATAACGCAATTCTTGGCCGCTATTCAAGATGATAAGGCAAATGAAATTGAGGCCGACGTTTATCTTGAGGCGAGCTATGAAGCCCAGGGCCTGCAAGAGTCGGCTGATGAAATTAACGAAAGGTTGCATCGGTTGACGGAGGAACCCGGTACTCAATTGGTTTTGGCCGGACAATTCGGCAAGATTAAGCGATTTTCGCGAATGCATGAGATGGCAGAGGCTGTTTTGGATCGAGAGCCGGAATCGTTAAAGGCGGAGTTGTTAACGGTTATTGCTCTTGAAGAGTTGGATGATATGGCCGGTGCTTTGTCCGGGTTCGAGAAGATTGTGCGGAGATATCCGGAGAACGACGTAGCGCAAGCCCATATCCTGAGACTGTTGTTCAGGTTGGGACGTTTCAAGGAAGCGTTGGAACGTTGCGATGATCTTCTTGGAAAGTGGCCGGAGCGGCCTGATCTGCTACAGCTTAAAGCCCGAATTCTTTGGGCTCAGAACAATTGGACGGATTCAGTTAGGGTGTATGAGAGTTATCTCGAACCAGCGGCTGAAGAGATTTTTTTAAAAAACGCTGGTGAACTCAAGTGTACGGTTGAAGTTCAAGAGCCTGCCAAGCCGTGGTGGGATCTGCTGGTATTAGAGAGAGGCCAGAAGCCAGGTCTGTTGGACCGGGTTATGGATACACGTCAAGCCGTAGACAACAGCACTGTTGAGCGGCGGTGTTTAAATGCTGCTGCGGCACCTTGTTATGCCAGGTACCGCTGGCAGAAACAACTCGGTGAGGAGTTGTCTGCTCGGCGATCTGTTCAAAGAAGGGAATATTTTCAAGCGGTTAAGCAATATGAACAGATATTGCACGATCAGCCTGTAACAGAGTCCCTACTGTTTGATCTGGCAGGAATTTATAGTCAACTCGATCGCTTGGGAGAGGAAGCTTCTATATATGAAGAGCTGTTGAGCCGTAGTCGGGATTATCCAGGACTTTTGGAGGCGATGCAGAGGAATCGGTTTAAAAGAAGACCACGAATTACTGCCGGTTATGGTTATAGTCGGGAAGAAGGGTGGAATGATTATGTCTCCATGAAAAAAGAGTGGGAGCAGGTTTCAGTATGGAGTTCGCCTTTTATTCGTCATGAATTAAATCTTGCCGTCTCGAATATTGATTATGCCTCAATTAAAATCGACCGCAACGTCAAGGCCAAACGTGCGGAGCTTTCATATAAGATCGGTTTTTTCAGCGGTCTTGCCTTTGAGTTTGGTGGGGGTATTGAAAACTTCGAAGAGAATGATAAATCTATCGGTCTTGCAAATTGCGCCCTGTTTGGTAAGATCGGTGATAAATTTTCCGGTCGGCTCTCTTATGTTCGGGACGTTGTCGACGATACTACAGCAAGTATTACCCGAGTTCTTACAAAGCAAGATATCTCTGCAGGAATCTCTCTAGATTTATTGCCGGATTTGCGGGTTGGCGGCGACTACGGATATGTTAATTATTCCGATGGGGAGGATACCTTGCAGTATACACTGTGGGCTTCTTCAATTATTTTTCCCGACCCGACCTTCCTGCGCTTTGGATATGCCTATGAATTTAAGGATTCGCGGGAGGGTTCTCAGGCTGGTCTGCCCGGCATCGATGGCTTTGCCAAAAAAGATCATCCTTACTGGGCGCCGAAAAATTATTGGGTGAATGAGTTGCGCCTCTTATTTAAACACCGGTTGAGCAATGATCCTCTTGCTCGTGGTGTTCCGCGATACTATACGGTTGAATATGCCATTGGTTATGATTCGAACGGAAATGGCAGTCAGAAGTTCAAGGGAGGTTTTTATTTTGAGATGACCGATTATTTCATTATGGAAAGCTCGGTGCGCGTTGTAAATTCGCCGAGTTACAGGAGTAGGGACCTTCTCATTACCGCTGCTTATCGGTGGTAATTTTCTTTGATCTCTGGTAAAGTCCCTTTTTTTTAACAAGAGATACAGGCAGGTTCATTTAAAAAATTATCCTATTGAGTTAGACAAATACGCTGACGCTGTACCTTAATTTATGTGCACGTTCGGAGGGGAAATTAAAAATGGTTGAGCGAGTTCCAATGTCTAAGACAGGTTTTGTGCACCTGCAAAGTGAACTGGAAAGACTGCATAAAGTAGACAGACCTGATGTTATTAAGGCGATAGGAGAGGCAAGAGCGCACGGCGACTTGAAGGAGAATGCCGAATATCACGCTGCCAAGGAGCGTCAGGGATTTATTGAGGGCAGAATTATGGAACTTAAAGATAAACTTGGGCGGGCCGAGATTATTGATTGTTCCAGTATTGATGCTTCGCGTGTAGTCTTTGGTGCTGTTGTCAGTCTGGTGGACTTGGATACTAATGAAGAGTTGAGCTATCAGTTGCTGGGACCGGAAGAGTCTGACGTTAAGACCGGCAGTATCTCAGTCCTGTCGCCACTTGGCCGTTCGATGATAGGTAAGATAATCGGCGACGAGGTGACCGTGAAGACTCCGGGGGGTATTCGAAATTTTGAAATTATAGAGATAACCAAGTCAGGTAAGGCGTGAAATTTTATTGGCTCTTCTCATCAATGATGAGATCTCTCTTGCTTGGAAAGGTTAAGGGCGTTTTTTCCCCCTGCACCTAGGTTTTTTCTGTCATGCCGTAGAGAAATATGTCAACAATTTGGTTGGCTGATTGTTCAATTGTATATCTGTGCGAGGATGAAAGGATCCAAAGCCGGGACATCTCGTCAAGTGCCCCGAAAAAAGCTCTCTTTGCCACACCCGGCAAGAGGTCTTTTCTGAAAATGTTTTTCTCTTGTCCCAGATGGATTATATGTGACACAATATCGATGTATTCGATGAATTTAGTATTGCGGTATTCCTTCATGAATTTGTTGCTCTGCCGTAACTCTACCTGCAACACTTCAGCTAGTTCCTTTTTTTCCTCCATCATCTTGATGTGTTGCAGGGCAAAGATCTCAAGCATAATTTTGGGATCGGTCTCTTTTTCAATAAGCTGTTTGACCAGAACGATAATCTTGCCGATCTCTTCTTCGAAAAGTGTTATCAAAATATCGTATTTGTTGTTGAAATATAGATATATAGTGCCATCTGCCACCTGAGCTTCTTTGGCGATATCAGAAATTCGGGCATTGAAGAAGCCTTTATTGGCTAGCACCTTGATGGCAGCCTGAATTATTTTCTGGTGTTTATCTGAAGTTCTCATAAAAGGATGGAGTAGAGTAAAATAAGTGTGGAAAATATGAATGAAGATTCATTTATTAAACTCATGATAAAAAGTGATATGCATAGTGTCAAGGATAATAATGCGAAAAATATGTTGTTTTTTGTCATAATTTGTTGATCCTCCGTAATTGAGTAATCTGGGTGGGGTCTGGGCGAGATGTTTAGTTTTTTTGAAAGACAGCCTTTTAAGGAGAGCCGTATGAAGATACTGGTGATTGGATCAGGTGGCCGTGAGCATGCCTTGGTATGGAAACTTAGACAGAGTAAACGAGTGCAAGAGATCTATTGTACTCCGGGTAATGCCGGTATCTGTGAACTTGCCAACTGTTTGAATATTGGTATTACGAATATTGAAGAACTCGCCGCTTTTGCCAGGGTTGGTAAAATCGATTTGACTATTGTTGGGCCGGAACTGCCGCTTACTCTTGGTATTGTCGATCGTTTTACCGAACTGGGATTAAGGATTTTTGGCCCTACCCGTAGATCGTCCGCGCTTGAAGGGAGCAAGGTCCTCTGCAAAAAGTTGCTTGAAAAGTACAATATCCCTTCTGCACGCTATGAGGTCCATTCAAATCGGGATAAGGCGGTTGCCTGTATCAGACGTTTCGGCGTGCCTCTGGTGATTAAGGCTGATGGCCTGGCTGCCGGAAAAGGCGTGATTGTTGCAAGGACAAGGGAAGAGGCGGTTAATGCCGTTGATTTGATCATGAGACAAAAGGCCTTTGGCGATGCAGGGAGTCGAGTGGTGATTGAGGAGTTCCTCGAAGGGGAAGAGGCCTCGTTCCTGGCGTTTACAGATGGAAAAACTATTCTGCCTTTGCCGACCTGTCAAGATCATAAGGCCATTTATGATGGTGATCAAGGACCTAATACCGGCGGCATGGGGGCCTATTCCCCGGCTCCGGTGGTCACTGAGCATCTTAAAAAGCAGGTTATTGAAAAGATTATGATGCCGACAGTCCAGGCTATGGCTGCTGAAGGTACTCCGTACAAGGGCATCCTATATGCCGGGCTGATGATAAAGGATAATGAGGTAAAAGTCCTGGAGTTTAACTGCCGGTTTGGTGATCCTGAGGCCCAACCGCTGTTAATGCGTCTCAAGACCGACCTTGTTGACATTATGGAGGCGGTTATTGACGAGCGGCTTGAGACGATTAAGCTTGAAATTGATCCGCGTCCGGCGGTTTGTGTTGTCATGGCATCCGGCGGTTATCCTGGAGAGTATGAGAAAGGCAGAGTGATTAAGGGGTTGCCCGCAATGGCTGTCAACGCTTTTGTCCAGGTTTTTCATGCCGGCACTGCCACCAAGGAGAAAAAAGTGGTGACAGCAGGGGGCAGGGTGCTTGGAGTGACTGCCCTTGGCCAAACCTTATCCGAGGCTCTGCAGGCGGCTTATGAAATGGTTGGCAGGATTCACTGGCAGGATTGTTATTACCGGAAGGATATCGGCCGGAAGGCTCTAGAATTACGGCAACAGCATCCGCTTGTCGGTATTGTCATGGGCAGTGACTCCGATTTGCCGGTCATGCAGGGCTCACTGGATTTTCTAAAGAAGATGGCTATCCCTTATGAAGTTACCATCTGTTCGGCCCATCGGACCCCTGATCGGGCTGCGGTTTTTGCCGCAACCGCTCGGGACCGGGGGCTTAAGGTGATTATCGCCGGTGCCGGCATGGCAGCGCATCTGGCAGGAGTGCTTGCTGCTCATACCACCTTGCCGGTAATAGGCGTTCCAATAGACTCTTCTGCGCTCCGGGGTCTGGACTCCTTGCTTGCCACAGTACAGATGCCCCCGGGTGTACCGGTTGCCACTATGGCAATCGGTAAAGCAGGTGCAAAAAATGCCGCTATTTTTGCCACCCAGATTCTCGCCGTCGCTGATCCGGAAATGGCCGTACGACTCCTTGATTATAAAAAGGAGATGGCTGATGAAGTGGAAGCAAAAGCAAGCCGACTCATAGCTTGATTTGCCAATAATTCAAGATGCCATACCAGAAAATCAATGGATTCAAAAGCGTCAGAAGCCAGCATCGGCAGTTGTGATTATGCGGTTGCAGCTGAAGTCATAAAAAATGGAGGGATTGTAGCCTTTCCTACTGAGACTTACTACGGTTTGGCGGCTGATCCATTTAATCCTAAGACGTTGGCCCGACTTTTTCAGATAAAAAAACGCAATCAGGATAAACCGATTCTGACCCTGATTCAGCAGACAAGCCAGTTGGCACTGCTTACGGATGAGATTCCTGTATTGTTTCGGCCTTTGATGCGGGATTTCTGGCCAGGCCCGGTAACCATGATTTTTCCCTGTCATCCGCATTTGTCAGAGCTTCTTACCGGGGGAACGAAAACGATCGGCATCCGCATCTCGTCGCATCCAATGGCCATGCTCCTCGGGCAGGAAGTGGAGAGGCCGATTACGGCTACCAGTGCCAATATCTCCGGTTGTCCGGCGGCGGTGACCGCTCAAGAGGTTCGCCTGCAGTTGGGGGGTAGTGTAGATCTGATCATTGATGGCGGACCAACTCCAGGCGGATGTGGCTCAACCATTGTCAGTCAGATGGATGGTCGGCTTACCCTGGTCCGGCCTGGTGTTATTCCTTTTGCCAAACTCCTCAGCCGGTCTGGCGGTTGATGTTGTTCTCATTCGGGGACGGGGGCTTTGTCCAGCAGAAAGCAGGAGGGGCCAGTTTCAAAATTATTTTTTCTTGTGTTGGCTCTTATGGTATGAGTGAATAAGTAAATAGCCAAACGATTGAGAGATGTATGGTGTGAATTAGGCAGGTATTTTTGTTATTGTCTGTCTGATCATCAGGGAATGACTAAAGATAGAGAAGGTGCGTCAGATGGCTGATTTGCAGTGGAATCGTGATTTTGCTTTGGAACAGACGAGTGATGATGAGGAAGTGCTTGCAGAACTTCTTGAAATTTTTCGTGAATCAGCTGTTGCTGATCTGCAAAAGATTAAAAATGCATCCGAAACCGGTGATGCAAAATCTGTAGGCGAAGCAGCTCACAGTATGAAAGGGGCATCGGCAAGCCTGGGGATTGAAGGGATCAGAGCTGTTGCCTATGAGATTGAGAAGGCTGGGAAAAATGGCTCTCTTGCTGTGGCGAGAGCACAGTTGCCCCTTCTTGAAGCATTGGTCAGTCAACTTGACACCATGAAATAAACTGGCTAATCCAAAAAGTCTAGTAATCCGTCGTGACCGGCCCCGCAGATTTGGAGTGTAGAAGTTCTGCCTAATTTTTCTGTAAAGGCTAGTTCAATACTGAGCCGGTTGATCGGGAGGAGATTGCCCAGCCGGTCCGGCCACTCCACTATCGCAACTCCATGGCCGTAGAGATATTCGAGTAAGCCGAGGTCTTCGATCTCCTCTGCCCCGGAAAGCCTATAGAGGTCCATATGATACATGGGGATGCGGCCCGGATATTCATGGAGGATGCTGAATGTTGGGCTGGTGATGTAACAGGTCGGCGGCACCTGTAGCCCTAGCCCTATCGCCTGGGTCAGTGTCGTTTTGCCCGTTCCCAGATCACCGGCCAAAGTGATGATCTGGCCTGCCGTTGCTTGTTTGCCAAGCTGTTGACCAAGTTTCAAGGTCTGTTCGAGAGTATCTAGGTGAATAGTAATTGAGCCTGGCATTTTTGTTGATTCCATTGCTTGGGCGTGGCCGTTTTTCGGTCAACCCTTCTTGTGGCAGAACAGGCAGCGATACTTGGGCGGATGGTTTTGGGGCAGAGGCGCCTTGCCTTGCGGGTTGTGGCAGGTTTCACACTCCTTTTCCGCTTCTTTTTTATCCATGCTGAAATATTTCAAGTGGTTTTCGTCTCTGGGGAGTTTGTGGGTGGTTTCAGGGGGGGCGTTCCATAAGAACATAAAAACTCCGCCGCAAAGTATTAAAAAAAGCCCATTTAAGATATATTTATGTTTGCTGGTCAGTCCTTTCATTGGTAGCTTTCTCCTTTTTATCACTCTCCCATTTCAAGGGCATGCCAGGGGATAATTTTTAATCGTAAGGCCGTAACCAGCAGTTCCATGATCGCGGTGCAGGTAAACCGGTTTGATCCGGCGAGTTTGAGGACGAGTTGGTGAATGT
>MGTA01000070.1:11633-11703 GCA_001799225.1 Deltaproteobacteria bacterium RIFOXYD12_FULL_50_9
ATCCAGCGCCCGCGGTCTGCCTCCCCGTGGTCTGCCCCCGGACGCGAGGGTACTGTACCCGGCCGCGGCG
>MGTA01000071.1 GCA_001799225.1 Deltaproteobacteria bacterium RIFOXYD12_FULL_50_9
CTTCGGAAAAATCAACCTCATGCTCGGTATGGTCGTGAAATAGTCGGTCAAGGTCAACCTGGATCGGGGTAAGGGTGATGATGCCTGCCAGAAATTCGAGGGCTTGGTGCAGGGTGTCGATAGCGATAACGTTGATGCCGGTAACTACCGCTGCTTCGGTGGCATTGGCCTGGGGGACCAGGATCCCGGCCAGACCGGCAGCGCGGGCTGCCATGACCATGGGCAGGATGCCGCGGGTCGGTCGCACGCTGCCGTCCAGCGACAATTCGCCGATGACGGAGTATTGGTCGAGAATCTTGCTGCTGAAGGTCTCCGCAGCGGCAAGTATACCTAAAGCTATGGGCAGGTCGTAGCCGGCTCCGGCCTTTTTCAGATCAGCCGGAGCCAGGTTGACGGTGATTTTGCGGTTGGGGAAGTCGTAGCCACTGTTTTTAATGGCTGCCTTGACCCGGTCCTTGCTCTCGCGCACCGCTCCTTCGGGCAGACCAACGGTAAAAAAATTGGGCAGGCCCATGGAGATGTCAACCTCGACTTCAACCTGCAGGCCATCAACGCCAAGTACAGCGCCGCTTAGGATTTTGGCAAGCATGATCAGGTCTCGGCAGAGGTATTCATGGTGTGCAGAGATCGGCCGTTTAACATATTATTCAACACTCGGAAACTCATTGCCCTCTCTGATGCCGAAATACATGGCGGATCTGCCGACCGGGATTTTGGAATTGACCTCCATTTTTATGGTGTCGATGACAACCAGGTTGTTGTCATCAGCGCTGATCATATAAAAGAATTTGCCGTCCGGCGAGAAGTACGAACCGTGGGCCTGTTTTTTGCCCTCGCCGACCGTGATGGTCTTTATCGGTTCCTGCCGGGCAATATCTATGACGGTGACAACATTGTCGTTGTGATGGATGACGAACATCAGCTTGCCGTCTCGTGAGATGCTGGGATGTCCGGCGCCCATCCCGGTTTTGATTGATTTGACCACTTCCATTAATGCCGTGTCGATCACGGCAACAGTTCTGCCCCCTTCGTTACAGAAAAAGAAATATTTGCCGTCCGGCGAGAACTCGCCGTGATGTCCGAGTACTTTTTCAGCCAGGTCAATCGAAATTGGGATATCTTTGATAATTGCATCGGTGCTGCTGTCGATTACGGTAACGGATGTGCCGGTTTTAGTTGTTTCATTAACGGCGTAAAGGAGTTTGCCGTCCTTGGTTGGATGGAGATAGTGGTTGGTCCCCGGCATTCGTATGGTTGCTGCAATCCCATAGCTGTCGGTGTCGATTTTGACAATGGTGTTATTAACATTATCCGAGGCGTAGAGATATCTGCCATCCCTGCTCCAGTAAGGGTGCTTCATCATCGCGCCTTTAAAACTTTCGGGCCCGATGCCGATAGGAACAGTAGTTGTGATCTCATCGCTTTCGGTGTCAATAAAGGAAACTTTCAGGGCGTCTTTGTAGGCGACTGCCAGGGTTTTGCCATCAGGAGACATGGCAAGCTGGAAGGAGGTTGCCGAGAGCGGGATTGTTCGAATGACCTCAAGCTTGTAAGCGTCGATTACGGTGAGATCTTTTGAGCCCCTGTTGTTTACATAGCACTTGCCGGTTGGTGTGAAAGCAAGGGCGTGGGGGGTCTTGCCGGTGGGCAGGGGTTTTAGTTGTTTTGCGGTGAGGAGGTCAATTACTGCCAGGTTATTGTCGACTTCGCTTGGCACATAAGCAAGACGTTCAAGAGGGCCGCCGGCCAGGACAGTATTAATTTGAAAAAACAGAAGCATGGATAGCAATAAGAGTACAGCCTTACAGTCTGTTTTTGTTTGCATGGCGAAATCCTCCTGATTCTCGATAGCTTCGTGGGTTACGGTTTAAAGTTGTTTATGCAATTTTGTATTAATTTTGCTACAATATAAGTGAAAGGCTATCATTAACAGTGAGCTATGGTACAACTTTTTTTCAGGAGGTTCAATATGACATTTCCACATCGAGTCTCCGCTGGTGATATTTGGAAAAAGGTGCTTTCCGGTCAGGCCATTCTTGTCTGTGCTCATGAAGGTCAGAAAGAGTTTCGGGGCAATCACCTTGAGAGTGCTATGGATCTGGCTGAATTCCGGGCAAGGTTGCCAACTATGGCCTTGGATCAGGAGATAATTTTCTACTGCTCCTGCTCTAAAGAATCTGTTTCTGCCGGGGTTGCGGAGAATTACTTGCGGGAGGGCTTCACAAATATACATGTTTTAAAGGGGGGAGCAGCGGCGTGGAAAAAGGCCGGATATCCAGTTGTTTCTGAATAATCCCCTTAATCCCGATAAAGGTACTTAACAACAAAAAAGGCGAATTCCGATAACGGTAGTCGCCTTTTTTGTTGTTTTTTATGAAATGGCTTACTTGTTGTCTCACCCTTTTTGGATAAAAAATCTGAAAACACCCCCCTCATCCTTGCCGCCTAAGAATTGATGGCCGGAACGGGTGGCCCATTCGGGAATATCGTTTTTGGAGCCTGGATCTGTCCCTATAATTTCCATTATTTGTCCAGCCTCGAGTTTGCCGATTGTTTTCTTTGTTTTAAGCATGGGCATTGGGCAGCTCAAGCCCTTTGTGTCTAATACCAGATCGACTTTGATATTGTTAAGATCCATGGTGTTCCTCCATTACGTTAAGGATTATCGCAGTTATTGCCATGCCGGAAAATTGAATTGGTAATCCGGCATGGTATGGTTTTTTTACCTCGATTCTCAGGAGAAAAGAGGTATATTGGCAGAGAAAGAATTATGCTAAATAATTTAATTATTAAATACTAAATTATCATAATTAGTTTTCAAAGTCAAATTTTTCAAGAAAGAATTGTTGAAAAGCTTTATATAGCTGGCTGCCAGTATAAATAGAGTCAAATATTTTTTAACATTGGAGTCGCGTGCCGCCCTGTTGGGATTGTTGAGCAGGATTATCCGCCGTGATTATCCTTGTTGATGAGATCCGGCAAGTAAGCAAGTGCGGCCGAAAATGATGGTGAATTGATGATGGATGGTGAAAAGCAGGCAACAGGTGAGAGACGGCAGGCGGATGTAAGTTTTATAAGTATTGTAAATGCCACTCCCATGGGAATCCATCTGTATGAGCTTCAGGATGACGATAGCCTTGTGTTCATTGGGGCTAATCCAGCCGCTTCCCAGATTTTGGGTATTGATCATAAGGAGTTCATAGGATTATCGATTGAAGAAGCCTTTCCTGGTTTGATGCAGACCGAGGCGCCGCAGCGCTATCGTGACGCTGCCCGTTTTGGTACGAGCTGGCGAACTGAGCACTTCGATTATAATGATGGAAAGATCCAGGGGACTTTCGAAATTGTTGCTTTTAAAGTCGGGCCGCAAAAGCTGGCTGTAATGTTTAACGATATCACTGCGCGAAAGAGGTCTGAAGACGCGCTTAGGGAGAGCGAGCAAGAGTTTCGCCAGCTGTTTGAGATGGAGTCGGATGCCATTGTTTTGATCGACAACCAAACCGGGCGAATGATTGAAGCCAACCGAGCAGCAGCTGTGCTCTATGGATTCAATCATGATGAGTTGATCGCTATGAAAAATAGCGATCTTTCAGCCGAACCTGAGGAGACTCAGCGGGTCACCCAGGGGATGCCTGTTGTTGTTGATAATGTGGTAACCATCCCTCTGCGCTGGCATCAAAAAAAAGATGGTACGGTCTTTCCGGTTGAAATTACCGGACGGTTTTTTGAACGGCACGGGCGGTCTGTTCATATTGCCGCCATTCGTGATATCACCGAGCGCATGAAGGCTGAGGAGGAAAAGGGTAGATTGCAGGCGCAGTTGCTGCAGGCCCAGAAGATGGAATCCGTCGGTCGTCTGGCCGGCGGCGTGGCCCATGACTTTAATAATATGCTGGGGATTATTCTTGGATATGCCGAGCTTGTCCAGGGGAAGTTGGTCCCTGATGATCCGATAAACAAGGGTATTCAGGAGATCATCAATGCTGTCAATCGTTCCGCCGACCTTACCCGGCAGCTTCTGGCCTTTGCCCGCAAACAGATCGTCTCGCCGAAGGTGTTGGATTTAAACGATACGGTTGCCGGGATGATTAAGATGTTGCGCCGGCTTATCGGTGAGGAGATTGAGCTGGCCTGGCGGCCTGGCCCAGCCGTTTGGCCGGTCCGGGCCGATCCTTCCCAGATCGACCAGATTCTGGCGAATCTCTGCGTCAATGCCAGGGATGCCATTACCGGTTGCGGCATAATTGCTATCGAGACCGCTAATCTCACGTTCGACACGGTGCAGGCTGGCGAACTTTCAGATGTGTTGCCTGGTGACTACGTAGTGCTTACTGTGAGCGATGACGGCTGTGGTATGGAAAAGGATGTCCTTGATAATATTTTCGAGCCATTTTTTACCACCAAGGGCCTGGGGCAGGGGACCGGCCTCGGACTGTCGACCGTATACGGCATCGTCAAGCAGAACAACGGCTTTGTCGACGTACACAGCCAGTATGGTATGGGAACAACCTTTAAGGTTTTTCTGCCGCGTTACCTCGACAAATCCGTTCATGCCGCCGAAGTTGTACAGGCTGAAGACATATCCGGCGGTCCTGAAAAGGTGTTGTTTGTCGAGGATGAACCCATACAGGAGTTAGTATGATTACCCTTATTAAAAAGATGTTTCAAGGCGGCGAGAAGGAAAAGCAGGCAAGCTTTACCGATTCCGAGATGAAAAAGCGGATTGCCGCCTGTGTTTTGCTGCTTGAGGTCGCCCACGCTGATGATGAATGCAGTCCTGCCGAGATGGCTCATATCGTCGAGACGGTCAAGGCGAGATTCGCACTCTCTCAGGCATATGCGACCGAACTGCTCGAGCTTGCTGACCGGGAGCGGCGAAACAGCGTCGACCTCTGGCAGTTTACCAACTATCTGAACCAGAAACTGTCAAAGGATGAGAAGATGGCCGTGCTGGAGGATGTCTGGCGGATTATTTTCGTTGATGGCCATCTTGAAATGCATGAAGATCACCTCGCCCATAAGCTTGCAAATCTCCTGCAGTTGACCCACAAGGAATTGATCGATGTCAAGCTTAAGGCCAAGGCCGGTGGCTGATCACTCTCCGGCACGGAACCACGATAAATGTGACTTTTTTCAGCACCCCCTTGAGGGGTGTAAGTCCCTTTACGAAAAAATATTCTGTCAAAACAGCGCAGAATATTTTTCTTAGGGACTAATGAAAATGTGTGAGTTCTGCACCAAGCACGGCGACGGCCATATCTGGTATAAAAATGCCAGAAATTATGCCCATGATTTAGCCTCCGATCTCCGGCGGCGGCAATACATCCGGGATTTCTTAGAAACTACTATCGGCCAGGGCATCAGCACTCTGGGCCGTCTCGAATCCATCTTCGCGAAGAAAAAGAAGCTGCCGGAACGTCTGATCCGGGCCATGGTGGATAAAGCCAGGGATGAGCATTTCGGTCAGGTGGTACCGATCGAGGACATTCGTGAGATCGTCCGAAAGGCCGAGACCGTGGTGCGCCTGCCTTGCGCCTGTCGGTGGGCAGCTTTGAAAAAGGAAAAACGCTGCTGCTATTCGGTCAGCTACTCGGCTGCCACCTGGTATCACGGCCTCGACATGGGGTATTTCGGCAAGGCGTCGGACGAAGGTCTGGAGTCGTTGCTCCCTGAGGAAGCGATCAGCCAGATGGAAGAGCTGGAAGCCGAAGGTGCGGTTCACACCATTTGGACCATGGTCACCCCCTTTATCGGCGCCATCTGCAACTGTACCGCTCAGGAGTGTCTGGGCCTTCGTTCTCTGGCCATGGAGGTCGAAACTCTGGCTCGAGGCGAATACACTGCGGTGGTTGACCGGACTCTCTGTATCGGTTGCGGGCTCTGCGAGCCAAACTGCCCGTTTGCTGCAATCGGCAGCCGGAAATTGGCGGGCGGTGCAACGGTGGCAGAGGTCAACCCCGGCCAATGCCGGGGCTGCGGCCTTTGTCGTAACCACTGTCCGCATGGCGCCCTGACTTTGCTGGGGTTAAGCCATTCAGCAGTAGACAAAAGCTGAATTCGGCAACTGACGAACCGTTTTCAATTATTGACCAATTGTCCTCCATGGTCAGCCGATTGCCGGATCATCGACAGGCATCAAGGGCCTGAGCCAGATCATCGCAGATATCTTCCGCCGCCTCAATGCCGACTGAAAGGCGGATCAGGTCCGGGGTAATCGACAATTGCCGGCGAGTATCCTCCGGGAACGAGAGATACTGCGAGGAGTAGGGGTGGATGACCAGCGTTTTGCAGTCGCCAAGATTAGCAAGGTGGTAGATCATTTTAAGGCTGTTAATAAACTTGAAGCAGGTTGCCTGATCCTTAAGGCCAAAAGCGATGACGCCGCCAAAGCCTAGATCGTTAAATTGCCGGCGGGCAGTGGTGTGCGATGGACTGGTTTCCAAACCGGCATAGTTGATCCAGGTGACCTCCGGACGACTTTTCAGGAAGCGGACAACGGTCAAGGCATTGGCCATATGCCTTTCCATGCGCAGGGCCAGAGTGTCCAGACCGACCATGGTCAGGTAGGAGTGGAGAGGCGCCTGGGTTGTGCCGAAGTTGATGTGGTGCTCACGCCAGACTCGATCGAGATATGCAAGTGCACCCTTGCGGTCGACGAAAGGTTTGAAGTCGGCAAAACGGTCTGTACTCCAGTTAAACGCACCACCATCAATAACCACCCCGCCGGCAGCATCGCCGTGGCCGCTTAAATACTTGGTGGTCGAATGGATCACGACATCTGCGCCAAATTCAAACGGTCTGCAGAGATAAGGGGTAGCCAGGGTGCTATCCACCAGAAGCGGGATGCCGTGGCTATGAGCCAGACTTGCTGCCTGTTGCAGATTCGGCACGTCCATCTTGGGATTGCCGATGGTCTCAAGATACAGGAAACGGGTGCGGTCATTGATAGCGCATTCAATAGCGGCCAAGTCGGTGGATTCAACGAATCGCACGGTTATTCCGTACTTTTTAAAGATGTTGGCGAAAAGAACATAGGTTGACATGAACAGGGAGTTGCCGGTAACAAATTCATCGCCTGCACGGAGCATGGCCATGCAGGCATTGGTTATTGCCGCCATGCCGGATGACATGACAATGCTGCCTTTGCCGCCTTCAAGAGCAGTGATTTTTTCTTCGAGAACCCGGTTAGTAGGATTGCTGAGCCGCATGTAAATATGCTCCGAGGTGCGGCCTGCAAAGGTTTCACTTAGGCCTTCGGCAGTAGGGTGGAGGTGAGAGGCGCTTTGAAAGATGGGCGGCAGCGTGGCTCCTTGCCAGTTTTCAGGCTTCTGGCCGGCATGAATGACCCTGGTATGAAATTTTCTATTGTCTGTAGGCATGGTTTCTCCTTCTTGTGGAGATTAGTGCGAGTCTGTCAGCTATAGCTTAAAGATATGGATGATCGCACAAGATTTTTGTTGCAGCCTGTTCTCCTCAAGGGAGGATTGTCGGAGCAGTACAATTTATATGAAACTCCCCCATAAGGTTTGTCCTTGTTGTGGGCTTATTAAGTTAAGCCGTCAGATTCAGCAACTGACAAAAAGATTTTTATA
>MGTA01000072.1:0-2582 GCA_001799225.1 Deltaproteobacteria bacterium RIFOXYD12_FULL_50_9
AGGTGAGCATGGCTACCGATTTATTGCCGGGTCTTTCTCGATAAAGCGATAGAGCCGGTTGATCTCTGCCGGCCAACGATCACTGTCTATGGTTTCCAGAATAAGCGGGATATGATCAAAGCGGCTATCCTGCATGATCTGCCCAAAGACCTCCCAGCCCAGATGCCCTTCACCCAGCGAGTTGTGGCGGTCAAGCTTCTGTCCGAGAGTGGACTTGCTGTCATTCAGGTGGACCCCTCTCAGGAGGTCAAAGCCCAGCACCTGATTAAAGTGGGTCATGACCTTTTGATAGTTATCCCTGATGTCGTAACCGGCGGCATAAATATGGCAAGTGTCAAGACAGACCCCCATCCTCTCCCTGGCGTCAACCCGTTCGATAATCGCGGCCAGCTGCTCAAAGGTATAGCCGATGTTGGAGCCTTGGCCGGCGGTTGCTTCGAGGACAAAGACGACCTCCGTGGTCTGGTCGATGGCTTGCTTAATGCCGGTGGCGATGAGATCGATGCAGTGCTCCTCGGAGATCTTATTGAGGTGGCTGCCCGGATGAAAATTGAGGAGCTGCAGGCCTAGCTGCTCCACCCTGTGAGCCTCGTCCAGGAAGGCGTTGACTGAATTACGGCGCTTGTCCGGATCAGGGTTGCCGAGGTTGATAAGGTAGCCGTCATGCGGCAGGACGTGCCGGCGTTTAATCCCGACTCGATCCAAATTTTCCCGAAAGGCCAGGATGTTTTTTTCTTCCAGGGGCTTTGCCTGCCACTGCCGTTGGTTTTTAGTAAACATGGCAAAGGCCTTGGCGCCGATCTGCTGGGCATTCAGCGGTGCATTCTCCACCCCACCGGCAATACTGACGTGGGCTCCGATATATTTCATGATTAACCTCTGCGCGATTTCAGATATAGTTGAGTCGCTCGCGATAGCATATTTTTTTTATGACTTTTGCATGAATCATATTATTGTGTATACTTGATGGCGGGATGAATATTCAAGCTATTAGCTATCATCGTCCTAACCATTCTAGCTTGATTTGGAGGTGTGCGATGAAACAGTACTCTGTTATCCGGGCAATCGTGATCCTTGGCGGATTACTTTTTGTAGCAGTTTTTTTATCGCCCGGCGCGCAGGCGTTTCAAATAATGCAGCCCACTGTCTATAAAGAGGGCAGTGATGTTGCAAACTGGTTGATGAGTGAAAAGCTTGATGGCATTCGTGGCTATTGGGATGGTAAGCAGCTTTTCTCGAAAGCTGGAAATGCCTTTCATCCGCCCCCCGCCTTTACGGAGAGTTTCCCTGATTTCGCTGTGGAGGGTGAGATATGGGGCGGGCGGAGAACTTTTGAGAAAACCAGGGGCATTGTCAAAAAAAAGACTCCGGATGAGGGATGGCTGGAGTTAAAATTTGCGATCTTCGACGTACCAGGGGCAGTGGGCGGTTTTGAGGAGCGGCTTAAGGTGGCCAAGGCCTGGTTTGAGAAGCATCCTTCCCGGTATGCTTTTGTCATTGAGCATAGCCCGGTTCAAGATGAGAACCGGCTTAAGAGCGAACTGAAAAGAATCGAAGGTCTGGGCGGCGAAGGGCTGATTCTCAGGAGGTCCGGTTCTCCATACACCGTAGGCCGGAGTGCGGATATTGTTAAGGTTAAAAGCTATAATGACTCTGAAGCAGTTGTGATCGCCAGGATCGCCGGAAAAGGAAAAAATTCCGGTCGGCTGGGCTCCTTGCTGGTAGAGTTGCCTGAGACGCTGGTCAGGTTCAGGATTGGCACCGGGTTCAGCGATTATATCCGGGCAAATCCGCCGCCAGTCGGCGCCGTGATCACTTTTAAATACTATGGTCTGAGTGAGTTTGGCATTCCAAAATTCCCTTCTTTTTTAAGAGTCAGGGAGATTGATTGACGTTATTCTCCTGGTTGAATCTGTCTGTTGAACATCTCTTGATCCGGCGTTTGCTGTCGAGCGTGGTGGGCCGGATCTTAATCCATCAGCAATGCCGGGCAGTGATCGAGCGGATGAGCGGGCCAAAACTCTATAATCAGGCTGAGATCGAAAGCCTGGCCGAACACGTCACTCGGTTCTCGTTGGCCGGGATTCGGCAGGTCATGGCGGATAATCGCCAAATGGCAGGTGCGTGATGTGGAGTGTGGCGATCAAGATGCTGGTGGGCGACCGGGGAAAGTACCTGGGCATGCTCATGGGCGTCACCTTTGCCTGCCTGTTGATCACCCATCAGGAGGCGGTGTTTGTCGGGATCATGACCCGGACCTATAGCGTTATCACCGATCTTGGTCTGCCGGATATCTGGGTGATGGACCCGAAGGTCCAGTTTATCGACGACTCAAAGCCGATGCGTGATACCCAGTTGTATCAGGTGCGCGGGGTTGACGGGGTTGAGTGGGCAGTACCGCTTTACAAGGGGTTGCTGCGGGCTCGCTTGGCGGACGGTAATTTTCAGAGCTGCAGCGTGCTGGGCCTGGACGATGCTACCATGATCGGCGGTCCGCCCGAGATGATCGATGGCCGTCTGGAGGACTTGCGGCAAGCCGATGCCGTGGTTGTCGATATCGTCGGCGCCCAGGGCCGGCTGGC